>NZ_LIPQ01000247.1 GCF_001418135.1 Streptomyces aureus
ACGACGAGGACGAGGACGACGGGGACGAGCAGCATCACCATGCGGCGCAGCGCCCCCCGCACCCCCTCGGCGAGGGACTCGGGGCTGTGCGAGGCGTGCGCGGTGAGCGAGGAGGCCATGTTGATGGCCATGAACTCCATGGTGCCGCCGACGGTGTACGCCGTGTAGAAGAAGGCGTTGTGGGCGGCGTCGAAGCGGACGGCGACCATCACCGGCAGCAGGCTGATCATGACGAGGCTGAAGAACGCGCCGACGGAGTCCCCGGCGATGAACCGGCCGATCTCCCGCATGCTCGGCGGCTCGCGGTCCCGGTCGGCGCGGGCCTGCTGGGGGATGAGCCGGCGGAACACGAGCCAGCCCAGCGGCAGGACGGAGAGCACGATCGCCGCCGCCCAGGAGACGAAGACGCCGAGGATCGGCACGGCGGTCGCGAGCAGGACGAGCAGGACGAGTTTGCCGAGCGAGAAGACGGCGTTGCCGACGGGGACCCAGAACGCCCGTCTCAGCCCGGTGAGCACCCCGTCCTGGAGGGTGAGCAGGGCCCAGCCGACCGCGGACGCGGTGAAGAAGATCCCGGCGGAGACGGTGCCGAGCGGGGCGTACGAGGGTCCCCACAGGTCGAGGGTGAGCAGGAAGATCCCGCAGGCCACGGCGACGACGACGGTGCTGACCAGGTACAGGCGCACGACCAGCGGGCCGGTGGCGCGGCCGGCCCGGGGCACGTACCGGACGACCGCGCCGGACAGGGTGGTCGCCGTGATCGAGGCGAGCATCCGCTGCGCGGCGATGGCGGCGGAGCCCTGGCCGACGGCCTCCTCGGAGTAGTAGCGGGCGGCGATCAGCCAGAAGCCGAGCCCGAGTGCCGCCGAGACGCCGGTGGAGAGCATCAGGGCGTAGGCGTTGCGGAACATGGAGTCGTCGCCGGAGCCGGAGCCGGAGCCGGAGCCGGAGCCGGAATCGGATCCGGAGCCGGAGGCCGGGCCCCAGTCGGAGACCGCGCCGTCCCCGCCCCTGCCGCGGCCTTCGCCGTTCTTCGCCTCGGCCGGCGCCGGTTCGTGGCTCGCCGTGCCCCCCATGCCTGCCGTCCCCGTCGTGCCTGCCGTCCCCGCCGTGCCTGCGGTCCCCACCGTGCCTGCCGTCCCCGCCGTGCTCGCCGCGTCGTCCCGGTCGGACCCCCGCAGCCGTACCGTCTCCGTCACCGCGACCCGCCGGCGGCCATCGACGGCCGCGCCGGGCGGATCCCGGCGCCGCGCAGTACCGCGAGGGCCTCGGCCGCGCGGCGCGGGTCCACCGGCAGGGCGTGCCGGGCGAACCAGGCGGCCGGTTCCGGTGCGGGGGAGGGGTCCGTGAAGGCCTCTCCCGCGTAGCTGTCGAGCGGCGGGTCGTAGAGGTATCCGGTGGTGATCCGGCGCCGGGCGAGGGCGGCGACGGCCGCGTCCCGGTCCTCGACCAGCAGCGGCACCCGGTAGAGCGGCTGCGGCGACGGGCCGGCCGGGGACTCCTTCGGCACGCCGCCGGGGACCACCTCCGCCGTGCCGTACTCGCCGGCCAGGAGCAGGGCGGTGCCCGCCCGGTGGGCGTCGAGGACGTCGTCGAGCCGGGCGAACCTGCGGATGGTGCGGCGGAGCCGGCCGGCTCCGGGCCGCAGCCGGTAGTCGTGCATGTCGACCCGGACCCAGGAGTGGAACGGTTCGAGCGCGGGCGCCGCCGTGAGGGCCCGCGTCAGCTCCTCGGCGCGGAGCGGCATCCGGATCTCCTCCCGTTCCTCGAGTCCGAGCCGCCGGACGGCCGCCCGCGCGGCCCCGACCAGGCGCAGTCCGCGCAGGGTGGACTCGGCGTACGGCCGTACGAGGTGGGTGAGTTCGGCGGTTGGGCGGGTCGGGTGCAGCAACGCCTCGCGGGCGGCGGCGAGTTCCTCGCGCAGCGCCGGGTCGGCGAGGGCCAGGAAGCCGCCGGTCTTGGCGCCGGTGTGCTTCGAGAGGCTGAAGACGGACGCCTCGCCGTACGTGCCGACCGGCCGTCCGCCGACGGTGGAGCCGATCGCGTGGGCAGCGTCCTCGATCAGCGGGATGCCGAGCCGGTCGCAGTGGCCCCGCAGCTCGGGAGCCGGGTCGGGGTTTCCGTACAGATTGGTGGTGAGGACGGCGGAGAGCTCCCGCCAGACGGACTCGGGCACGGCGGCCGTGTCGATCGAGCCGTCCCGGGGGTCGAGCGGAGCCTGGACGGGGCGCAGCCCGGCGGCCAGGACGACGAAGAAGATGACGTCGTCGTTGACCGGAGACATCAGCACCTTCCCGCCGGGCCGGCACCAGTGCCGCAGCGCGAGGTAGAGCCCGAAGCGGCACGACGGCACGTAGAGGCACTCCCTGCCCCCGAGCCGGCCGCGCATGCGTTCTTCCAGTTCCGCGTACGCAGAAGACATGTGAATCCCCCCTGAACCCCGGGGCTCAATGTGGCCCATTCCGGACGCCGCGTCAACAAGGCCCTGCGGTCGCGCGGTTGCTCGTGCGCGCTTCCGCAGGAGTGGCTCGGGGCGTGGCATGCGGAAGGGCCCGTCACGGGTCGAAAGACCGTGAACGGGCCCTTTCCGCAGCCATTTTGGCGGCTCGGGGAAGCCGGTGGAGGTCATTCCTCCAGAGTGAGCCCCCGGCGCAGCCTGGCGAGGGTGCGGGCGAGCAGCCGGGACACGTGCATCTGTGAGATGCCGAGCTCCGTGCCGATCTCCGACTGGGTCATGCCGGAGACGAAGCGGAGGGAGAGGATGTGCCGCTCGCGGGCGGGCAGTGAGGCGATCATCGGCTTCAGGGAGGCGATGTACTCGATCCCGGTGAGGCCGTGGTCCTCGTAGCCCAGCCGGTCTGCGAGCGTGGCCTCGCCGCCGGGGCCCTCCTCCTCGTCGGGCTGCGCGTCGAGCGAGCTCGCGGTGTACGCGTTGCTCGCGGTCATGCCCTCGACGACCTCCTCCGGCGCGATGCCGAGTTCCTCGGCGAGTTCGGCGACGGTCGGGGCGCGGTCGAGGCGCTGGGCGAGCGCGTCGCCCGCCTTGGCGAGGTCGAGCCGCAGCTCCTGGAGCCTGCGGGGCACGTGCACCGACCACGACGTGTCGCGGAAGAACCGCTTGATCTCGCCGATGATCGTGGGCATCGCGAAGGTGGGGAACTCCACACCGCGGGTGAGTTCGAAGCGGTCGATCGCCTTGATGAGGCCGATGGTGCCGACCTGGACGATGTCCTCCATCGGCTCGCTGCGGGTGCCGAAGCGCGCTGCGGCGAACCTGACCAGGGCCAGATTCAGTTCGACGAGGGTGTTGCGGACGTACGCGTGGTCGTGGGTGCCCTCTTCGAGCTCGGCGAGCCGGGCGAAGAGCTGCTTCGACAGGGCGCGCGCGTCGACCGGTCCGATGTCGTCGAGCGGCCGGTCGAGGGGGAGTCCGAGCGCCCGGTCGTGGGGGAGCTCGGAAACGATCTCGTGGGGGAGTTCGGCAGGGTGACCGAACGGGTGGTCGTGGGGGACTGCTGCCGACGGCGCGTCGGGGGTACGCGGGGCGTCGAGCCGGGGTGACATGGGTCTCCTTCGGGGGTTCTTGCTGCGGTTTGCGGCGCCTCCGGGCCGGTCGTGTCGGGTGTTCCCTACTAGCCCTACCTGCTCGACGGCGGAGGCCGCAAGTATCGATAATCCGCTTTGTCCGGTTATGTGGTGGACCTCGTGTGCATCGAAGGGTGCCCCGCTTGTAGGGTTCGAGAACGTCAGTCGGCATCCGCGAGAGCGAAAGAGGCACGGCCATGGACCGCGAGAACATCGGCAGCGCACCGCCCGCGCGGTTGCGGGTCGAGGTCCGGACCGTGAACGGGAGCGAACTCCTCGCTCCGGTGGGTGAGCTCGATCACTACTCGGCCGAGCTGCTGCGCTCCCCCCTGGACCAGGCGCTGGACGCGGGCCGTTCGCGGCTCGTCGTCGACTGCTCGGGCCTGCAGTTCTGCGACTCGACCGGGCTCAACGTGCTCCTCGGTGCCCGGCTGAGGGCGGACGCCGCCGGTGGTGGCGTCCATCTCGTGGGGATGCGGCCCGCGGTGGCCCGGGTGTTCCAGATCACGGGCGCGGACGCCGTCTTCACCGTGCACGAGACACTCGCCACAGCCCTGCCCGGCTGAGCCGTCCGCCGGACCCGCCCCCACGACCCGGCCCCGCACCGCCCGTACGTCCCGCCCTCTGTCCCGTCGATCGGTGAGGTGAAGCGCTGATGGACCAAGCTTCCGACGTCCGTACGCTCGCCCTCGGCGAGACCAGCGGCACCGTGCCGCTCGCCCGTGACTTCACGCGGTCAGCGCTCCACGAGTGGGGCTGGCTGCCGGCCGCCACCGCCGACCGCAGGGCCGCCGCAGAGGACGTCCTGCTCGTCGTCTCCGAGCTCGTCACCAACGCCTGCCTGCACGCCGAGGGCCCCGAGCGCCTCCGCGTCCTGCGCCTGCCCAAGGTCCTGCGCCTCGAAGTCACCGACCGGGGCGCCGGAACTCCCGCGCCCCGCACCCCGCACCGGTCCGGGCGCCCGGGCGGCCACGGCATGTTCATCGTGCAGCGGCTCTGCCTCGACTGGGGCATCGAGCGCACCCCCGGCGCCCCCGGAAAGACGGTCTGGGCCGAACTCTCCGCACCCGCCTAGGACTTTCACCGTCCCTCTTCTTCCCTCCGCAAGGCCCCGGGCGTACCTTGACGCCCAATCTGAAAGACCGTCAGTTTCATTGCGGTGAGGGGTGCTCGGGGTGTCCAAGGAGCCGAACCGGAGGAGAACGACCGCCGCGTTCACGGCGGCGGTCGCGGTGGCGGGCGCGGCCGTGCTCGCCGGTGCGCCGACCGTCCAGGCGGCCGTCGTCGACGTCAACTACGCCTGTGAGACGAAGATCGGCCCCAAGGGCGCCGTCTCGCCCGTCGACATCAAGGCCGTCAGGGACGGCAGCGCGTACACGATCACGATGTCGTTCGAGAAGGGCGTGTCCGACAGCCCGGTCGAACTGCCCAAGGGCGTCATGACGCCGCGCGCCGACCTCGTCCTCGGCGGCGCCGACTCCGGCACCGTCAAGGTCAAGGGAACGCCGAACACGGCCGCCATCCCGCCCGACACCCCGATCAGGATCGGCACGCTCACGGGCACGTACACCCCGAAGAAGAACGGCAAGGTCACCTTCACGGCCGGGACGCTGACCGTGCACGCGCTCGGCATGGACGCGGCCGTCTGCACCCCGAAGAACAACCCCGGGCCCTCCCTCGAACTGGAGGTGACGGGGCTCTCCGGCGGCTCCGGCACCCCGCCGCCCGCCGGCGAGGGCGACGACGAGGAGAACACGGGCGCCGAACTGCCCAAGACGGGCCCGCTCGACTCCGCCGTGGCCCTCGGCACCCTCGGCGGCACCGTCCTCCTCACCGGCGCGGCCGGAGTCCTCTGGCTCACGCGGCGCACGGCTCGCTGATGCGGACGGCGGCACGCACCGGGCTCGTGGCCGTCGCGACCGCCCTCGTCGGCGCGGTCGCGGCGGCGCCTGCGGACGCCCGGACCGCGGCCCCCTCGGACGTGCGGGCCGCGGCTTCCGCCGACGTCCGGGCCGCGGCCCCCACCGGCGTCCGGGCCGCGGCTTCCTCCGGCACCCCGGCCTCCTGGACGGCGGCGCCCGCCGCCGGGCGGCCGTACGCCTACCTGGAGGGCCCCGCGGGCAGCGTCCTCCAGGACACCCTGTCGCTGACCAACCCGGGCGCCCGGCCGCTCACGGTACGGCTCAGCGGGCAGGGCGCACCGGTCTCCTTCGCCGCCCGGACGGTGACCGTGCCCGCCAGGACCCGGGCGGACGTGCCGTTCGCCGTGACCGTCACCGCGGACACCCCGCCCGGCGAACACCGGGGGACGGTACGGGCCTCGGCGGCCGGCCGGGAGGTACGCGTCGACCTGCGGCTGCGGGTCAGCGGCCCGCGGCTCGCGGCGCTCACCGTCGAGGACGTCCACGTCGACACCGCGACCGGCGCCCTCCGCTACACCCTGGTCAACCGGGGCACCACCGTCCTCGCCCCGACCCTCGCGGTGCGCGCCGAAGGCGTCCTCGGCACCGTCCTCGACCGGCCGGGCAGGCCCCTGCCGCTCACCCTGAAGCCCGGTCAGCGGGCCACCCGTACCGAAGCCTGGCCCGACCCGCCGGCCCTCGACGCCGTCACCGTCCGGCTGACCGCCACCGCCGAGGGCGCGGCCCCGGCCACCGCCCGCGCCGAGGCCTCCTTCGCCGCGGGCCCGGCGCTCGCCGGGGCGGCCGGACTGCTGCTGCTCGCGGCGGGCGGCGGCGGATACGCGGTACGGCGGCGTGGCAGGTCCCGTACCCAGCGAGCCCCGGCGGGAGTGCGCACATGAGGTGGATAAGTACAGCGGCGGCGCTCGTGACCGTACTCGCCCTCGGTCTCCTCCCGGCCGTCCCCGCCGTCGCGGCCCCCGGTCCCGCCGTCGAGCTCTCCCAGGCGGAGGGCGGCAGGGGCGGCGAGGTCACCGTCAGCGGCAGCGGCTGGAAACCGGGCGCGCTGCTCATGCTGCTGATCTGCGGCCAGGCCGCGCCCGACAAGGGCGTCATCGGCGGTACCAACTCCTGCGCCAACACCGAGGGCCGGGCCGCCACCGTCGACGCCCGGGGCGGCTTCAGCGCCAAGCTCCCCGTCGCCGAACCGCCCAAGCCCTGCCCCTGCGTGGTGCACGTCGCCGGGGTGACCGGCCAGCAGGACGCCGTCGACCGGGAGTTCACCGTCGCCGGACATCCCGTCGCGCCGCTCCCCGAGGCCTCGGGCGACGGCCGGCTCGCCGTCCTCGCCGCCGTACGCCTCGACGGCTCCAGCGGCCTCCTCACCTGGTTCGGGGCGCCGCCGAGCCGCCAGGTCGTCTTCACCGTCGGCAACCTCGGCTCCGCCCCCGTGAAGGACCCGGTCTTCCAGGTCGGCTCCAGCCACGGCGTGTTCGCGCCGCAGTACGAGGAACGGCAGTGGCGCGGCACGATCGCCCCCGGCGAGAAGGCCCTCGTCCGGCTCCCCGTCGAACTGACGGCGGGCGCGCACGGCGACTACCAGGTCTCCGTGCGGTACGGGGGCAAGGTCCTGGTCGAGCAGCCGTGGGGGGTCGGCAGGCCCTGGGGCGTGACGCTCTTCTGGCTGCTGCTCGCCGTGGTCGTCCCGGCGGCGCTGTTCCGGATCGGGATGGCCGTGGTGGACCGCGTCCGCCCGGCGACGGCCCCCGTCCGGCCCCGGCGCGGGGCGCGGCCCCGGACCGCGCCCCTGGCCCGGCTCCGTACACGTGCCCCCGACCCCGCGCGCGACTCCGCGCCACGGGGCCAGGGGGACGACGAACCGACCGCGGTCCTGCCGTGGTTCAGTCCTGACTCCGCACCGTCAGCCCCAGAGAGCAGCCCGACGACGAAGGGACATGCGTGAGTACGCAACGGAGGATGAGCGCGGCCGGAGTCGCGCTGATGCTCGGCGGCGCGGGGATCATGATTTCCGCCGGCCCCGCCCAGGCCGCCGAGGTCTCGTACAGGACGGAGTGCATCCCGCCGCCCATCTCCGGGCTGCCGCCCGTGCAGGGCACGACGAAGGTGCTGATCACGGCACCGGCGGAGGCCAAGGTCGGCGACGAGGTCGAGATCGTCTGGAAGACGGTCCAGGCCGCGTCGAAGAACCCCGACGTGCTCGACCTGGGCGCGGACACGGTCAAGCCGACCGGCGTCCTCACCGTGGGCGGCGCCGGGACCGGCACCGTCGCGATGGAGGGTCCCCGGAAGAACCCGCCGATCCCCAAGAACAGCCCGATGGTGCTGCCCGAGATGAAGGGGAAGCTGAAGCTGACGAAGGCGGGCGAGATCACCCTCGCCCCCGCCGCATACACGATCAACGTGTCCAAGCCGCTGTCGACGGACACGAAGTGCGCCCCGAAGGAGGCGGTGCCGGTCGCGGCCAGGATCAAGGTCACGGCCGGCGGTGGCGGTACGACGACGGGCGGCACGAACGGCGGGTCCACGACGACCACCGGCGGTACGACGACGACGTCGGGCGGCAACGCGAGCGGCGGCGCCGCGAGCGGCTCCACCACGACCGGCGGCGGCTCGAACAACACCGGTGGCTCCTCGACCTCGTCCACCGGAGGATCCTCCGGTTCGGGCTCCGGCTCGGCCTCCGGCGGATCCTCCAGCGGCGGCGCGAGCGGCGGGGGCGGCGGTGAGACGTCCTTCCCCGGCAAGGAGGTCGCCGTCACGTTCGGCTGCACGGCCCCCGGCCCGGACCCGATCAACGGCAAGGTGACGATCGACGCCAAGAAGAACGGCGGTGTGTACGACCTCACGGTCAGGACGGCCAAGGGCGTCATGAACAGCCCCGCCGCCCTCCCCGCGGGCGCCCTGAAGGGCTCCATGGCGGTCAGGATCGGTGGGGCCGACAGCGGCACGGTGAACGTCTCGGGACCCCCGAACCCCACCGCGCTGAAACTGGGGGACCCGGTGGACCTGCCGGACATGAAGGGCACCTACAAGCCCGGAGCGACCGGCACGTCCACGCTCAGCCCCGGCACGCTGACCATCAAGGTCACCCTCGGCACCTCCACGATGGACATCCCGTGCAAGGTGAAGGGCGCCGTCAAGGCCTCCCTCGAACTCGACACGAGCAAGCAGGCGGGCGGCGCCTCGGGCGGCTCCGGCGACGACTCGGGCTCCGGCAGCGGGTCGGGCGGCGGCAGCGGCTCCGGTAGCGGTTCCGGCGGCTCCGACGGCGGCAACCTCGCCGAGACCGGCGCCGAGAGCGACGGCGCCCTGCGCGCCCTCGCCCTCGTCGCCGGCACGGTGATCCTGCTCGGCGGCGCCGTGTTCACGTTCACCCCGTGGGCGCGCCTCAGGCGCTGACGCGGGGCCGGAATCGGCGGAGGGCCGCCGCACCGATCCGGTGCGGCGGCCCTCACGGCCGTACGGGGGAGGTCAGTGGACGCCGCCCATGAGCGTCTGGACCTTCTTGCGGTACATGTAGATCGCGAAGCCCGCGAGGACGGCGAGACTCGCTTCCATCGCGATGATCCCTGTGCCGTTCAGGTCCACACCGGCCAGCGAGAGCAGACCCGTGGTGCAGTCACCGGCGGTGACGGCGAGGAACCAGACACCCATCATCTGGGAGGCGTACTTCTGCGGCGCCATCTTCGTCGTGACGGAGAGGCCGACCGGGGAGAGGCAGAGCTCACCGATGGTCTGGATCATGTAGATCGAGACCAGCCACATCGGGGAGACCTTGTCGCCGCCACCGGCCATGTTCATCGGGACGATGAAGACGAAGAAGGACGCGCCGACGAGGACCAGACCCATCGCGAACTTCACGATGGTGTTCGGCTCCTGGTTCTTACGGGCCAGCCACAGCCACAGCCAGGCGAAGACCGGGGCCAGCGCCATGACGAACAGCGGGTTCAGCGACTGGTACCAGGTGGCCGGGAAGCCGAGGCCGAAGACGGTGTCGGCGGTCTTGTCGTCCGCGAACAGCGACAGCGTCGAGCCACCCTGGTCGTAGATCATCCAGAAGACGGCGGCGGCGACGAAGAACCAGATGTAGCCGGTCATCTTCGACTGCTCGGCCTTGTCGAGGTCCTTGTCGCGCTTGATGCGGACCAGGACGGCGACCGGGATGATCAGACCGGCGAGGGTGATCGGGACCAGCGCCCAGTTCAGGGTGTACATGCCCAGGGCGACGACGACGCCGTAGAACGCGGCGGCGAGGACGACGACCAGGGAGACCTTGACCAGGATGCCCTTGCGCTCGGCCGGGGAGAGCGGGTTCGGGACGACGTTGCTCTTCGGGCTCAGGCTCTTCGTGCCGACGAGGAACTGGACCAGGCCCAGACCCATGCCGAGCGCGGCGAGCGCGAAGCCGAGGTGCCAGTTGACCTTCTCGCCGACGGTGCCGACCACGAACGGCGCCACGAAGGCACCGAGGTTGATGCCGACGTAGAAGAGCGTGAAGCCACCGTCACGGCGCGGGTCGTCCGGGCCGTCGTAGAGGTGGCCGACCATCGTGGAGATGTTGGCCTTGAGCAGACCGGAGCCGGCGGCGACGAGCGCCAGACCGACGAAGAACATCGCCTGGCCGGGGAGCGCGAGCGAGGCGTGGCCCGCCATGATCACGAAGGCGGCGATGGTGACGGTCTTGCGGGCGCCCCAGACGCGGTCGCCGAACCAGCCGCCCGGCATGGCCATCAGGTAGACCATCGAGACGTAGACGGAGTAGATCGCCGTCGCCGTCGCCGCGGTCATGGCGAGGCCGCCACCCTGGCTGCCGGTCGCGGCGTCCGCGCCGCCGGAGACCAGGTACAGAACGAGAAGTGCCCGCATGCCGTAGTAGGAGAAGCGCTCCCACATCTCGGTCATGAAGAGGGTGGCCAGGCCGCGGGGGTGGCCGAAGAACGTCTTCTCGGAACCGGGGGTTCCGGCCGAAGCCGTCGTCAGGCTGGACGCCATGTCGATCCTTGCTCTGTCGGGACGCGCGCCTTGTGAGCGTGGTGCGCCCGGTGGGGGAGGCCGGCACCGGCGGAATCGGAGTGGACTCCACCGGGATCCACGCCCCGGGAGATGCGTCGTCGCGCCCCGGGACCCGGCCCACAGGTCATTCACCGTCTTCAAGGTTCGGCTGGGCCGACCTCACGCAGAAAGAGGACCTTGGCGCGTGAAGCTGGCCAAAGGTCCCCGATTACCGCTACAGACGTCGAGCCACCATACGACACGACAGTGCCGGATATGGAAGGACTTGAGAGATGGATCACAGGCGATAATGCAACCGCGGAAGCCCATTCGAAGGTCATGTGCAAGATATCCACATGATCCCCAGGGTTCCCCCCTTCCCTGAGGATCACGCCCCGGCCCCCCGGCCGTGCGGACTACCATCACCCCATGACCCGTGTACTGCTCGCCGAGGACGACGCATCCATCTCGGAGCCGCTGGCCCGCGCCCTGCGGAGAGAGGGATACGAGGTCGAGGTCCGCGAGGACGGTCCGACCGCCCTCGACGCCGGCCTCCAGGGCGGCGTGGACCTGGTCGTCCTCGACCTGGGCCTGCCCGGCATGGACGGTCTCGAGGTCGCCAGGCGGCTGCGCGCCGAGGGCCACACGGTCCCGATCCTGGTGCTCACCGCCCGCGCCGACGAGGTCGACACGGTCGTGGGCCTCGACGCGGGCGCCGACGACTACGTCACCAAGCCGTTCCGGCTCGCGGAACTCCTCGCCCGCGTCCGGGCGCTGCTCCGGCGCGGCTCCACCGAGCCGGTCGTCGCCCCCTCGACCCACGGCGTACGCATCGACGTCGAGTCGCACCGGGCCTGGATGGGCGACGAGGAGCTCCAGCTCACGGCCAAGGAGTTCGACCTGCTGCGGGTCCTGGTCCGCGACGCGGGCCGGGTCGTCACCCGCGACCAGCTGATGCGCGAGGTCTGGGACACCACGTGGTGGTCCTCCACGAAGACCCTGGACATGCACATCTCCTGGCTCCGCAAGAAGCTGGGCGACGACGCGGCGAACCCCCGCTACATCGCCACGGTGCGAGGCGTCGGCTTCCGCTTCGAGAAGAGCTAGGGGGCGTCTTGTCGATCAGGCCGCGAGCCCGGCGTGATCGGCAAGACACCCCCTGGGCCCCGCTCGCGCCCTTCGGGCGACGACGGGAGTTCGACGACAGGGCCCAGCCGGGGCCGTAGGGTCGGGAGCGTCTCCCGTTCCCGCCCGGAGGGCAGCCGTGCGTCGCCGCCTCATCAACTCCACCCTCGCCGTCGTCCTCGTCGTCATCGCCGTCTTCGGCGTGTCCCTCGTCATCGTCGAGACCCGCACCATCTCCAGCAGCGCCCAGGAGAGCGTGGACCTGGAGGCGCTGCGCATCGTCTCCATCGTCGACAGCCGGCTCATCGGCGGCGAGCCGGTGAACCCGGACATCCTGGCCGAGCAGAGCGGCGCCAAGCGGTACGCCCAGATCCACATCCCCGGCCGCGACACGATCGAGATCGGCACCCGCCCGGAGGGCGACGTCACCCGCGGCCTCGCCGAGGGCGAGCGCGGCGAGACCGTGGTCGTCGAGGAGTCCCGCTCGGTGGTCACCGCCGAGCTCGGCCGCACCCTCATGATCATCGGCGCGGTCGCGCTGCTCGCCGTCATCGCCGCCGTCCTCCTCGCCGTACGGCAGGCCAACAAGCTGACGTCCCCGCTCACCGACCTCGCGGAGACCGCCGAGCGCCTCGGCTCCGGCGACCCGCGTCCCCGGCACAAGCGGTACGGCGTGCCCGAGCTGGACCGCGTCGCGGACGTCCTGGACGCCTCGGCCGAGCGCATCGCCCGGATGCTCACCGCCGAGCGCCGCCTGGCCGCGGACGCCTCGCACCAGCTCCGCACGCCCCTCACCGCCCTCTCCATGCGCCTGGAGGAGGTCGCGCTCGCCGACGACCTGGACACGGTCAAGGAGGAGGCGACGATCGCGCTCACCCAGGTCGAGCGGCTCACGGACGTCGTCGAGCGGCTGCTCACGAACTCCCGCGACCCCCGCACCGGCTCCGCCGTCGCCTTCGACCTCGACGAGGTCATCAAGCAGCAGATCGAGGAGTGGCGGCCCGCCTACCGCAGCGCGGGGCGGGCCATCGTCCACTCGGGCAAGCAGGGCATGCGGGCCGTCGGCACCCCGGGCGCGGTCGCCCAGGTCCTCGCGGCCCTGATCGAGAACTCGCTCATGCACGGCGGCGGCACGGTCGCCCTGCGGACCCGTGTCACCGGCAACCAGTCGGTGATCGAGGTCACCGACGAGGGCCCGGGCGTCCCGGCGGACCTCGGCGCCCGGATCTTCGAGCGGGCCGTCAGCGGCCGCAGCTCCACGGGCATCGGCCTGGCGGTCGCCAGGGACCTCGCGGAGGCGGACGGCGGCCGTCTGGAGCTCCTCCAGCAGCAGCCGCCGGTCTTCGCGTTGTTCCTGAGCCGGGAGGTCCGCAGTGTCTCGGACAGGCACCGGGAGCGCCCCGTTCGCTGACCCGGGCGGGCTCGCCACGGCACACGGGAGTGCTCACCCACGGCACGCGCGGGCCCGCCCACAGCGCACGGGCGGGCAGACTGGCCCTCAGCACGGACGAAACCCCTGGCCGGAGGTTCTGACCAGGGGTTTCGGGGTTTCGAGGAGCTGCGGTTCAGACGCGGTCGGGCTGCCGCCGGGCCGCCTGCCGCGGCGCCTGCTCCAGGAACGATTCGGCGGTCTGCACCGCCTCCTTCGCCGGCAGCGCGCGGAACACCCACGTGCGGTACGACCAGAAGCGGAACAGTGTCCCGATCCCGATGCCGAAGAACTTGAAGAAGTTGCTGGCGAGCGGGCCGTCCCAGCCGAAGCCGTACGTCGCCGCGTAGAGCACACCGTTCTCGATGACCATGCCGACGACGCTGAACAGCAGGAACAGCGACATCTCCTTGGTGCGCCCCGACTTGTCCCGGTCGCGGTACGTGAAGTAACGGAACCCCACGTAGTTGAAGACGATCGCGACCACGGTGGCGATCAGGCTGGCCCGGACCATCGGGATGTCCGTCGCACCCCGGACGACGTTGAAGACGCCGAGGTTCACCAGGACGCCGAGACCGCCCACCACCCCGAATTTGGCGACCTCCCGGGCGAGCCGGTCGAGTCGCGTGCGCAGCGCGCCGGGTTCACTCATGGTGATGGCTCTGTCCCGTCCGTCCGGATGACGTCCGGGTGACGTCAACCCAACCATGCTAACCAGCGCTCCTGTCACCCGCCCGTGTACCGGGGAAACCGCTGGCCAACCGGCTCTCCACCAGCGTCGTTCTTGTGCCAAACCACAGCCGGACGCGTGTCCACGGATGGTGCGGATACCCTAAGAGGGTGACGTTCCCGGTAGTCGGCATGGTCGGTGGCGGTCAGCTCGCCCGAATGACCCACGAGGCGGGCATCCCCCTCGGCATCAAGTTCAAGCTCCTCAGTGACACCCCGCAGGACTCTGCGGCGCAGGTGGTGAGCGAGGTCGTCATCGGCGACTATCGCGACCTGGCTACGCTGCGTGACTTCGCGCGTGGATGTGACGTGATCACCTTCGATCACGAGCACGTCCCCACGGAGCACCTGCGGGCCCTGGAGGCGGACGGCATCCCCGTCCGTCCCGGGCCCGACGCGCTGGTGCACGCCCAGGACAAGGGGGTGATGCGCGCCAGGCTCGACGAGATCGGCGCACCCAGCCCCCGGCACCGCATCGTGGCGGACCCCGAGGACGCGGCGGCCTTCGCCGCCGAGGTCGGGGGCTTCCCGATCATCCTCAAGACGGTGCGCGGCGGCTACGACGGCAAGGGCGTCTGGTTCGTCCGCAAGCCCGAGGACGCCCGCGACCCCTTCCTGGCGGGCGTCCCGGTCCTCGCCGAGGAGAAGGTCGACTTCACGCGCGAGCTCGCCGCGAACATCGTCCGCTCCCCGCACGGCCAGGCCGTCGCGTACCCGGTGGTCGAGTCCCGGCAGGTCGACGGCGTCTGCGACACGGTGATCGCACCGGCGCCCGACCTCGACGGCGAGCTCGCCGGACAGGCCCAGGAGCTCGCCCTGCGCATCGCCAAGGAGCTCGGCGTCGTCGGTCACCTGGCCGTCGAGCTGTTCCAGACCACGGACGGCCGCATCCTCGTCAACGAACTGGCGATGCGTCCGCACAACTCCGGCCACTGGACCCAGGACGGCGCGGTCACCTCGCAGTTCGCCAACCACGTCCGGGCGGTCCTGGACCTGCCTCTCGGCGATCCGCGCCCGCGCGCGACCTGGACCGTGATGTGCAATGTCCTGGGCGGCGACTACCCGGACATGTACTCCGCGTACCTGCACTGCATGGCCAGGGACCCGCAGCTCAAGATCCACATGTATGGCAAGGACGTGAAGCCCGGCCGCAAGGTGGGGCACGTCAACACCTACGGCGACGACCTGGACGACGTGCTGGAGCGCGCGCGTCACGCCGCCGGCTATCTGCGAGGAACGATCACCGAGTGAGCAGCACGAGCCCCGGCGCGGCCCCCGAGACCTCCACCGCCCCCGTGATCGGCATCGTCATGGGATCCGACTCCGACTGGCCCGTCATGGAGGCCGCGGCGCAGGCCCTCGACGAGTTCGAGATCCCGTACGAGGTCGACGTCGTCTCCGCGCACCGGATGCCGCGCGAGATGATCGCGTACGGCGAGGAGGCCGCGGGCCGCGGCATCAAGGCGATCATCGCGGGCGCGGGCGGCGCCGCCCACCTGCCCGGCATGCTCGCCTCCGTCACCCCGCTGCCGGTCATCGGCGTGCCGGTGCCGCTGAAGTACCTGGACGGCATGGACTCGCTGCTCTCCATCGTGCAGATGCCGGCCGGCGTGCCGGTCGCCACGGTCTCCGTCGGCGGCGCGCGGAACGCGGGCCTGCTCGCGGCCCGGATCCTCGCCGCGCACGACCCCGAACTGCTGGACAGGATGCGCGGGTTCCAGCAGGAGCTGAACGACCAGGCGACCGAGAAGGGCAAGCGGCTGCGGGCCAAGGTCGAGGGCGCGGAGTCGTTCGGCTTCGCCAAGTGAGCGCCGCGGTCAGGGCCTCCGGCGGCGCGGCCGACCGCCTCGCCGAGGCCCGCGAGCTGCTGGCCGCCCACCCCGTCGTGGACGGCCACAACGACCTGCCGTGGGCGCTGCGCGAGCACGTCCGGTACGACCTGGACCGGATGGACATCGGCGCGGACCAGACCGGGGCGCTGCACACCGACCTCAAGCGGCTGCGGGCCGGCGGTGTCGGCGCCCAGTTCTGGTCGGTGTACGTGCCCTGCCGGCTGGCCGGCGACGACGCGGTCAGCGCGACCCTGGAGCAGATCGACATCGTCGACCAGCTCCTGGAGCGGTACGCGGGCGACCTCGCCCCGGCCCTGACCGCCGACGACATGGAGGCGGCCCGCGAGCAGGGCCGTATCGCCTCCCTCAAGGGCGCCGAGGGCGGCCACTCGATCAACAACTCCCTCGCCACCCTGCGCGCCCTGCACACCCTCGGCGTGCGCTACATGACGCTCACCCACAACGACAACAACGACTGGGCGGACTCGGCGACCGACGCGCCCGGCGTCGGCGGGCTCTCCGCCTTCGGCCGTGCGGTCGTCCGCGAGATGAACCGCTCCGGCATGCTCGTCGACCTGTCGCACGTCGCCGCGACGACCATGCGGGACGCGCTCGACGCCTCGGCGGCGCCGGTGATCTTCTCGCACTCCTCGGCCCTGGCCGTCTGCGACCACCCGAGGAACATCCCGGACGACGTGCTGGAGCGGCTGCCCGCCAACGGCGGCGTCGCGATGGCCACGTTCGTGCCCAAGTTCATCCTCCCCGCGGCCGTCGAGTGGACCGCGCGGGCCGACGAGAACCTCCGGGCGCACGGCTTCGACCACCTCGACACCACCGCCGAGGCGATGAAGCTGCACCGCGCGTTCGAGGAGCGGAACCCGCGTCCGATCGCCACCGCCGCCACGGTCGCCGACCACCTCGACCACATGCGCGAGGCGGCCGGCATCGACCACATCGGCATCGGCGGCGACTACGACGGCACGGCCTTCACCCCGGCCGGCCTGGACGACGTCGCCGGCTACCCGAACCTGGTCGCGGAGCTGCTGCACCGCGGCTGGTCGCATCCGGACCTGGCGAAGCTGACCTGGTCCAACGCCGTCCGCGTCCTCCGCGACGCGGAAGCGGTCTCGCGCGACCTGCGGAGCCGTACGGCACCGTCGAACGCGACGATCGACTCCCTGGACGCGCCGGGCGCCTGACGGCGCGTGAACGCCCGGCCCGGTCCCGGCGTTCACCCGGACGGCTCAGCCCGCCGAGCCCCCGCACGGGGCCGGTGGCACGGTGGACGGTACTGCCCCGCCCAATTCGGCGGGGCGGTACTGCATCGCCGAGTTGGAGTATGACCATGGCGGAACTGCTAGACGACCATCCCACCCTCTCCACCGTCCCTGCCGCCGCCGGGGAGCCCGAAGCCCCCGAGCCACCCCCGCCGCTCGACGAGCCGTCCCGCGCCCGCGCCATCCTGGCGGCCCAGCCGGTCGTCGAGGGACACACCGAACTGCCCCGTTCCCTCGACCCGGAGGACCTCCCGCCCGTCCGCGCGGCGGAGGCCGGAGCCCAGTTCTGGTCACTGCACGTCGGACCGGGCGAAGACGCGGCGGGCGTCATCGGGACCCTGCGGCGCATCGACGACATCCGCGCGCTCGTCGCCGCCTGCCCCGAGGACCTGCGCCTCGCCCACACGACCTCCGAGATGGCCCACGCCCGCAACTGCGGCCGCGTCGCCGCCCTGCTCGGCCCGGTCAGCTGGACGGCGCTCGGCGCCTCCGCCGCGACCCTGAGGGCGTACCACGCCCTGGGCGTACGGGCCGTCAACCTCACCCGCTTCGACCGCTTCGCCCGCGAGGCGGTACGGGAGATGAACCGCATCGGCCTGGCCGTGGACCTCTCCGGCGCCGACCAGGACACGATCCGCCGCGCCCTCGCGGTCACCCGCGCCCCCGCCCTGCTCACCAGGGCGGCCCCGGAAGGCCTGCCCGACGACGTCCTGGGCCTGCTCGGCGAGAACGGCGCCGTCTGCATGGTCACGGTGACCGAGGACCCGGCCGCCGTCGCCGACGTCCTGGACCGGGTGCGTTCGGAGGCGGGCGCGCACTGCGTGGGCGTCTCCCACACCACCGCCCCGGCCGTCGGCTACGTCCCGCTCTTCGCGGAGCTCCTCCGCCGGGACTGGACCGCCCAGGAACTGGTCGGCCTCGCGCACGCCAACGTGACGCGGGCGCTGCGCGAGACGGAGTTCCTGTCGCGGACGAACCGCATCAGGCCGGCGGCGGCCTGACCGCGGGAACGGAAGGGGGGGCGCCGTGGCGCCCCCTCTTCCCCGTGTCCGCGGCTCAGGCGCGCGGGCGTCCCATCGCCCGGTACGTCCAGCCGGCCGTGCGCCAGCGCTCGGAGTCCAGCGCGTTGCGGCCGTCCAGGATCACCCGCGAGGCGGCGACCTCGGCGAGCGCCGCAGGGTCCAGCTCGCGGAACTCGCGCCACTCCGTCAGGTGCAGCACCACGTCCGCCCCGCGCACCGCTTCGAGGGCGGACTCCGCGTATCCGAGGGTCGGGAAGAGGCGGCGGGCGTTGTCCATGCCCTTCGGGTCGTAGACGGTGACCTGGCCGCCCTGGAGGTGTATCTGACCGGCCACGTTCAGCGCGGGGGAGTCACGGACGTCGTCCGAGTCCGGCTTGAAGGTGGCACCGAGGACGGCGACCCGGCGGCCCAGGAAGGTGCTGCCGCCGAGCGCCTCGCGCGCCATCTCGACCATCTGGCCCCGGCGCCGCATGTTGATGGAGTCGATCTCGCGCAGGAAGGTCAGCGCCTGGTCGGCGCCCAGCTCGCCCGCACGGGCCATGAAGGCCCGGATGTCCTTGGGCAGGCAGCCGCCGCCGAAGCCGATGCCTGCGCGCAGGAACTTGGCGCCGATCCGGTCGTCGTACCCGATCGCCTCGGCCAGCCTGGCGACGTCGCCGCCGGCGGCCTCGCACACCTCGGCCATCGCGTTGATGAAGGAGATCTTGGTGGCGAGGAAGGAGTTCGCGGAGGTCTTCACCAGCTCGGCGGTGGGGAAGTCGGTCACCACGAAGGGTGAACCGTCGCCGACCGGCCCGGCGTACACCTCGCGCAGCAGCTTCTCGGCCCGCTCGCCCTGCACGCCGACGACGATCCGGTCCGGGTGCAGGGTGTCCCGCACGGCGAAGCCCTCGCGCAGGAACTCCGGGTTCCAGGCCAGCTCCACGCCCTCCGGGAGCACGTCCACGAGCCGCTCGGCCGAGCCGACGGGCACGGTCGACTTGCCGACGACCAGGGCCCCTTCGCGTACGACCTCGGCGAGGGAGGCGAAGGCGGCGTCCACGTAGCTCATGTCGCAGGCGTACTCGCCGTGCTTCTGCGGGGTGTTCACGCAGACGAAGTGCACGTCGCCGAAGGCGCCGACCTCCTCCCAGGAGGTGGTGAAGCGCAGCCGCCCGCTCGAACCCTCGATGCCGGCCACGTGCTTGGCGAGGAGTTCCTCGAGGCCCGGCTCGTACATCGGCACCCGGCCGGAGGACAGCAGCTCGATCTTCTCGGGGACCACGTCGAGTCCCAGGACCTCGAAGCCCAGTTCCGCCATGGCCGCGGCGTGGGTGGCGCCGAGGTAGCCGGTGCCGATCACGGTGATCTTCAGGGCCATGCGGGTCTCCAGTGAACGTCGGGCGGAATGCCTGCCCGAGCATAGTCGCGCTCTGGTCCGGGACCGGGTCACGCCCTACGCTTTGGGTTACTTAACGGTAGTTAGCAAGCGTGGGAGTGAGTGAGAGTGTCAGGTTCGTCTGATTTCGACCTGTATCGGCCCTCCGAGGAGCACGACATGCTCCGGGAGTCGGTGCGTGCGCTCGCGGAGGCGAAGATCGTTCCGTTCGCCGCGGCGGTGGACGAGGAGGGCCGGTTCCCGCAGGAGGCCCTGGACGCGCTGGTCGCCAACGACCTGCACGCCGTGCACGTCCCGGAGACCTACGGCGGCGCGGGCGCGGACGCCCTGGCCACGGTGATCGTGATCGAGGAGGTCGCCCGCGCGTGCGGCAGTTCCTCCCTGATCCCGGCGGTCAACAAGCTGGGCTCGCTGCCGGTGATCCTGTCCGGCTCGGAGGAGCTCAAGCACAAGTACCTCGGCCCGCTGGCCAAGGGCGACGCG
>NZ_LIPQ01000248.1 GCF_001418135.1 Streptomyces aureus
GGTGGGGGACCTCGGAAGCACCGGCCGTCTCCGGGGCGGGCGGGCCGCCCGCCGCCGCCCAGCGGGCCGCGACGGCGCGGGCGTCGCGGCCGTCCTCCGCCGCCTGGCGGAGTTCGTGGCCCAGGAGGTCCTCCGGCTGGACCCAGGTCAGGCGGAGGTTCATCGGACGGCCGTGCCCGTCAGGGCCGCGAACGCCTGCTCGTGGGCCCTGCGGCGCTTCCTGTCCTGGGCGAAGATCTCGTGGGTCACCTCCGTCAGGGCCCGCGCCGGGCCGTGCAGGTCAAGCCGGCTCGCCTCCGCCACCCGCTTCGCCCACTCCGCCGGCACCGCCTGCTCCCCGTGCAGCGCGCCCACGATCGCGCCCGCCATCGTGGCGATCGAGTCGCAGTCACGGCCGTAGTTGACGGAGCCCAGAACCGTACGCCGGTAGTCGCCCTCCCCGACGAGCAGCATGCCGAGGGCGATCGGGAGTTCCTCGATCGCGTGGAGACGGGACGGGCGACGGGCGCCGAGGGAGGGGGAGCGGTATTCGGGGCCCACCGAGTCGAACGGTGCCACCGCCTTGCGGAGGGGCGTCAGCGCCGACTCGAAGTCCCGGTGCCGGGCCGCCTCTTCCGCCACCGCCTCGATCGCCGCCAGCGTTCCGTCCTTCGCCAGCGACAGGGCCGTGCCGACCACGGACGCCGGTGTGGCACCGGGTACGCACGCCGCAGCCACCGCCGCCGCGAACACCCCCGCCGCCTCGCGGCCGTACGAGGACTGGTGCGCGCCCGCGATGTCGAGGGCCTCGGCGTACGCGGCCTCCGGGTGGGCCGCGTTGACGAGCCCGACCGGTGCCATGTACATCGCGGCACCGCAGTTGACGATGTTGCCGCCGCCGGCCTCGCGCGGGTCCACATGGCCGTAATGGATACGCGTCACCAGCCACTTCTCCGCCAGGAAGATCCGCTGGAGCGGGAGAGCCTCCGCCTCCAGCTCCGGGATCCAGACGGGGTTG
This sequence comes from Streptomyces aureus, assembly GCF_001418135.1. GTDB lineage: Bacteria > Actinomycetota > Actinomycetes > Streptomycetales > Streptomycetaceae > Streptomyces > Streptomyces aureus_A. The sequence continues at coordinate 998 of NZ_LIPQ01000248.1, forward strand.
CCCATGAGGTCCGGGACGAGGTGGTCCGCGACCGCGTACGCGTCGAGGTGGCCGCGGACCTTCTCGTACACCCGGATCAGCGCGTGGGTCATCAAGGTGTCGTCGGTGACGTGCCCGTCGCCCTTGTGGTACGGGGCGATGGGGCGGGCGGTGCGCCACTCGTCGCCGTTCCAGGGGCCGACGATCCCGGTGACGCGCCCGCCGTGGCGTTCCAGGATCTGCTGGGGGGTGTAGCCCTCGACGGGGCCGCCGAGCGCGTCGCCGACGGCGGCCCCTAGGAGACTGCCGGTGATCCGGTCATCCAGTGCGGGCGTGACTGCCGGGGGTGTTGTGGGTGTCATGTCGGGATTGTCCACCCGGGGCGGGTGGTTCCGTGGCTGCGAGCAGCCCGGCGAGTTCCACCAGATCCGTTCCCGCGAGGCGGGGCAGGGCGCAGCCCGCGAGGGTCCGGCACGCCTCGCGCCAGGTCGCCGGCACCGAACGGCCCCCGCCCAGCGCCCCGGTGAGCGCCCCGGCCAGCGCGGGCGCGGAGTCGGCGACCCGGGAGAGGCAGACGGCGGCCGGGACCGCGGCCGTCATCTCGCCCCGGGCGGCGGTGGCGAGGGCGAGTGCCACCGGGACGGTCTCGGCGGCGGCGATGCCGTAGCTGTAGACGTGGTCCACGATCTGGTGCTCCAGGAGCGGGACCAGCTCGAAGGCCGACGTGGCGGTCTGGGCCAGCTTCACCGCGTACCGGGCGTTGCGGCCGATCTCGGTGACGGGCGGGAGTTCGGCGACCGCCGCCTCGACGGCCTCGTCGACCGTCGCTCCGCCGAGGGCCGCGGCGACGGCCGCCGCCATCGCGCGGGCGCCGTGGACGCCGTCGCCGTCCTGGGTGTACCGGGCGTCGAACTCGGCGAGTTCGGCCGCGACGCGGGGGTCGCCGGGGTGGACGACGGCCAGCACGACGGCCCTGACGCAGGCCGCGTCGTCGAAGAAGTGCGGGTTGTCGTGGCCGGTCGCGGGCGGCCGCAGGCCGGTGGCGAGATTGCCGAGGCCCGCGCGGACGGAGATCCGGGCACGGAGCGGGAGCACCGCGGACTCGACCTCGGGAGCGCGTTCCGCCGCGGCGGCGACCTGTCCGGCGAGGGCGTTCCAGGCGAGGTCGAGTCCGCGGTGCT
>NZ_LIPQ01000249.1 GCF_001418135.1 Streptomyces aureus
CACCGGCGCATCCATCCGTGCCAGAAGACGCGGGTCTCCTCCAGGACCGCCTGCACGGCCTCCTCGGTGATCGGTCCGGGGTCGGTGGCTCCCGGGGCGGAGGTCTCCAGGACGATGCCGGCCGTCTGTCCGTGCCCGAGGGTGACCGTGGCGCGCACGTCCTGCCCGTCGGCCTCCAGGGGGACGCTGCTCCGCAGGTGGACGTCGAGACCGGGGCCGTGGAAGCCGGCGACGGCGCCGTCGAGCGCGAGGGTGTGCGGCGCGCGCCCGTAGTCGAAGCGCGGCCGGCACGTGACGTCGAAGGTGAGGGTGCCGCGCACGACCCGCAGGGCCCGGACGAGGCGGTGCCGGTCGGTGGGTACGTCCGGCCGGTCGTTCACCGGCATGAAGTCGACCACCTCGCCCACCCCCTCCGGGGTGAGGAACCGGGTGATCAGGACGGCCGTGTCGGGCAGGTAGAGCTGGCGGACGGTGACGTCGTCGTGCGCGGGGGCGATGGTGAAGTGGCCCCCGCGCTCCTGGTCGAGCAGTGAGGCGAAGATGCTCGGCGAGTCGAACCGGGGCGCGCAGAACCAGTCGACGGCGCCGTCGGCGGAGATCAGGGCGGCGCTCTGCAGGTCGCCGATCAGACCGTGGTTGGCGATCGGGGGGTACTCGGGCACGAGCGACCTCGATTTCTCCCGCGGCTCCGGGCCTTCGGTGCCACCTCGGCGCCCCTCCTCGGTGCCACTCCTCGGGTCCACGCAACCGGTAGCCGGTCGCCCCGGCAACACGGAGGGACCGACCGGGCGAACCCCGCCATGGTGCCGTACGCGTCCGTGCGCACGCCCTTCCCCGCTGTCCGACCGGTCGGTATGTTGCCGGTGATGTTGCTCGCGATGCCGACCGTGCTGTTGCCCGCGGTTCCACCTGTCGCGTTGCCCGCGACGGCCGAGTTCTCCCGGAGGACGCCATGCAAGAGACCCCGCCGACCGAGGGGCACTGCGATCCCCGCTTCGCCGCCGTACGGGAGGCCTTCGAGGACAACTTCCGCACGAGGGACGAGCTCGGGGCCGCCGTGACGGTCCAGGTCCACGGCGAGACCGTGGTCGACCTGTGGGCCGGATGGGCGGACGCCGCCCGTACGCGCCCGTGGGAACGCGACACCGTGGTCAACGTCTGGTCGACGACCAAGGGCGTGACGGCGCTCTGCGCCCATCTGCTCGCGGACCGGGGACTGCTCGACCTGGACGCACCCGTCGCCGCCTACTGGCCGGAGTTCGCCGCCGCCGGCAAGGAGAGGCTTCCCGTACGCCACCTCCTCTCGCACCGTGCCGGACTGTCCGGCCTGCGCGAGCCGCTCACGCTCGCCGAGTTCTACGACTGGGAGGTGACGACGGCCCGGCTCGCGGCCACGGAGCCCTGGTGGGAGCCCGGCACACGGTCCGGCTACCACGCCATGACGTACGGCTTCCTGGTCGGCGAGGTGATCCGGCGCATCACGGGACGACTGCCCGGAGCCTTCCTCCACGACGAGATCACAGGGCCTCTCGGCATCGACTTCACGATCGGCCTGCCGGAGAAGGAGGCGGGCCGGGCCGCCGAGCTCGTCCACCCCCGCTCCTCGTCCGCGAGCGAACAGGCTGCGGTCTTCGCCCAGCTGGAACCCGCGGCACAGGCCGCCCTGGCCAACCCGCTCGTCGGCGTCACCGAGGCCAACAGCCCCGAGTGGCGCGCCGCCGAGCTGCCCGCGGCCAACGGCCACGGGACGGCGCGCGCGGTCGCCCGGCTGTACGGCTTCCTCGCCGGGAACGCCGGGGCCGGCGTACACCGGATCCTCTCCGCCGCGGCCGCCGAGAGGGCCCGCGAAGGACAGGGGGCGGGCCGGGACCTGGTTCTGGGCGCGGGCTTCGCCCACGACACGGAGTGTGCCCTCGGCCTCTGGCTGAGCGGCCCCAATGCCTCGTACGGCCCGAATCCGCGCGCCTTCGGCCACGACGGCTTCGGCGGCTCCTGCGGCCTGGCGGACCCGGAGTCGGGGATCTCCCTGGGGTACGTGATGAACCGCATGGGCCCGCGCATCGCGGACGACCCACGGAAGATGGCCCTGGTCGAGGCGGTGTACACGGCGCTCTGACGCCGAGCTACAACGGGAACCGGCCATCCTGCCGACCCGGACGGAGGGCACGATTCCGGCATTGAGGGGCGCCCACGGCTGGACCACGAGCACGTGGCCGCCCCTTCTCGCCACCGCCGAGGAGCCTGCCCGCGCCCGCGCCGACCGGCCGGGGGCACGGCCGGATCCGTGCGGGGACCACTCCCCCGGCGGGCGTCCGGCGCTCCATTCTCCGGGACGCGGTGGCGAGGGCGCGGGAGGCGCGGGATCGGGCTGTGCCGCAGGGCTGAACTGGGGAATCGGCACGAGCCCTGGCGCCCCCCGGGCAGCTCGGATCACCCTCGACTCACGTCCCGGTGACAGTCCCTCAAAAGGCATCAGCAAGTTTCCGCAAGCATGTGCGGACTCCGACTCGGCCGCTCCCGCCACGACGACCGTCCCGACCCGGTGGGCACCTCCCGGCGCTTGAACCACATGGACGCGTGTAGATGGGCCGAAAGGCGTTCTTGCCGCCGGGCCGCCCGGATTCGAGGATTCCCCTGTCGAGATTGACAGGTTCATGGCGAGCCGGGCTCCCTCACCAAGGACCCGTCCGCTCGGCACCGAAGGGATCGCCCACCCAGCGGTTCCCCCACTCCCCCACCGGAGGATCCAGTGAACCTCAAGCGTCTGTCCCCCCTCGGCGGCGCGGCCAAGGGCGCACGGCTGATCGCCGTGGCCTCCGCCCTGCTCGCCGCCTCAGCGCTTGCCGTCCCCGCCTCGTCCGCCGCCACGACCGTGGAAGGCCGGGCCACCGCCGCCCAGCTCGCCGTCGCCGACCAGGCCGTACGCGGAGCCGACGTCCCCGGCACCGCGTGGTACACCGACCAGGCGACCGGGAAGATCGTCCTCACCGCCGACTCCACCGTCTCCGCCGCCGAGATCGCCAAGATCAAGAAGGCGGCGGGCGACCGCGCCGCGAGCCTGGAGATCAAGCGGACGCCCGGCACCTTCAACAAGCTCATCGCGGGCGGCCAGGCCATCTACGCGGGCGGCGGGCGCTGCTCGCTCGGCTTCAACGTCCGCAGCGGCTCCACCTACTACGCCCTGACCGCCGGTCACTGCACCAACATCGGCAGCACCTGGTACACCAACTCGTCCAACACCACGGTGCTCGGCACCCGGGCCGGCACCAGCTTCCCGACCAACGACTACGGCATCATCCGGCACTCCAACGCCTCCGCGGCGGACGGCCGCGTCTACCTCTACAACGGCAGCTACCGCGACATCACCGGCGCGGGCAACGCCTCCGTCGGCCAGTCGGTGCAGCGCAGCGGCAGCACCACCGGTCTGCGCGGCGGAACGGTCACCGGCCTCAACGCGACCGTCAACTACGGCGGTGGCGACATCGTCTACGGCCTGATCCAGACCAACGTCTGCGCCGAGCCCGGCGACAGCGGCGGCGCCCTCTTCTCCGGCACGACGGCGCTCGGCCTCACCTCGGGCGGCAGCGGCAACTGCTCCAGCGGCGGTACGACGTTCTTCCAGCCGGTGACGGAGGCGCTGAGCGCGTACGGCGTGAGCGTCTTCTAACACCGGACGCTCCGGCGGCTCAGGGATCCACCGAGTCGGCGGCCTCAGGGATCCACGATCCGCACGTCGTCCGCACAGGCCGGCGGCCCTCAGGGCCGCCGGCCTCGTCGCACGCGCGTCCCCCGGGCGAGCCGGAGCGACCGCTCGTAGGGGGCCGCCCGGCGTCGGCGGGTCGCGGAGTCAGCGATCCAGATCCTTGTGGGCGGTCTCCGGCAGCCGGAGGTACACCGCCGAGGAGACGAGGCACAGGGCGGCCACGTACCAGGGGAAGAGACCCGGGACGTCCCACTCCTTGAAGAGCGTGCCCACATACGGTGCCGTGCCGCCGAACAGCGCCACCGTCAGCGAGTACGGGAAACCGATCCCCGCCGCCCGCACGCGCGCGGGGAACATCTCCGCGTTCACCGCGGCGGAGATCGAGGTGAAGCCGGTCAGCAGCACCATGCCCGCGCACTGCACCAGGAGGAGCGAGAGGAACGAGCCGTCGAGCGCGCGCAGCAACGGCACGCCGAGGACCGCGAATCCGATGCCGAAGAAGAGCAGGGACGGCTTACGGCCGAAGCGGTCGGAGAGCAGCCCGCCGACCGGTTGCAGCAGCGCGAAGAACGCCAGGGAGAGGGTCCCGGCCAGCAGCGCGTCCGCCTTGTCGATGCCGGTGTTGAGCTCCGCGTACGTCGGCAGGTAGGAGGTCCACGTGTAGTACGCGAGGGTGCCGCCGGCCGTGATGCCGCCGATCAGCAGCGAGGCACGGGGGTGGTGGCGCAGGGCCTCGAAGAGCCCCGGACGGGGAGCCTCGCGCTGGGCGACGCTCCGGGTCTCCTCGGCGCCGCGGCGGATCCAGAAGCCGGCGAGGCTGAACACCGCGCCGAGCAGGAAGGGGATCCGCCAGCCCCAGCCGTTCATCCGGTCCTCACCGAGCTGACTGACCAGCAGGGCGGCGATTCCGGAGGCGGCGAGCTGTCCGGCGGAGGTGGAGACGTACTGGAAGGAGGAGAACAGGCCGCGCCGGCCGGGCCCCGCCGACTCGACGAGGAAGGTGGTCGAGGCCGCGAACTCCCCTCCCACCGACAGCCCTTGAAGGAGTCGGGCGATCACGAGCACGACGGGGGCGAGGACGCCGGCCGAGGCGTACGTCGGGGTGAGACCGACCAGCAGGCTGCTGCCGCCCATGAGGAGGATCGTCGCGGTGAGGGCGGTCCGCCGTCCGCGCCGGTCGGCGAGCGCGCCCATGAGGAGTCCGCCGACGGGGCGCATGAAGAAGCCGACGGCGAAGACGGCGAAGGTCGACAGAAGGGGGACGAGGGAGTTCCCCGAGCTCTTGGGGAAGACCTGGTCCGCGAGGTAGGCGGCCAGGAAGGTGTACGCGTACCAGTCGTACCACTCCACCGCGTTGCCGACGGAGGCCGCGAGGAGCTGACGTAACGGGCGCCGGGAGGAGGGAGGTTGTGGCGGGGCCGCGGGATCGAAGGAGGTCGTCGCGGGAGCATGGGAAGTGGCGGCATGGGAAGTGGCGGTATGAGGAGTGGTGGCACCGGGAGAGGCGGCATGAGGAGTGGCTTCGTGGTGCCCGGGAGGCGTGTCGGTCATGATCACGCCCCTGCCCCGGCTCGCCCCGCCCTACGCTTCAGTCGACCGGCCAGGTGTGGGCCGGCGCGTTCAGGTGCATGTACTCGATGTACTGCTGTGTCATCCGCCGCAGAGCCTGATGCCGGTCCGCGTGGTCGATGTCATGGATGTGGTGGAACATCTCGGACTGCCACTGCGCCCCGTTGCGACCGCTGACGCAACGCTGCTCGATGACTCCGAGGAGGGGCTCCCGCCGTGACGCCTCCAGGCCCATGCGTTCGAGGCCGCGGTCCGCGAGCGGCAGCAGCCGCCGGAGGACCAGCTCGGTCACCGGGACCTCGCCCATCCCGGGCCAGTACACCTGCGCGTCGATGCCGTGGCGGGCGGCGGTGTGCAGGTTGTCCTCCGCGGCCGCGAAGGACATCCGTGACCAGACGGGCCGGTCCTCGTCGACCAGGGCCCGGATCAGCCCGTAGTAGAGCGCGCCGTTCGCCAGTGTGTCGGCGACGGTGGGCCCGGCGGGCAGCACCCTGTTCTCGACGCGGAGGTGCGGGACGCCGTCGACCACGTCGTAGACGGGACGGTTCCAGCGGTAGACGGTGCCGTTGTGAAGGGTGAGTTCGGACAGTCCCGGGGTTCCGCCCCCGTCGAGCGTCTCCTCCGGGTCCTCGTCGTCGCAGAGGGGCAGCAGGGCCGGGAAGTAGCGCGCGTTCTCCTCGAAGAGGTCGAAGACGGAGGTGATCCACCGCTCGCCGAACCACACCCGCGGTCGTACGCCCTGCACCTTCAGCTCGTCGGGCCTGGTGTCGGTGGCCTGCTCGAACAGCGGGATGCGCGTCTCGCGCCACAGCTCCTTGGAGAACAGGAACGGCGAGTTCGCCGCCAGTGCCACCTGCACGCCCGCCACGGCCTGCGCGGCGTTCCAGTAGTCCGCGAACTCGTCCGGTGACACCTGGAGGTGGAACTGTGTGCTGGTGCACGCCGCCTCCGGCGTGATCGTCTCCGCATGGGTACGCAGCCGCTCCACGCCGTCCACGGAAATCAGCAGGTCCTCGCCGCGGGCGGCGAAGATCTGCTCGTTCAGCAGGTGGTAGCGGGGGTTCTCGGAGAGCGACGCCGGGCCCGCGTCCTTGCGCTCCAGGGTCGGCAGGATGCCGATCATGACCAGGTGCGCGCCGATCCCCGCCGCCTGCTGCTCGGCGTGGTTGAGCGCGTCACGGATCTCCTGCTCCCAGGAGTCGGGGCCGCCGCCCGCGCTGAGCCGCCGCGGTTCGAGGTTGATCTCCAGATTGAACCTGCCCAGCTCGGTCGACCAGGCGGGATCCGCGATGGCCTCCAGGACGTCGGTGCTGCGCATGGCCGGTTCGCCGGCCGCGTCCACGACGTTCAGCTCGATCTCCAGGCCGACCTGCGGCCGTTCGAAGTCGAACCGCGACTCGCGCAGCATCCGCGCGAACACGTCGAGGCACGTGTGCATCTTGTTCCGGAACCGGCGACGGTCTTCACGGGTGAACTCCAGCGCCGGAACGTCACGTCCCATCGGGCCCTCCCGAGTCTGGTCGGCACGGACCTGCACCATCCAGCGTCCCACTCCCGGGGCCGGCCAACCACCGAAGCGGACCGGAAGCGCTTCCCGGGCGCACCCGGCACGCGGGCTCCGGAAAGCCCTCGGTGCGTGTCAGTGCCCGGGCGTAGGCTTCGTCACGCCGCTGACGAAGCGGAACGGCGTGAACAGGACGGGGCGGGGGCGCATGACGGCTGACGCAGCTGGAACGAACACCGGAGCGAGCGGGTCGACCGGGGTGACCGGAACGCTCGGGTCGACCGCAACGAGCGGGCCGGCCTCGACGTGGGGATCGGCCCTCGACTCGGTCGTCGTGTACGCGCAGGGGGCGCTCTGCCGCCGCCTGGCCCGGGGGCCCGTGCCCGCGGACGGCCGGGTGCGTGTCACGGGGCTGCCGCGCTCGCTGGACCCCGGCTCGCTGCGGGCCCGCGTCCTGGGCGCCTCCGGGACACGGGTCACCGAGGCCCGGGTCGAGATCGAGGCCGAGCCGCTGGGCGCCGTCTCCGGCGCGCCGGAGGGGCTTCGACGCGAGGTCGAGCGGCTGCGCGACGCGTACGCGGCGGCGGAGGGGCGCCGGGACCGGCAGCAGGGACTGATCGCGGAGGTCAGTGGGCTGCGCCCGGTGCCGCCGGCCCGCAAGCGCGACGACCCGCACCGCCGCACCCCCGTCGACGCGTGGCTGGAGCTGGCCGACTTCGTCGACGAGCGGCTCACCGGACTGCACGCCCGGCTCGCCGAGCTGGAGGAGGAGCTGCTCCGGGCCGAGCACGAGCTGTCCGTCGCCACGGACCGGCTCGCCCGTGCTTCCAGCGCCACCCCGTCGACGCACGTGGAGACCACGGTGTCCGCCGTCCTGACCCTCGTGGGAGCGGACGGCGACGTCGAAGCGGATGGCGGGCCGCAGGCCGAGCCGGAGCCGCGTCTCGAACTGGAGCTGGAGTACGGGGTGCCCGGCGCCGTTTGGGTGCCGGCCTACCGTCTCACCCACCGTCAGGGTGACGGCACCGGCCGCCTGGTGCTGCGCGCCTCGGTCGCGCAGCGCACCGGCGAGGACTGGACGGGGGTGCGGATCGCCCTGGCCACCGCCGATCTGCGGCGCCGCACCGACCTGCCGAAGCTCCGCTCGATCCGGATCGGACGCCGTCAGGCGCCGCCGGCTCCTTCCGGCTGGCGCGAGCCTCCGGCGGGGCTCGCCGACCTCTTCACCGGATACGTGGGAGCGGGCCCGCGTCCTGTCGCGCCCCGCGCCCCGGGGGCCGCGGCACCGGGGGCGGCCGGGGGCGCGACAG
>NZ_LIPQ01000025.1 GCF_001418135.1 Streptomyces aureus
GCCGCCGAGGAACCCGAACTCGAAGGAGATCAGGACCGCCCGCACCCCGCCGATCCCACCCGTGCCGCAGACCACCGACTCGGTCTCGCCGGTACGGGCGGAGGCGCGCGCGTGCGCGGCCGAGTAGCCGGGCCATCCCAGCGGTCCGTCGTCCGCCAAGGGCCCCTCGTCGAAGGGGAACTCGGTGAAGTCGTCGCCGGCGACGAGGGCGATCGCCCCGCGTGCCGTCGTCGCCGGCGACGACTTCACCGAGTTCCCCTTCGACGAGGGGCCCTTGGCGGACGACGGACCGCTGGGATGGCCCGGCTACTCGGCCGCGCACGCGCGCGCCTCCGCCCGTACCGGCGAGACCGAGTCGGTGGTCTGCGGCACGGGTGGGATCGGCGGGGTGCGGGCGGTCCTGATCTCCTTCGAGTTCGGGTTCCTCGGCGGCTCCCTCGGGGAGCGGACGGGTGCGCGCGTCGCCGCGGCCCACGCGCGGGCCCGCGCGCGACGGCTGCCGGTGGTCGTGCTGCCGGCGACCGGCGGCAGCCGGATGCACGAGGGCATGCGGGCGCTGCTCCAACTCCAGCTCCTGGCGGGCGAGTCGGCCCTCACCCGCGCCGCCGGGCTGCCGCAGGTCGCCGTCCTGCGTGACCCGACGACGGGCGGCGGCTGGGCCACGCTCGGCGCCGGATCGGATGTGGTGCTCGCGCTGCCCGGCGCCCAGGTCGGCTTCGCCGGTTCCCGGGTCCGCCCGCCGGACGCGGACCCCGCCGCGTACACCGCGGAGGCGCAGCTCGCACACGGCCACATCGACGCGATCGTGGCGCCCGACGCGCTCCGTGACACCCTCGGGCGGTGGCTCTCCCTGCTCACGCGCCCCGCCGAAGGGCCGGTGGCGCCGCCGCGCGCGCTCGGCGACCCGGACACGCCGCCCGCCGCCGACGGCCGGGAGGCGGTGGCCCGGGCCCGGCACGCCGAGCGCCCCCGGGCTGCCGCGTACCTCGACGCGCACTTCTCCGTCCTTGAGGAGATCTCGGGCGACCGCGCCGGAGGTGTCGACCCGGGGATGCGGTGCGGCTTCGGGCGGCTCCCCGACGGCCGTACGGTGGCGTACGCGGCGCAGTGCGGGACCGCGACCCGCCCGGCCGGTTTCCGTACGGCCACCCGGCTCGTGCGGCTCGCCGACCGGCTGGGGATCCCGGTCCTCACCCTCGTCGACACGCCGGGCGCGGCCAACGACCCGGCGGCGGAACACGCCGGCGCGGGCCCGGCGATCGCCGACCTGTTCGCCGCCGTCGCCACCGCGCGCGTCCCTGTCACCTCGCTCCTCATCGGCGAGGGCGGCTCGGGCGGTGCCCTCGCCCTCGCGGCCCCCGGCAACCTCTGGGCCACCCCCGACAGCTACTTCTCGGTGATCGCCCCGGAGGCGGCCGCGTCGATCCTCAAGCGGCCGCCGGAGGAATCCGCCGCCACGGCGGACCAACTCCGCCTGCGCCCACGCGACCTCCTGGATCTGGGCGTGGTCCGGGGCATCGTGGAGGGCTGAGGCCCGCCGCAAGGTGCGGGCCCCGGCCCGGCCGGTGCTTCGCCCCCGCCCCCGGAGCGGGTACGCCGGAGGTCTCGTCCTCGCCGACCGGAACGGCGCGGCCGTGGAGGCCCGCGCGTCCGCCGGCTCAGTAGTAGTGCCGCATGATCTCGTCCGCCCAGGCCGGCTGGGTGGTCGGGCCCTGCGGGGCGAACTCGGCCATGTACGGCTTGATGTCCAGGACCGGCGTTCCGTCGACCGCGTCGAGGCCGCGCACGTGGACGTCCAGGCCGTCCGTGCGGACCAGCACGCAGCGGGAGAGACCGAGCCGGTTGGGGCGGTTCTTGCCGCGCTGGGCGAAGATCCCGACCAGCGGCCACTCCGTGTTGCCGCGCGGGTGACGGGCACCGGTCTCGACTGCGTCCGGTCGTACGCGGTCGAAGTGGTAGACGACCTCCAGGTGCGAGAACGCGTCCAGGCCGGCGAGCGCCTCGGGGCCGAAGGCCTCCGCGTCCAGCCGGATGACCGACTCGACGTCGCCCCACTCGTCGTCGCGCACCTCCTCTCGCCCCCCGACGACGTGGCCCACCGGGTGGGAGACGACGGACTGACTGATCTGTTCCTGTGCCATGAGGTCCTCGCTCTTTCCTGCGCCCTGAGGGGATTCCCGCCCGGCACGCTATCGCTGCTCCCAGGGCGGTCACATGCCGGGCCCGTACCCCGGATCGGGCCCCTGGCGGGGATGCCACACCGCCGCGACGCCCCAGAGGCCGAGCGCGACGACGGCGGCGCAGACGAGGAACGCCGCCCACGGGCGGAGCCACCGCGTCGCCGCCGCCCAGGTCATGGGCGGGACGAGGAGTCCGGCGAGGAGGATCAGCGGCAGCTCGACGAGGATGACGCTCCAGTCCCGGGCGTGCGCCTCGAACCCGCCGTCGATGCTGTACGAGGCTCGGGGCAGGGCGAAGACCCCGGCGACGGTGACCCCGGCGACGGCGAGCAGACAGCCGACGGCGCCCTGGGCCCGTCCGTCGTCGTCGGAGGCGTCGCTTCTTTCATCGTTGCCATCGGCGGCATGGCTGCCATCGGTGACCTCGGGTCCAGCGCTGCCAACGGTGACCTCGGTGCCTTCGGTGGCCTCGCCGCCTCCGCCTTCGGTGGCCTCGCCGCCTTCGGTGATCTCGCCGACGCCGTCCGGATCAAGGGCGGGGTTCTCGCTCATGCCCGGGAGGGACGCCGGACGCCGCCCACCGGTTCCGTACGCCGGTTCGAGTCATGCGACCCCGTGCACCCCTCACCGCCCCGGCTTCGGGCGCGGCGCGGGTTCCGCGGACCCACCGGCCGGTACAGACGCCCCACGCGCGCACGCGGTCCGGACCGCACGGCTCGCCGAACGGGCGGCCGCGGGTGACCATGGACAACGGGACCTGGCGAGAGGCCGGCCGGCACTGGAGGGCACCCGTGGCGCACACCGGCACCACCACCGACGTACTGATCGTGGGCGCGGGTCCCGTCGGCCTGAGCGCCGCCGCCGAGCTCCGCAGGCACGGGGTGCGCTGCCGGCTCGTCGACCGGTTGCCGGCCAGACTCCCGTACGCCAAGGCCGTCGGGATCCAGCCGCGCACCCTGGAGCTGTGGGACCGGATGGGTCTGATCCGCGCCGTCCTGGAGGCCGCCGTCCCGATGCGCGGCCAACTGACGTACGTCAACGGCGCGGAGGCGGCACGGATCGCGCTGGAGCTGCCACCGGACGTGCCGTACGGCTTCGCCGCGCTGCCGCAGTACGAGACCGAGCGGCTCCTGGAGGAGTACGTCGCCGGCCTGGGGACGCACATCGAGCGCGGGACGGAACTCGTCTCGTTCGTCCAGGACGCGCACGGGGTGACCGCGCTGCTGCGCGGCGCGTCGGGGTTCACCGAGGAGCTGCGGGTCCCCTATCTCATCGGCTGCGACGGGGCCCACAGCGTCGTACGCAAGACACTGGGTCTGTCGTACGAGGGCGACGCGTTCCCGGAGGCGTACATGCTCGGCGACGTGGTGGCCGAGTCCGACTGGGACCTGCCCCAGGGGTACGCGCTCCGCTGTGAGCACCGGGCCGCCGACGGATCCCTCGACGACGTCCTCGTCTGCATCCCGCTGCCCGGCGCCGGCCGCTACCGGATGTCGATGAAGGTGCCGCCCGAGCCGGCCGAAGCGGACGACGCGGCGCAACCGTCCCGGACCACCGCCCCGCCGGACGGTCTCGCCCACGGCCTCCAGGGCGGTCACGGCCCCGAGCTGTCCCGCCTCCAGGACGTCGTCGACCGGCTGGCCCCGGGCCCGGCCCGGCTCTCCGAGCTGCGCTGGTCGTCGGTCTTCCGCATCAGCCACCGCATCGTCGGCCGCTACGGCGAGGGGCGGGTCTTCGTCGCGGGCGACGCCGCCCACATCCACCCGCCCACGGGCGCCCAGGGCATGAACACCGGCATCCAGGACGCCGCCAATCTGGCCTGGAAGCTCGCCCTCGTGGTGAAGGGCGTGGCCGGACCCGCGCTGCTCGGCAGCTACGACGCCGAGCGCCGCCCGGTGGGCGAGGAGGTCGTCGGCCGTACCGTGCGGCACGCCACCCGGGGCATCGAGAACGACCGGGACGACCTCACGACCGTGCTGCTGCGCGAGGCCCAACTGCTGGTCGGCTACCGCGACGGCCCGCTCGCCGGCGCCCCGTACGGGCCGGTCGACGCGCCGCAGCCCGGCGATCTGGCTCCGGACTGCGGTGGTCTGAGCACACCGATCGCCGTCCACCCGCTGCGGCTGCTCGATGTCCTGCGCGACCGCCCGGGACACGCGGCCGTGCTGTACGGGGCCGATGTCACCGGGCTCGCGCGGGCGGTGGCGGCGGCGAGGGCGGCCGCCGGCGAACGGCTGCCGCTCGACGTCGTCGCCCTGCTCCCCCGGGAAGCCGATCCGGACACCGCCCCCGCCCTCGGCGCTCCGGCGTACCGGGACGCCGCCGGGGAGTTCGCGCGGATCTACCTCCCCGACGGCGCCACCGGCTTCGTCGTGCGCCCCGACGGGCAGCTCGCCGCGCGGTTCCCGCTCGGCGCCACCACGGCGGCCCTGACGGACTGCCTCACGGCGCTGTCCGTACCGCTACGGGACCCAGTGGTTGCCTGAGGCCGTGATCATGACCTGGAGCTGGATGCTCGCGGAGAAGTAGCTGCTGGTGTCGACCGGGGTGGCCAGCATCTTGTTCCACAGGGCGTCCAGCCAGGCCTGGCTGCCGGAGTCCGTCATCGCCGCCACCGCGAACGGGGCGAAGAAGGCGGCCTCGCTGCCCGCCGAGATCTGGGTGCCGTTGAGCTTGTAGCCGATGGCGATCTTGTTCGGGTCGCCGCCGGTCTTCGTCTTGATCCAGCTGTTGATCTTCCGCGCGGCCGCGAGCGACGTGGCGTCGCCGCTGGTCACCGCGTCGTCCGCGATGCGCCACGGGGTGCGGCAGGCGTTCCACCAGTACGCGCCGTCGTTGGGGTCCTCGAGGACCTGGCCCGGAGCGGGCTTGGGCGTGGTGTTGGTGTCGACGACGAAGTCGGGGAGGAGTCCGGTGCCGGAGGCGTAGGTCGACTGGAGACGGGAGATCTGGGTCTGGTGCGCGGTGCGCACGGCGTCCCAGGTCGTGTCGCCGGAGGCCGTACGGAAGGCGCGGAAGTGGTCGACCATCCAGTCGGAGGTACGGGATATGTAGTAGTACTGGTCGCCGGAGCTGCTCCAGTCGCCGAGCTTCAGGAGCTTGGTCGTCGGGTTGAGCTCGTCCTTCTTGATCGCGGCGATGTGCTTGAGCGCGAGGTCCTTGTAGTTGTACGTGCCCGCGCTGCCCCACTGCTTGTCGGCGAGGAGCAGGCCGTAGGCCACGTCCATGTCGCCGTCGGTGGCGCCGTCACCGCCGTTGACGCTGCGGCAGTTGACGTCCTGTTCGGCGGCGAGCAGGTTCGGGTTGATGGCGGACGGGTGGTCGATCTTCCACTTGACGAGGCCGTCGAAGATCTTCTTCGCGTCGGGGTCGGCGCCGGCCATGGTCGCGGCGACGACCATGCCGTAGCCCTGCGCCTCGGCGACGTACGGGTGGTCGGCGTCGGGCGAGATGATCTGGTACCAGCCGTTGCCGCAGTTCTGCCGGACGAAGGCGGACTTCCACTTGTTGTAGTACTCGACGACCTTCTGGTCGAGGGTGGCCTGGGAGCCGGAGGGCTTCAGCATGCCGGCGGCGTAGGGCTTGAGGTGGCTGCCGAAGGGGACGGCCGTGCCGCCGCCTCCGCCGGTGCCGGTGGGCGCGCCGTACACCTCGAACTCCCAGAGGGAGTAGCCGTACGCGGTGCCGCGGCCGGTCCCGTACATGCGGACGTAACGGCCGCTGCCGGAGACCGTCAGGTCGTCGGTCGCGCCGTCACCGGCCGTGGTGGAGTAGACGTCGGACCACGTCGAGCCGTCGGCCGAGGTCTGGATCCTGTACGTCTTGCCGTACGCGTCCTCCCAGTTCAGCTTGACGCGGGAGATCGTGTGATTCGCCCCGAGGTCGATGCGGATCCACTGCGGATCGACCCCTTCGAGGCTCGCCCAGCGAGTGGCCGCGCTGCCGTCCACCGCGAGGCCGGGCCCGAAGGCCGAGGTCTCGACGGACGAGGCCGTCACCGCCTTTCCGGTGGACACCAGACTGTCGGCGGCCTGTGCCTGCGGCAGCACCGTCAGGGGCAACGCCAGCAGACCCGCGAGCCCGAGAAGCGAGACGCTTCGTCGACGCATGACAACTCCCTTTCCCTCCATGGCCAATGGTTAGGAAATATTCCTAACCATTGGCCGGGAGAGTAGAGAGACCGGGAGTCCCGCGCAAGACCCCGGGCCACATCCGGGACGCGGGCCCCTGGGGCGCGGGACGTTCGAGCCGGCCCCGCGTCACGGGGCCGGGGTGCTCCCACCGGTCCGCTCCCGTGTCACTTCACTCCACTTCACTTCACGTCACGTCGGCGGCGTACCACAGCTGGTTGTCCCCGTAGTGGCAGTCCCACTGGCGGGCCTGGGCACCGTCGGCGCGGCTCCAGTCCGCGATCTCGAGGCACTTGCCGCTGTTCACGTTCCACAGGACGACCACGTCGAACCCGTCGACCGTCGTGCCGCCCCACTCCCACTGCTGGTTCGCCCCGCCGTGGCAGTCCCACTGCCTGACGGCGGCGCCGTTGGCGCGGCTCCAGTCCGCGACCTCGAGACACTTGCCGCTGTTGGCGTTGAACACCTGCTTCGACGCACCACCGAACCACCACAGCTGGTTGTTCCCCAGGTGGCAGCCCCACTGCCCGGTCCCGGCACCGTTCGCCGTGCTCCAGCCGCCGACCTCAAGGCACTTGGAGCTGTTGAAGTTGGTGAGCCTCTGCCATTCGGTCCCGATGGCCGCGGACGCGGGCGACGCGGGAAGGCTCAGGGACACCAACACTCCGGCGGCGACCGTCCCCACGGCGCGGCGGACGAACTTGGCCATACGGCTTGACATATCCATCTCATTCTTTTGATCGTCTGAAGAAGTGGCGCTGGTGAGAGGTCCTACGGCCACGGCCGGGACGAAAGCCGGCGCCATGGCCTGAAGACCTCCCGGGGTCAGGAGGAGACGGTCGTCCAGTCACCGCTCTGCGAGGTGGGCACCCACGCGTTCGTCTCACCGAAGTACGTGGCGAACGAGCAGGAACTGCCCTTGTAGAAGGTGACATTGACCTCGCCCTTCCACCACCATCCCCCGACCCAGGTGTCCTTGCCCGGAGTGCTGAAGCAGCCCGACGCCGGGGCGCCGTTCTGGTTGTAGCCCTGGACGCGGATGGAGTAGACGAGGCCGCTGCTGTCGTGGAAGTGGATCTGCTGTCCGTTCGACGCGGCGAACGACTGCCCGGCGGAGCCCACCACTCCGGCGAAGGCCAGGGCGGCGGCCCCCGCGACGGTGGCGACCTTGGTGCGTACGTTCATGTCCCGTGACTCCGTTCACGCTGGGATGGTGTCTCCAGCGGTGAACTTAGGCCCGAGCGGCTCGCGATGGTGTGCGTGACGTGCAGGGTTCCTGTGCTATCCGTGCCGCGGGGTGACCTGGGACGACGCACGATGCTCGGTCGGGGTGATCCCGTAGGCCTCGCGGAACGCCCGGCTGAAACCGGTGGCGCTGGAGAAGCCCCAGCGCGCCGCGATCACCTGAACGGACTGCCCTCTCATGGCCTCGCACGCGAGGTCGGCGTGGGCGCGCTCCAGTCGGCTCTGTCGGATCCGTGCCGAGATGGTCAGGGGCTGGTCGCCGAGGAGGGTGTAGAGCCCCCGCAGGGACATGTTGTGCCGCTCGGCGATCATCCGGGGCGTCAGACCGGGGTCGCCGAGATTGTTCTCGATGAAGCGGTCGATCCGCCGCACCGTCTCCCGCGCGCGGGCCTCGGCGGGCGCCTCACGGGGGTCACCGAGCTGCTGCGCGAGAAACACGGCGGCCAGGTCGAGGGCGACGGTCCCGAGCCCGCGCAGTTCCTCCGGGCGGCAGAGCGGGCCACGTCTGAGCAGCGTCCTCAGGAAGTCGGCGACGATCGCCCCGGACCCCACATCCGCAGGCAGGTCCCGCGCCAGGAGCCGGTCCACCCGGTCCGCGCGTATCGGCAGGGCCTGCCGGGGAATCTGCAGGACCACCGACTCGCTCTGCTCACCGAGGCACGCCCCCTCGCTCGGCCGTGAGCTGTCCGTGAGGACGAGTCCCCCCGCCACCACCGAGTCGTTGCCCCGCTGGGAGATCCTGACCGCACCTTGGGTGACCAGGGCCAGTTGAAGGTGCTCGGGATCGCCGCGCCGCACATGAACCGGGGTGCGGCGCGAGACCACCGGAGAGCAGGCCAGGGCGGACAGCCGCACCGTACCGAGGTTCAGGTCCGTGACGCTCGCCCGGAACTCGGCCGCGTGCCGGGTTCTGAGCATGACGGGCATGACCTCGGTGGACACGGTCTGGCAGAACCAGGCGAACCTGTCCTCACGTGCCCCTACAGCCTCTGACGCAACCAGCGATCCCATGCGGCCCCCCAAGCCTCGACGCGGCAGCGGTCCGACCCCATGCCGGTAGCCACACAGCCGTGCGTCACCCCCCGCTGCCGCATGATCGATTATCAGGCATGCACTTTCGGACACTCACGGCGCACCGGGTACTGGCGGCCCGTCAGTTCGCGCAGCCGGACGCGTCGATGACCGAGGCGTTCCGCGCAGGCTTCCACGGGCCCCGGCGTGCGTCAGTCCCCCGTCGTCGGCGCGCCGCCCTCCGCCGTCGCCGCCCCGGTCTCCGCCGTCGCCGCGCGGGCGTCCCGTAGCGCCGTGTGCACCGACCAGACCACCGAGACCAGAGGCACGGCCACCACGGCACCCACGATGCCCGCGGCGATCGAACCGGCGATGACCGAGATCGCGACCACCAGCGGATGGAGCCGTACGGCCCAGCTCATGACGAGCGGATGCAGGAGGTGGCCCTCGATCTGACCGATCACCACGATCAGTCCGATCACGACCGCGGCGACCAGAGGGCCTTGCGAGGCCAGCGCCACGACGGCGGCGACCGCCAGGGCGATGGGCGAACCGATCAGTGGCACGAACGCAGCGACGAACTCCAGGAGGGCCAGGGGCACCGCGAGCGGGACGCCGAGGAGCCACAGGGCGATCCCGACGAGCACCGCGTTCACCGCCGCCACGAGGACGATCCCGTGGGTGTAGCCGGTGAAGGTCCGCCAGGCGGCGCGCCCGCCGACCGCCACCCGCTCGCGGACCGACCCGGGCAGCTGCTTCCGGAACCAGGCCCACTGGCGGTCGCCCGAGTGGATGAAGAACACCGCGGAGAACACGGCGAGGGCCAGCGTCGTCAGCACGGCCACCACATGGTGGGCGCCGCTCACCGCCTCACTGACCAGGGTCGAGCGATGGCTGGAGAGGTACTCCCCGATCTTGGCCTGGAGGTCGCTCAACGCCCCCGGGTTCAGCCGGAACGGAGGCCGCTCCAGCCAGTCCTCGATCCGGCCGACCCCCACCCGGAACTCGCGCACGAGGGTGGTCCGTTCCCCCGCGACCGCCTCCCCGACCAGGGCGAGCACGCCCAGGACGAGCGCGATGCTGCCGAGGAGGGTGAGCGCCACGGCGAACGGCCTGGGCAGCCCGCGGGCGACCACGTCGGCGAGGGGACGGAGCAGCGCGGTGATCACGAGCCCGAGGAACAGGGCCACGCCGATCTCGTGGAACCGTCCGAGCACCGCGAACAGGCTGTAGACGAGCACGCCGACGACGAGCAGCCGCCACGCGTACGCGGCGGCCGTACGCAGGAAGGGGCTGACCGTGACCGTCGGTGATGTGCCTGGCTGCATCCCACCGACCTACCACCCACGACGACCTCCTGTCGTCAGGATCACAGGCCGGGCGCCGGGAACTCCGCCGATCGGCGGTGCGGCGGCCACACAATGGGCGCATGTCGTACGGACGGTCGGCGCGAGGAGCCCGTGGATGAACCACCCCCGCGTACCCGTACGGCCGCTCGCCCACGAGCCCCTGCCCGGCATCACCGAGGGGCTGGGGACCATGGACGGCCTGCTCCTGCGCGACGGCGCCTCCTGGCTCGTGACCCGGCACGAGGGCACGATCACCGTCGGCAGGGTCGACGCCGACCCGTCCCGGGTGCTCGCCGACCGCGCCACCTGGCGGCTCCCGGCACCGGACGACGCCTCCGGCACCTACTGCTCACCCCTGCCCGGCGGCGCCCTGGCGGTCAGCGGCCGGCGGGCCGTCACCGTGTACGAGTCGGACGGGACCGTCCGCTGGGCGCACCACCACGAGGAGTGGCGGCACTCGCCCGGGGCCTCCGGCGCGTGCGCGCCCGACCCGGCCGGCCGGGTCCTTCTGGCGGCCATGGCCGGGCCCTTCGGACCCGGCGGAACGTACGCGGGTGACATCTGCCGGGCCCTCGACCTGACCACCGGTGAGGTGCTCGCCGAGCACGTCCTGGCGTCCTTCTCGGCGACGTACGCCTTCGAGCACTTCCCGGACGCGCGCCCCGAAGTGTTTCTCACCGCCTCCATGGGCCAGGACGGCACGCACTGCCTCCTGGTCACCCGCACCGCCGCCGGTCTCGACGTCCGGGCGGCGGGCAGCGCCGAGGAGCCCCACGTCGGCCTCGGCGCCGACGGGGTGCTGATCAGCCAGGACGTCGGCGGAGGCTATCTCTGCCGCACCCAGGACGGCGCCGACGACGTCGTCGTCGAGGCCGGCGAGGTTCTCTCCGAGGACTGGGGCTTCGTCGGCTACACCCCGGGCTTCGTCGACGACGAGCGGATTCTCGTGGTGGCGGCCGAGGAACAGTGGGCGGAGGAGGGGGTCCACCTCCTGCTCGACGCCCGCACCCTCAGGCCTCTGGCCGAACTCGGCTACCCACGGCCGCAGGGGGTCACCGCCGTGCCGCTCGGCGACGGCACCTGGCTCACCCGCGACGGCGAGGGCGTGCGACGCTGGGCGACCGCCTGAGCTCAGAACGTCGCCGGGCCGGACCCGGTCGGGGCGAGCCGCCGTGCCGGACCCGGCTCGGGACGACGTTCGTCATGCGGAGGCGATCGTGATCCGCGTCGTGCAGGCCACAGCGGCGACGGCCGCGCGGGGCCGGTCCGTCCACTCGTGGAGCCGCATGTCGTCCTGGTCGGCCCGACCGGTGGGGCCGGCCTTCATCCGGGCTTCCGCCCGGACCCACAGGCGCAGCAGCGCCGGGCCGGAATCCGGTCGGGCCGCGGCCTCCGCGAGGTCCGCTTCGGGGAGGAGACGGCGGAGGACGTGTACGGGGCCGGGGCGGCGCGTCGAGGGCTCCACGTCGACGCCGATCGCGCCCGGCCCCACGGCGGCCGCGACGAGACCGTCGGCGTGACTGAGGCTGACGCCCGTCCCGGGGCGCCCGCGCAGGTACGGGCGACCGTGGCCCTGCCCGCCGCACGCGGGGCACAGCTGGGCGAGGGCAGGCGTGTCCGGCGGAAGACCGGTGACGCGGGCGACGCACAGCCGCACGAGGAGGCGCGCCGCCAGTACGTCGTCCCGGCGGCTCGGCAGCCGTATCCCCGTGAGACGACGCCGTTCCCACGGGGCCAGCAGGCCCTCGTCCAGATCGGGGTGGGCCAGCACCTCCCGGGTCGTCGCCACGACGGCCAGCGCCGCGGCCCGGTCCGGCTCCTGACCGCCCGTCACCTGCGGACGCTCAGCCGGCGGCGGCGCTCAGGAAACGTTCCTGGACGCGGCCGAGGGTCCGGAAGTCGTCGATGGTGACTTCCTGGAGGTCGATGGTGCTCCCGGAGAGCTCCTCAAGGAGGTCGATGAACTCCAGGAAGTCCATCGAGTCGATGAGACGCGCCTCGATGAGGTCCTCGTCGTGGGCGATCGGGCCGTCGAGGCCGGGGTTCTTCTCGTGAAGCCACTCGGCGATGCGTTCCATGGGGAGAGGTCGCTCCTTGCTCACAGCTGTCGTGGGGAAAGGGGAAAGGGATGCGGGGACCGGGACGCCGCCTCGTTTCGGACGCGGGCGTCGCGGAGCCGGTCCAGGGCCTGCTCGGGGGTGTCGTGGGCGAGGATCATCGCGTGGATCCAGCGCTCGACGCCGAAGGCCACGCAGGCGCTGTACGCCGGCCCCGCCGAGCCCGCGCGGATGCCCAGCCGTTCGCCGAAGAAGTTGCGGTGCCGGTTCACGGAGGCGATGGCCGTGCCGTCGGGGGCGCAGAACTCGTGCTTGACCGGGTCGAGCGCCATCAGCCTGGCCCGGGATCCGCCCTTGTCGTAGAAGGGGTCGTCGGCCACGGCCCTGTTCAGCTCCAGGCCGAGGAGCCCGGCCGCTTCGAGGATGAACTCGGCACCCCGTTCCAGGTGTTCGACGGATCCCTGCTTGGTGCCGAGGTACAGGACCTCGCGCATGTGGAAGCCCCACAGGCGGCGCAGTCCGTCGTAGTGGGTCTCGTTGCGGAAGCAGCGGCCCGCGGCGGAGAGGCGGAGGCCTTCCTCGCCGACGTCCCGGCCCTCCAGGGAGAGCAGCAGTCCGTAGCAGGTCGCGGACGGCAGCAGATGGCCGGTCGGCCGCAGGGGCAGCTCCCCCGGCGTCTCGCCGGCCGCGAGTCCGTCGAGCGCGTCCGGGGCGAAGCGTCCCGCGGAGACGCCGAGATGGGGGAAGTTGCGGAAGAAGTCGAGGCGCGCCAGACCCTCCACCGACAGCAGCGGCGGGCCGACGACCTCCGGTGCCGAGAGTCGTTCGGCGAGTCCGGTGAGCAGTTCGTCGAGACCTCGCAGGAGCGCGGTCCGGACCGGGTCCAGCGTGATCAGGCCCGCACCCGGGCTCTTCAGGCCGCCGCCGGGCAGGGCCGTGGCGCTGGGTGTGCTCATGGAAACCGCTCCCTCTGGGCGTGGGCGAACCGAGATGCAGGTGAACGCCCCTGGATGCGATCGCCGTCGATCGCGAAGCGCAGCAGCGATGAAGCCGGCTGACATCCCTGTGGGACCGGACTGCGCAGGGGGACACTAGGTCAGGCTCGGGCATGTTGTCTAGACCAAAGCCAATAGGCTGTCATATGCAACTCGGCATATTGAGACGCCACTTGACAACGAGCATGGTCTAAACCAATTCTTTTGAACGGCGTGGCCCGTCCCCCGCACCCCGCGCCGCAGTGCGTCCGCTCCGCACCCCGACGTCCACCCTTCCGACCGTCCACGCCACTCGCCCCGGCTCCGCGCCGAGGGTGTCTCCGCGCTGCCCGCCGGCCGGGGAACGCGTTGCCCCGACTCCCGCCCTGGAGGGACCAGATGACGACGCCCGCACCCCATCGCC
>NZ_LIPQ01000250.1 GCF_001418135.1 Streptomyces aureus
ATGCGGTACTCGACCACGATCGCTTCCACCACCCTTTCACTAATCAAGTAGTGAAAGGGTGGTGCAAAGAAGGGGGCGGTGTCAACCGCCCCCGGGGTCACAGCTGTTACGGCGTGGGGTTCACGACTCCGTGCGGTACATCAGGTCCACCTCGTGCGTGACGAAGCCCAGCCGCTCGTACACCGTCACCGCCGCCGTGTTGTCCGCGTCCACGTACAGCATCGCCGTCGGCAGCCCCTGCGCCGCCAGATGCCGCAGGCCGGTCGCGGTGAGCGCCTTGCCGAGGCCGCCGCCCTGGGCGTCGGGCAGGATGCCGACGACGTACACCTCGCCGAGCTGCTCCTCGGCGTGGGTCTTCGTCCAGTGGAATCCGACGAGCCTGCCGTCCTTCTCGGCGAGGAAGAAGCCCTTCGGGTCGAACCAGGGCTCCGCGATCCGGTCGTCCAGGTCCCGCTGGACGAGCGAGCCCTGCTCGGGGTGGTGCGCGAAGGCCGCGGAGTTGACGGCCAGCCAGGCCGCGTCGTCCTGGCCGGGGACGAAGGTGCGGACGGTGACCCCCTCGGGGAACACCGGCTCCGGGATGTCGAGCGGGGTCAGGGAGCGGCGGAGCTGGCGTAGTTCGCGGAAGAGCGTCAGGCCGAGGACCTGGGCGAGGTGCCGGGCGGCGGACTTCCCGCCGTGCGCCCAGACGCGCAGCCGCTTGCCGGAGGCGGTGAGCAGGGCGGTGCCGAGCGCCCGGCCGTGGCCGCGGCCGCGATGGGAGGGGTGGACCACGAGTTCGGCGGCCGGGGCCTCGATGGGGTCGGTCTCCTCCAGCTGGGCGTAGCCGTAGAGGCGGGTGCCGACGGTGAGGAGGAAGTGCCGCACGCCCTCACGGCCGCCGTGCCGCAGGTAGAGCCGGCCCTGCTCGGAGACGGCGTGCACGCCGTCGGCCTGGTCCGCGGCCTCCAGCAGGTCCAGTACGTCCTGGATCTGCTCGGGCGTGAGCTCGTCGTAGGTGTGGATCTGCCGTCCGGGTTCGAGGGCCGGCGCCGCGTCGGAAGTCATGGACCCGAGCCTACGGTGATGCGCCGCCGCCCCGGGGAAAGGCGACGGCAACTGTCTCGTAACCCGCTACCCCCTGTTGCGCTACGCGCGTTGACTCTAGGCTTCGCTGGCACGTCAGCAGTCGAGAGGCGCCCCCGCAGCGGGGCGCGGGGAATAGGGGAGCGATGGCAGCGACACGGAAGAAGAAGAGGACGGCACGGCGGATACTCGCCGTGGGCGCGGGGTTCGCCACCGTCGGCGCGCTGGTCGCCGCGCTGCCCGCGGGCGCCTCGCAGGACACGCAGGCCCAGCACGGCTCGAACGGCAAGGGCTGGGGCCGCATGGTCGACGTACAGCTCCTGTCCTTCAACGACCTCCACGGCAACCTGGAGCCGCCGACCGGCTCCTCGGGCCGGCTCACGCGCCTCAAGGAGGACGGAACGACCGAGCTCGTCCCGAACGTCGGCGGCGCCGAGTACCTCGCCACGCATCTGCGGCAGGGCCGTGAGGGCCACCGGTACTCCATCACGGCCGCCGCGGGCGACATGATCGGCGCCTCGCCGCTGCTCTCCGGGCTGTTCCACGACGAGCCGACCATCGAGGCGCTGAACAAGCTGAAGCTCGACGTGAGCTCGGTCGGCAACCACGAGTTCGACGAGGGCGCCCGCGAGCTGAGCCGCATCCAGAACGGCGGCTGTCACCCGACCGAGGGCTGCTTCGAGGAGGGCAAGCGCTTCAAGGGAGCGAAGTTCCCGTACCTCACGGCCAACGTGACGGACGAGAAGAGCGGCAAGCCGCTGCTCGACCCGTACTTCATCTGGGAGCGTGACGGGGTCAAGATCGGCTTCATCGGCGTGACCCTGGAGGGCACGGCCAACATCGTCTCCGCCGAGGGCATCAAGGGCCTGAAGTTCGGCGACGAGGTCGAGACGATCAACAAGTACGCCAAGGTGCTGGAGCGCAAGGGCGTGAAGTCGATCGTCGCGCTGCTCCACGAGGGCGGTCTGCCCGCCTCGGGCGCGTACAACTACGACTGCGACACCCCGGGCGCCGGCGCCGGCATCTCCGGCCCGATCGTGGACATCGCCAAGAACGTCACCCCGCAGGTCGACGCCCTGGTCACCGGCCACACGCACCAGGCGTACGCGTGCTCGATCCCGGACCCGTCGGGCAAGCCGCGCACGGTCACGTCGGCGGCCTCCTTCGGCAGGCTCTACACCGACACGACGCTCACCTACGACCGTCGTACGAAGGACATCGTCCGCACCGCCGTCTCCTCCGCCAACCACGTCGTCACCCGTGACGTGGAGCCGGCCGGTGACATCAGCAAGCTGATCAAGCGCTGGAGCGCCCTGGCCGCGCCGATCGCGAACCGTCCCGTCGGCCACATCGCCGAGAGCATCGAGAACCCCATCGAAGCGATCGAGAAGCCGCTGGGCAATCTCATCGCAGACGCGCAGCTGGCGGGCATGGCCCCGGCCGACAAGGGCGGCGCCCAGCTCGCGCTGATGAACCCGGGCGGCGTCCGCGCGCCGCTGACCAAGGGCGCGGACAGCGTGGTGACCTACGGCCAGGCGTACACCGTCCAGCCGTTCACCAACATGATGACGGTGGTCGACCTGACCGGTGCCCAGCTCGTCACCGCGCTCCAGCAGCAGGTCAGCGGCGCCAACCTGGCGTCGCCGAAGATCCTCCAGGTGTCGAAGAACTTCGCCTACACCCTGGACATGACGAAGACGGGCGCCGACCGGATCGTGGTCGACTCGGTGCGGCTGAACGGCGAGCCCATCGACCCGTCGAAGAGCTACCGGGTTGCGATGAACGAGTTCCTCACGGGCGGCGGCGACGGCTTCCCGGTCCTGGCCACCGGTGCGAACAAGCTCGTCGGCGCCTCGGACCTCGACGTCTTCATCGCCTACCTGACGGCCAACTCGTCGGCCGCCGAGCCGCTCCGGGCCCCGGCGACCGGCCGCATCACGGTCGTCAAGTAGTCCTCTGAGGGCTCCGGTCCTCGAAGAAGGGGGCTGTCCCGCGCCGGTCCGGCGCAGGGCGGCCCCCTTTTCGGCAGGCGGTCCGCACCCTGGCGAATGTTGACGCGGACCTGTCATTATCCGGTCCATGGAGCGACGACGCTTTCTCACCGGGGCCCTCGGGGCCGGAGCCGTACTGCTCGCCGGGGCACCCGGGGCGCGGGCAGCGGCCGTGGACACACGCACATGGCTGGGAGCTCACCCGGACGGGACCCCGCTCGTACGGCTCACCATCCCCGGCACCCACGACTCCGGCGCCCGCTTCGGCGGCCCCTGGTCCGAGTGCCAGAACACCACCATCGCGCAGCAGCTCGCCTTCGGAATCAGGTTCCTCGACGTACGCTGCCGGGTCACCGGCGGCTCCTTCGCCATCCACCACGGCGCCTCGTACCAGAACATGATGTTCGGCGACGTCCTCGTCGCCTGCCGCGACTTCCTGGCCGCCCACCCCTCCGAGACCGTCCTGATGAGGGTCAAGCAGGAGTACTCCTCGGACTCCGACGCCACCTTCGGCGCCGTCTTCACCGACTACCTCGACAACCGCGGCTGGCGCTCGCTGTTCCGCGTCGGCGACACCGTCCCCTCCCTGGGCGAGGCCCGCGGCAAGGTCGTCCTCATCGCCGACAACGGCGGCCTGCCCGGCCTCAAGTGGTGGGACGGCGGGGCCATCGCGCTCCAGGACGACTGGAACGCCCTGCCGAACGCCAAGTACCCCAAGATCGAGGCCCACTACCGCAAGGCCGTCGAGCAGCCCGGCAAGCTGTACATCAACTTCGTCAGCACGTCCGCGTCCCTGCCGCCCCGGTGGAACTCCGACAACCTCAACCCCCGGGTCCACGGCTTCCTGGACGGCACCGCCAACACCTGGAAGGGCCTCGGCATCACCGTCCTGGACTACCCGAACACCCGCTCAGGCCTCGTCGAGTCCCTCATCCGCCACAACTGACGGCGGCGGGGTGGGCGCCCCCGGCAAACGCACCGTCGCCACGGTGCCGCCGCCCTCCGCGGGGGTCAGGGCGATCGTGCCGCCCGCGTGGTGGACCGTGCGGGCCACGATCGAGAGGCCCAGGCCCGATCCCGGAAGACTGCGGGCCGACGGGGAGCGCCAGAACCGGTCGAAGACGTGCGGGAGCTCGTCCGGGGCGATGCCGGGGCCCTGGTCGCGGACGGCCAGTTCGCCGCGCATCAGGGTCACCTCGACGGTCCCCCGGGGCGGCGAGAACTTCACCGCGTTGTCCAGGACGTTCACCAGGGCCCGCTCCAGGCCGGCCGGTTCCGCCCGTACGTACCAGGGCGCCAGGTCGGTCACGAAGGTCAGCTCGGGGCCGCGCAGCCGCGCCCGGTCCAGGGCCGCCCGCAGGATCGTGTGGAGCGGGACCACTTCGCGGGGGCCCTGCTGCGCCGCGTCCGGCCGGGCCAGCTCCTGGAGGTCGCCGATCAGCGCCGCCAGCTCCGTCATCTGCGCCTTCACCGAGGCCATCAGGGCCCGCCGGTCGTCCGGCGGGATCGCCCGGCCGGTCTCCTCGCTGCGCGCGAGGAGCTCGACGTTCGTACGGAGCGAGGTCAGCGGCGTACGGAGCTCGTGTCCGGCGTCCGCGATCAGCTGCGCCTGCCGGTCCCTGGACGTCGCGAGCGCCGCCGTCATCGCGTTGAACGAGCGCGAGAGACGGGCGATCTCGTCCTCGCCCTCGACCGGGATCCGCACGGTCAGGTCCTCGGTCGCCGCCACGTGCTCGACCGCCCCGGTCAGCCGGTTCACCGGCTCAAGGCCGGTCCGCGCCACCCACAGGCCGGCCGCGCCCGCGCCGACGACGCCGATCCCGGAGACCAGGAGCAGCACCCAGCGCAGGGTGGACATCGAGCGGTCGATCTCGTCCAGCGGACGGGCGACCGAGACCGCGACCGGCTGGTCGGCGATCGACACGGGGTACGAGTAGACCCGCATCTCCGTGCCGTTCTCGGCGTTCGTGGTGTGCAGCGCGAACGGCTGCTCGCCCCGCGCGACCGCGAGGTCTCCGGCCCGGGCGGGGATCGGGGAGGTGCCGAGCGTGCAGAGCTCGCCGGTGACGGTGACGATCTGCAGGGTCTGCGCGGGCCCGGCCACCGGGCGGTTCTGAGCCCCCGGGGCGCAGGAGCCGAGCAGCCTCCGCGCCTGCTCGTCCGTGAGCCGGGTGTTGCGCAGCGAGGAGTCCAGCTCCGCCTCCAGCTGCGCCCGCGTCACGAACCAGCAGGCCAGCGACACCGCCGCCACCGCCACGGCGACCGCCGTCGCCGTCAGGAGCGCCAGCCGGGACCGCAGCGGCCGCGAGCGGAACCAGGCGAGGGGACTTCTCACTCCCCGCCTCCTCCGCGCAGCGCGTATCCCACGCCCCGCACCGTGTGCACGAGGCGCGGCTCGCCGCCCGCCTCCGTCTTGCGCCGCAGGTACATCACGTACACGTCCAGTGAGTTCGAGCTCGGTTCGAAGTCGAAGCCCCATACGGCCTTGAGGATCTGCTCCCGGGTCAGCACCTGGCGCGGGTGCGCCAGGAACATCTCCAGGAGCGTGAACTCCGTCCGCGTCAGCTCCACCGTCCGCCCGCCCCGGGTCACCTCGCGCGTGGCGAGGTCCATCCGCAGGTCCTCGAAGGACAGCACATCGGCGTCGGCGGGGCCGGGGGCCGTGGCGGAGGCGTACGAGCTGCGCCGCAGCAGCGCCCTGATCCGGGCGAACAGCTCGTCCAGCTCGAAGGGCTTCACGAGGTAGTCGTCGGCGCCCGCGTCGAGTCCGGTGACCCGGTCGCCGACCGTGTCGCGCGCGGTGAGCATCAGGATCGGCACGGTCGAGCCGGCCGCCCTGATCCGGCGGGCCGCCGTCAGCCCGTCCATGCGGGGCATCTGGACGTCGAGGACGACGAGATCGGGGGCGTACGACTCCATCCGGCCGAGCGCGTCGAGTCCGTCCACGGCGTCCTGCGTCCCGTACCCCTCGAAGGCGAGGCTGCGGCGCAGGGCCTCCCGTACGGCGGGCTCGTCGTCGACGATGAGGATGCGTTCGGGCTCGTGTCGCTGGGCGGTCATGGGCTCAGCGTCGCATGTCGCCCGGTCGCCGGTCAGCTGTCGCCGCCCGCGCGCAGGCGCTCCAGGTCGGCCTTCACGGTGTCGACCGGGATGGCGAATCCGAGACCGACGCTGCCGGCCGTCGAACCGTTCGAAGAACTGGGCGAATACATGGCGGAATTGATTCCGATGATCTCCCCGTTCATATTGATCAACGCGCCGCCGGAATTCCCCGGATTGAGCGAGGCGTCGGTCTGCAGCGCCTTGTACGTGGTCTTCGACGAACCGGTGTCGCCGTTGAACTGCTGTCCGCCGAACTCGAACGGCCAGCCCTGCCGCGGGTCGTACTGCTGCCGACCCTGCTGGTCCTGGCTGTCGCCGCCGTCGTCCTTCGCGACGGTCACGTCCCGGTCGAGCGCGGAGACGATGCCGCTGGTGACGGTCCCGGTCAGGCCCTCGGGGGAGCCGATGGCGACGACCTGGTCGCCGACCCGCACCCTGGACGAGTCGCCGAGGGTGGCGGCCTTGAGGCCGGAGGCACCCTGGAGCTTGATGAGGGCGAGGTCCTTGTCGGGGTCGGTGCCGACGACCTCGGCCTCGTAGGACTTGCCGTTGCTGAGCTGCACGGTGATCTCGGACGCGCCGGAGATCACGTGGTTGTTGGTGACGATCTCGCCGTCGGAGGTGATGATCACGCCGGAGCCGGTGGACTTGCCGGAGCCGGAGCTCGCGGAGATCTCGACGATCGAGGGGGAGACGGCCTCGGCGACGCCGGCGACCGTGCCCGTGCTGCTCGCGGCGACGTTGGTGCCGTTCACCGTCGAGGAGGCGGCGACGGGGGTGTCCGAGCCCACCTGCTGGACCAGCGTCGCCGTACCGCCCCCGATCGCGGCGGCCGCGATCGGGGGCGGTACG
>NZ_LIPQ01000251.1 GCF_001418135.1 Streptomyces aureus
GCGCGTCGCCTCCGCCGTGGGAGAGGGAGCCATGGCCGTGATGCTCGTCCACCGGTATCTGGAGCAGTCATGAGCGGACAGGACATGGACGGACGGGACACGGGCGCACGGGACACGGACGGCCTGGGCACGGGCGGGGCGGACGCGGGCGGCGAGGTCCTGCCCTGCGACCGGCACGAGATCGGCTCGCTGTTCCTGTTCGAGAAGCTCTCGCCCGAGCAGCTCTCCCGGCTGTGCGCGGAGGGACGGGTGGAACGGTTCGGGCCAGGACCCGTCTACACCGAGGGCGACCCGGCCACCTGCTTCTACGTGATGATCGAGGGGACCGTCGTCCTGTACCGCCGGGTCGGCGGCGACGACGTGGAGGTGAGCCGCACCTCGCAGCGCGGTGTGTACGCGGGCGCCATGCAGGCGTATCTGGGCGACCGGGTGCCCCAGACGTACAACAACTCCATGCGGGTGACCGAGCCCACCCGGTTCTTCGTCCTGCCCGCGCAGTCGTTCGCGGACATCATGGCCGAGTGGTTCCCGATGGCGGCGCACCTCCTCGAAGGGCTGTTCTTCGGCTCGAAGAACACCCAGCGCGCCATCGGCCAGCGTGAACGGCTCCTCGCGCTCGGCTCGTTGTCCGCCGGGCTCACCCACGAGCTCAACAACCCGGCCGCGGCGGCCGTCCGCGCCACGGCGGCGCTCCGGGAGCGGGTCGGCAAGATGCGGCACAAGCTGTCGGTCATCGCCAAGGGCCCCTACTCCCGGGAGGCGCTCGCCGACCTCATCGAGATCCAGGAACGCACCGCGGAACGGGTCGCCAAGGCGCCGGTGCTGAGCCCGCTGGAGGCGTCCGACCGGGAGGACGAGCTCGCCGACTGGCTGGAGGACCACGGCATCCCGGAGGGCTGGCGCGTCGCGCCCACCTTCGTCCAGGCCGGTCTGGACACGGACTGGCTGGAGCAGGTGGCGGCGACCGTGGCCGACGACGTGCTGCCGGGGGCCGTCGGCTGGCTCAACTACACGGTCGAGACAGAGCTGTTGATGGACGAGATCGACGACTCCACCAACCGGATCTCCCATCTGGTGGACGCGGCCAAGCAGTACGCGCAGCTCGACCGCGCCCCGCACCGTGAGGTCGACGTCCACGAACTCCTCGACAGCACGCTCCTGATGCTGTCCGGCAAGATCGGCTCCCGGGTACGCGTCGTCAAGGACTACGACCGTTCCCTCCCCGACGTGCCCGCCTATCCGGCGGAGCTGAACCAGGTGTGGACCAACCTCATCGACAACGCGGTGTCCGCCATCGGGAGCGACGGCGGCGACGGCACCCTGACGGTCCGTACGGCCCGGGAGGGCGACCGGCTGCTCGTGGAGTTCCGCGACACGGGTCCCGGCGTCCCCGAGGAGATCCGCAGCCGCATCTTCGACCCCTTCTTCACGACCAAGCCGGTCGGCGAGGGCACCGGTCTCGGCCTCGACATCTCCTGGCGGATCGTCGTGAGCAAGCACCACGGAAGCCTCCAGGTCGAGTCCGTCCCGGGCGACACCCGGTTCCAGGTGCTGCTGCCGCTGACCGCCCCCCAGCCGGGTTCCGAGCCGGCAGCCGAAACCGACTCCCTCACCCACACCGGCACCGACACCGCCGAGGAGCACGCATGACCGAGATCGAGGGCATCGACCCGAGCGCCCCGCCCAGCGGCCCGGGCTGCGGGGACTGCGACACGGTGGGCGGCTGGTGGTTCCACCTGCGACGCTGCGCCCAGTGCGGCCACGTCGGCTGCTGCGACTCCTCTCCGGCCCAGCACGCCACCGCGCACTGGAAGTCCACCGGACATCCCCTCGTCCAGAGCTTCGAGCCGGGCGAGAGCTGGTTCTGGAACTACGCCACCGACGACCTGTACGACGCCGGCCCGGCGCTGGCCCCGCCGGACGGCCACCCGGCCGACCAGCCGGCCCCGGGCCCGGCCGACCGCGTCCCGCGGGACTGGCAGCAGCACCTCCACCGCTGAGTGCCGCCGGCGCCGGCCGTCCGGCGGCCGTCGATCGCCCCGTCCGCCAGGCGGGACGCGTCGTCGGAGGGAGAAGGAAGGGTGTCTCAGTCGACGACGCGCAGCCGGGTGACGCCCCGGTCGAGCGCCCCGCGGACATGGCCGTTCGGCGCGGTCGCGGTCCGCTGGAGGAAGGCCACGACCTCGGCGGTGACGACCTCGCCCGGCAGGACGTTGGGGATGCCGGGCGGGTACGCGGCCAGCGTGTCCGCGGAGATCCGTCCGACGGCCCGCTCCGCGGGCAGCACCCGCGTCGGGCTCAGGAACGCCTCACGGGGCGTGAGCTTCGCGGGGCCGGGTACCGGCAGGTGCGGTACGGCCGCCGGGTCGGTGCCGGATCCGGCGAGCGGGGAGGGCAGGGTGTGCAGGGCTTCGAGGAACCGGTCGGTGTCGGGGACGAAGCCCGCACCGACCACGGCGACGATCGCCGCGTCGGTCGCCACCTCGACCATGACCTGGTGGTCCCGGAAGAGCAGCCGCCTGGCTTCGTGCCCCGTGATCCCGCCGGCCCGGGTGTCGAGGGCGATCCGCAGCGGATCGAAGCCGACGACGTCGGGGAAGCCGGGGAATCCGTCACTCACCACCCTGAACCGGCCAAGCGCGCGCACGACACCGCGGACCCTGTCGGCGGCCGCGACCGAAGCCGCTGTCGCCGCGGCGTCGGTGGCCAGGCTCCTGCGCGCGAGATCCAGGGACGCGGTCAGCAGGGCACTCGCGCTGGTGGACTGCACCAGCCGGAACGCCCGGTCCACCAGCGCTTCCAGCCGGTCCGCGAACGGGCCTTCCGCCACGTGCAGCATCGCCGACTGCGTCAGGCTGCCCGCGAGCTTGTGCGTACTGGACGTCACCAGGTCCGCGCCCAGGGAGAGCGCGCCCGCGGGAAGCCCCGGGTGGAAGCCGAAGTGGGATCCCCATGCCTCGTCGACGATCAGGGGGACGCCCGCGGCATGGGCGGTGTCCGCGATGGCGCGCACATCGGCGACCGCGCCGAAGTAGCTCGGGGAGACGATGTACACGGCGGCGGCGCCGGGTGTCCGCTCCAGTGCCGCTGCCACGTCCATGGCGGTCACGCCGTGGGCGATGCCCTGCTCGGGGTCGACGGAGGGCTGGACGAAGACCGCGTCCATGCCCGAGAGCACGAGCCCGTCGATCACGCTGGAGTGCACGCTGCGCTGCACGACGAGCGTGCGGCCCAGTGAGGGCGCCACCATCGAGGCGATCTGGTTGCCCTGCGAGGCGCCGTTGGTCAGGAACCAGGTGCGCCGTGCGCCCCAGGCCTCGGCGGCGAGCGCGAGCGCCTTGTCGAGCGGGGTGTCCGCGCCGAGGTCGATGCCGTCGAGCAGCGGCGGGAAGTCCATGGCCGTGATCCGCGAGCCGAAGAACCGGGCGAGGTCCGAGCCGGGGGCGGCGGCATGGCCGGGGACGTTCAGCCGCAGCCAGTCCCGTCCGGCGTGGGAGAGCACCGCCTCGGCGAAGGGGGCGGTCAGCTGGCCGGAGCCGGGATCGGTGGGGACCGGGGTGCGGTGATCGGTCGTTCGCGTGTTCACCCCGGGAGCCTGACAGCCCTCAAGCCATTGAGGAATGGTGGACTTTTCATGACCCCTCCATAGGATCTCTATATGCTCGACGTGAGACATCTCCAGGTACTCCGCTCCATCGCCCAGGAGGGTTCGCTGGCCGCCGCCGGCCGTGCGCTGCACTACAGCCAGCCCACGATCACCCACCATCTGGCGTCCCTGGAAGCGCACTTCAACGCCCGGCTCGTCCAGCGTGGACCGCGAGGTGCCACCCTGACCGAGCTCGGCGAGACGCTGCTGCCGCACGCCGAGGCCGTGCTCGAACGCCTTCGCCATGCCGAGCTCGAGGTGCGCAACCTCGCCGAGCACGGCATGCGCACCATCCATATCGGCACCTTCCCCACGGCCGGCGCCCTGCTCCTGGCGCCGGCGGTCAAGCGCCTCCATCAGCAGGGCGTCCAGATCTCGCTCACCGAAGGCGAACTCCCCCTGCTCCTGCGCGCGTTGCACGCCGGGGAACTCCAGGCCGCCCTCGTCTTCTCCCAGCCCGGCGACCGCCTCGACCTCGAAGAGGAGGTCGAGGTCCATCCGCTCCTCACCGATCCGCTCCTCCTGGTCATGCCGGCAGACCACCCGTGCGCATCGCTGGACCGGGTCCCGCTCGCCGATCTGCGCGACACGGCGTGGGTGGGCGCGGCCGACCCGCACGACCCGTGCGATCGCGTACTGGCGTGGGCGTGCGGCCAGGAGGGCTTCGAGCCGCTGCATGCGATGCGTACGGACGACTACGCGGTGGTCCAGGGCCTCGTGGCCGCCGGGACGGGTGTGGCGCTCGTACCCCGCCTCGCCCTGGGAGCGCCCCGCCCCGACCTGGTCGTACGCCCGCCGGCCGGACCGGTCCTGGCGCGGGAGATCAGTGTCGCCGTCCTGCGTTCGGCGTCGAACGGGGCCGCCCAGGAGCTGGTCTCGGCGTTGCAGGAGCAGGCCGAGCTGATCGCGGGACGCTGGACAGCATGACGAAGCCCCACCCATGAAGGGTGGGGCTCCGTGGATTCGTTCCTAGGGCAGGAACTCGTAGAACGGGCCGTCAGGCGCGCGGTCGCGGTCGCGGACGCACAGCGTCACGTCCCTCCCCTTGAGATAGGCCAGCAACCACTCGCCGAACGTCATCTCGTAGAGAGTCCACGACGGACTGTCCATCTCCTGGACGACGACGCGCCAGGGCGACGAGGTCTCCTCAGGAATGCGAAGGAAAATCATCTCCCCCGTCGTGGCCGTGGCCACCGGCACCAATTCACCGGGTTTCGTCCCTGCCGGATTCGGCAGGAACTCGGCCATGTCCTCCTCGCCCCAGAATTCGAGCTCCCTCTTGACCATGGTTCCCAGATCATGCAGAAGGTGTCCGGCGGGGTGCTTCAGATACAACTGCCCATTGATCGAGACCGAACCATAGGCATCCACGATCTCGTGGAAGTCCGCAGGGAATTCGATTCCCAGTTCCCGCTCAAGGCCGATCCACGGAGCGGGATCCGACCAGTTGAACCGGGGTTCGCCCAACAGGGCCTGTATCTCTGAGAGCGTTGCCACCACTGGGCCCCTTCTAACAGGTCGAGCCGACGCCGGACTGGGAGTTGACCGCCGTGCACGAGAACGTTTCCACGATGTCACCCTGCGGTCCGTATGCGGTCATTCCCACCTGGACGAGCGTGGGAACCGCCGAATGCGGGTCTCCGTAGACGGGCACGACCGACATGATCAGCTTGTTGTCTCCGGTCAGGTGCTTCCATCCGAAGCGTTCCACCTTGCTCGCCATCCTCCGGTTTGCACTTCCGTGCAATGCAACCAGGTTCTTGACATCCTGACCCGTGCCCTTCCCCCAATAACCTATCAGGTGGCCCGCCTGCGGCTCTCCGCCTCCTGCCGCGATTTCTCCCATTCCGTCCGGCTGGACGGAAGGCTCGCATTCGGGGCACCTCGGCAGCCCGCCCGCACCGGTGCGCGACCTGCGGTCGGCCTTGGTGAGGAACGCGAAGGCGCCGGTCGCCCTGCATCCCTTGTTGCCCTGGTGGTCCGTGTACTCCTCCAGGCCGCCGTAGATCCGTCCGCCGTCGATCAGCGGAGTCGGGTCGCACGTGGGGTTGTTGGTGTCGGTGGTCCGCGGCGCGGGCCTGGGCGCGGGGCCCGGCGACGGGTTGGGGGTGGGGCCGGGCCGCGGTTCGTCGGACGAGTCGCTCGACGTGGTGTCGGCGGCGGACGGCATCAGCATGCTGCCGAGCGCCGCTCCCGCGTCGGCCAGGTTCTGCTGGCCCTCCGGTGTCGCCGCGTACAGCGCCGTGACGAGTGCCGCCCCCGCCCAGTAGATGGCCGGGATCGCGAAGACGAAGTGGCCGTCCAGCTCGACGAGGCTGGTGGGGTTGCCGCCGGTGAAGGCGTAGCGGTTGCTGGTGTACGGGTCCGCGCCCAGCTTCATGTCGGCGAGGGCGCCGTTGTACATGTCGCGGCTGGTGAAGCGGTTGAGGCCCGGGCTGTAGTCCCGGAAGCCCATGTCGTACGTGCCGGACTGGGCGTCCCAGCGCTTGGCGTTGAAGCGGTAGGGGTTGTACTCCTCCTTGTCCGGCCGGGCGGCCTCGGGCTTGTCGATGCCGGTGAACTCGGTGGCGTCGTTGTTGCCGTAGGCGGTGTAGCCGTAGGTGGCCCTGGCGTCGCCGTTCTCGTCGGTCAGCGTCTCGACGTCGGTGTGGCTGTTGTAGCCGTAGTAGCCGTCCTCGGTCGTGCCGTCCGTGTTGTGCTTGGTCTGCGACAGACGCTCGCCCCACGGGCTGTACTGGAACGACTTGGTCAGTGCGCCGGCGACCTTCTCGTCGAGGACCTCACCGGACAGGCCGAGGTACTCGAATTCGGTGGTCTTGCCGTCCGACGTCTTCGACGCGGTGCGGTCCAGCGGGTCGAAGGTGTATGTCGTCGACTTCATCGCGCCGCCGGCGCCCGTCTTCCGGGACTCCACGACGTGGTCGAAGCCGTCGTAGACGGTCCGCTCGACGACCTTGCCGCCGGAACTCACCGACTGCTGGCGTCCGAAGGGGTCGTAGGCGTACTGGGCGCCGACGCCCGCCGTCGTCGAGGTCAGCAGCCGGTTCCGGTCGTACTGGAACGTGGTGCCGACACCCTTGACGGTCTGGCTGATGACGTTGGCGTTGTCGTCGTGGGTGTACGTCTCCGTGCCCGCGCCGTTGCCCGTCTTGACCGACCTGGTCAGCCGGTCGGCCGGGTCGTAGGTGAAGTCCGTCGTGGAGTCGAGGTACGCCGAGCGGTTGTCGGCGTTCATCTTCTTCGCGGCGTCCCGCGCCTTGTTGCCGTTGGCGTCGTAGGCGTAGGTGTGGGAGGCGACGAGCGTGGTGCCGTCCGCCTTCTTCTCCGTCGTCGACTTCAGTGCGCCGTCGAGGTAGTAGGTGTAGTCGACGGTGTTGCCGTTGGCCTTGGTCTCCCTCAGCTTCTGGGCACGGTCCGTGTAGGTGTACGACGTCACCTTGGGGTCGGTGTCCGTGGCGGACTTGCCGACGGACACCGTCCTGACCTTCTCGCGGAGGTCGTAGGTGTACCGGGAGAACTGGCTGGGGTGGGTGACCGTCTCGGACTGGCCGTTGGCGTCGTACGTGTAGGACGTCGCCTTCTTCTCGGCCCCGGCCAGCGACTCCGTCACCTTCCGGACCTGGTTGAGGCCGGTGTAGGTGATGGCGTAGCCGTCGATCTTCGCCCCCGAGGACGAGTCGCCGATCGCGGTGAGGTTGCCGTTGACGTCGTACGTGTAGTCGAAGGTCCGCTTCTCGGTGTCGGTCTCCGCGGAGTCGTCACGGACCAGCTTGATTCCGTCCGCGACGACGACGCCGGCGCTGTTCTGCTCCAGCTTCAGCTTGGTGTCCTCGCCCTGCTTGAGGGCGTAGCTGCCGAGGCTGACCCAGGTGCCGCTGCCGGTGTTCTGGTCCTTGGTGACCGCCGGTTCGGTGGTCGTGCCGTGGCTGAGCGTGTACTTCGCGGTCGTCGCGGCGCCCGTGACCCTCGGGTACCGCACGTACGCGGTGTACGTGCCGTCCTCGGGGACGTCGAGCGCCCATGTGAAGGCGTCGGTGCCGGCGCCGGCCGCGTGGGTGCGGTGGTCGTAGCCCTGCTGCCCCGTGATGTTCCCGGTGGCCCAGGTGCCCGTGGCGGAGGTGTGCTGGGTGTCGGAGTTGTCCGCCAGGACGACCGACCTGCCCACCGGAACGCCGTCGTCGGAGCGGGACCTGACCTTGCCGTCGGGGTAGAACGACCAGGTCATCGTGCGGTTGGAGGAGCCACCCGCCGAGGTCAGCGTCCGGGCCGTCTGCTGTCCCACGTCGTTGTAGTCGTAGGTGGTGGCGATGTCCCACGGGTCCGTGGAGCTCTTCGTCCAGCCGTTGTCGAAGTACTCGAAGACGGTGTCGTTCCGGACGGTCTGGCCCTCCGAGGGCGGCATCGAGGTCTTCGCGACCCGGCCCGCGGCGTCGTACACGGTCTCGGTGTAGACATCGGGGTCGTTGTGGCGGGCGTCCGCGGGGTCGTACGGCTGGTACCGGCGCTTGGGCCGGTTCAGCGCGTCGTACTCGGTGCGGGCGGTGAACGCCGTGGTCGTGCCCGCCTCGACGGCACGCGGGGTGATCACCTTGGTGGTGTTGCCGACCTGGTCGTACTCGTACCGGGTCGTGCGGTAGGTGATCGGCGAGGTGCCGCTGCGCGGGATCCTCACCTCGGTCTGCTTGCCGCGCTCGTCGTAGCTGACGAGCGTGGTGTTGTTCTCGGCGTCCGTCGTGGAGACGACCAGGGAGTCCTTGTCGTAGGTCTTCCTGGTGGTCTTGCCGGCGGCGTCCGTGACCGCGGTGACCCGGTGGTTCAGGTCGTAGGCGGACAGGGTGCTGTAGTCGGCCGTGTCGGCCGTGGCGTTCTTCTTCGGGTCGATGACCTTGGTGGTGTTGCCCGCGTTGTCGTACTCGTAGCTGACCTTGTCGCCGTTCGCGTTGGTGACGGAGGTGAGCTGGTAGATCTCGTTGTAGTGGTTGGTCGTGACGAAGTCCGTCGCGTCCGCGGTGGTCAGCGTGCCCTTCGGCTCGGTCGTCGTCCTGAGGTTGCCGACCTTGTCGTAGGTGTACGTCGTCCGCCGCTCGTCCGACGTGGCGGTGTACTTCGGCTCGGTCGCCGAGGTCATCTGGTCGGCGGCGTCGTACACCGCGGTGGACACGGCGCCGTTGGGCGCCGTCGACGTGGTGACGTTGTCGTTGGCGTCGTACACGGGCGCGGGAGCGGTGATCAGGTCACCGGTGGCCTGGTCCTTGGGCTCGGTCTTGACCAGCGGACGCCCGAAGGTGTCGTAGGTCTGGGTGATCTTCTTGCCCAGCGCGTCGGTGACCTCGGTGACCTGGCCGCGCTCGTCGTAGACGAAGGTCGACGCGTTGTTCAGCGCGTCCGTCATCGTCCTCGGGAAGCCCGTGGGCCCGAAGTCGCTGTTCGTGTCCGCGTTGCCGTTGGCGTCGGTCGCCCGGGTCAGCTGGCCGTACGCGTCGTACTCGTACGTCGTGGTGTAGTCACCGGCGACGGTCGTGGTGGCGACGCCCTTGGGGTCGGTGACCGTCTTCAGGTTGCCGAAGGTGTCGTAGGCGAACTGCCACTTCCGGCCCTCGGGAGAGGTCTTGGTGAAGAGATCGGCCGAGTAGCCGTCGGCACGGGTCTGGTACACGTACCGGGTGGA
The DNA here is from genome assembly GCF_001418135.1 of Streptomyces aureus. Lineage (GTDB taxonomy): Bacteria > Actinomycetota > Actinomycetes > Streptomycetales > Streptomycetaceae > Streptomyces > Streptomyces aureus_A. The sequence continues at coordinate 9,315 of NZ_LIPQ01000251.1, forward strand.
GTTCGCCGGATGGACGCCCGGAGCGCAGTCGGAGGCGGGCGGCACGCCCGCCTTGTTGTTCTCCGCGTCGCGCTTCCAGAGCGGGTACCCCGTCTTCTGGTCGTAGCAGTACGCGGTCTTGGCGCCGTTGTTCTCCTCCGTGTACGTGACGTTGTTGTCGGCGTCCCAGGCGAGCTTCATCGTCTGCGACGTGGCGTTCGTCGACTGGACGGCGCGGCCGAAGTCGTCGGTGACGTAGTCGGTGGCACGCGACTCGGCGTCGGTGACCTTCGTGTCGGTGAACTTGGGGTTGCCGGCGTTCGCCGCGTACACGAAGCCCGTGGAGCCCTGGAGACGGTCGGTGATCGTCTTGGTCCACCAGTGGTACTTCGGGTCGTCCCCGGTCCGCGGGAAGTTGTACACCAGCGCCGTGGCGTTGCCGCGCGGGTCGGTGGCCTTGACGAGCTTGACGTTCTTGTTGCCCTGGGTGGCGTCGTACTCGAAGCCGAAGACCTTCGGCTGGGTGGAGCCCGCGCCGTCGGTGATCCTGGTGAGCAGGCCCTTGTCGGAGTAGTCGAAGGTGACCTTGCGGCCCGAGATGTCGGTCAGCGACTTGACGTGGTCGATGATCTTCGGGTTGCCGCTGTCGGCCTTGGAGTAGTAGTCGAGCGTCAGCGACTGGCGGCCCGCCGGGTCGGTGATGTACTTGAGGAACTTGGTCGGCTTGTTGTTGGACTTGCGTTCCTCGTACGTGTACGTCTGCGTGTTGCCGTTCTTCTCGACCAGCGACGTCAGGTAGCCGTCGCAGCCGAAGACGAACCGTGTGCCGTCCGGACGGGTCATCGTCCAGGCGTCGGGGACCGGGTCCCTGAGGGGCGTGCAGTCCAGACCGGGCTTGGCCGTCAGCTTGTAGTGGACGCCGGCCGGGGCCTTCCAGGAGCCGTCGGGCTGCTCGCGGAAGACATGGGTCGTGCCGTCGCCGTCGGGGAGCCTGATCTCGGTGGGGTGCGGCTTGGGGTGGAACTCCAGCGGCGCGCCGAGCCTGATGGGGCCGGCCGCCTGGAAGGACCAGCCGGGGCCGGAGACCGTGTCCGAGGTGTCGAGGCTGTTGTAGGCGAACCGGGCGAAGGTGGTGACACCGCGACCGGGGTTGGTGAAGGCGTTGTACTGCCAGACGGTGTTGCCGGAGGCCGTGTTGTTCATGACGGTCGAGCCGGCGCCGGTGTTCTTGCCCGTGTAGGAGTAGAACTTCTCCATGCCGAGCTGGTTGGAGGTCGGGTCCTCCACCGCCACGTTCTGCTTGAGGCCCGGGACGCCGGCGGTGCCCGAGGCCCACGTGCCGGTCGTCTTGTTGTAGACGTCCCAGGTCAGGACGTAGTCGGTGCGCTTGTTGCCGTTGTCCGAGTTGATCGGCGTCCTGACCGTCGCCTGCAGGCCGACCGAGCCGCCGGGCGCGACGTCGGAGGGCAGTGCGGTCTGGGCCTGGTTGCCGCCGTTGGTGACGTCGGTGCCGTCCGGGAGGGCCCACCGGTAGGTGAGGACCTGGTCGGCGGCGTTCCACCTCGACGCCGTGGTGTTGGTGAGGGTGAAGTCGACGGTGTAGTCGGTGTTCGGGGTCATCCGCGCCGGGGTCTGCGGCGCGTAGTAGGTCGACTCGGTGGTGGAGTCGATGTACGTGACCACGATCCTCGGGCGGAGGCGCTGCTCGGTTCCCTCGGAGGACAGGAAAAGGGTCCGCTCCTGGGCGGCGGCCTCGTCGGCCGTCCTGATGGCCACGCCCTGCTGGGAGGCGGGGGTGGTGACCCAGGACTGGGCCAGCGAGGTGACGTTCCAGTCGTGCCGGGCCGGGTCGTTGGTCTTCGCGCCCGTGTCGGCCGCCACCGCACCGAGGTCACCACCCGCGGTGGTCCAGTCGGTGGTCGCGTTCGCCTTGACCCAGGTCGCCGCCGCCTCGTCGAAGTCGCGGTTCAGCGGCCGCAGTTCGTAGATCGCCCCGGCGGTGTCCTGCGCGGTCTGGGTGCTCCACAGCCGTACGTTCGCGTCGAGGACGCGTGCCGTGGCGGGGATGCCGAGGGCGGGGAACTTCAGCAGCGCGCGGGTGTCGCCGTAGGTCGCCGAGTTGTTGCCGACGCTGAGCCAGTTCTTCGGACCGCTGTCGTCGATCGTGTCGTGCGTGAGGGTCGGACGGGCCGAGGACAGGGTGGTGTCCTGCGTCGCGTCCAGGACCTTCGTCGTCCGGCCTGCCTTCGGCAGCCGTACGAGCTGCGTCGGGGCGGCGACGACCTGCCCGTCCTTCGTCCTGACCGCGACCATGTAGTAGTACGCGCGCCCGAACGGATCGGTGTCGTCGGCCTTCGTCGGCACGCCCGTGGTGTCCGTGAAGGACGTCACCGTCGGCGCGACGGGTGCGACGAGCGTGGCCGAGGACGGCGTAAACGTCTGGTTGACGGACCGGTGGACCTGGTACTCGACGATGTCGTCGCCGGTGCCGATCGGGTCCTTGTCCTGGTACGCCGACCAGGACAGCTCCGCACCCGTGTCGTGGATCGTCGTCGGGGCCGCGAGGTCCACGCCCTGACGGCCGAACGTCAGGACGAGACGCGGGTAGTTGGCGGTCTCACCGCCGTACCCGAACTCGCTTCCCTCGTAACGCGGTCCGCCCTTGGGGGCGTTGGCGCTCTCGTCGCCGGCCTTGATGACGAAGCCGTTGTTGACGTTCGCGCCGTCGATCCAGGACTGGACCGTCTTCGTCACGGGGAAGGTGTGCCAGGTGTTCAGCTCGCCCGGCCGCTTGGTGACGACTCCGCCCTTGGTGAAGCGGACGGCGTCCGCGATCACCGACGTGGCCGTCGACACGGGACCGTCACCCAGGACGATCTTGCCGAGCGTGCCCGCCTTGAACGGGTGGGACCCCAGCGTCTTCCACACACCGGCCGTACCGGCCCGCTGGTCGACGGTGTACGCCTTGCTGCCGCCGTCGTACGTGATCGTGTACGGGGCGTTCGTGGCACGGTCCGAGGCGGGGATGCTGTGCGCCTCCACCTGGTACGTGCCGTCCTCGGGAAGGTTCGGCTGCCAGGTGTAGGTGTCACCCGCGACCGAGTCCTTGTTGTACAGGTAGTCCTGGTTGACGGCGTACTGCGTGTACGCCGTGTTCCCCGACGCCGGCCAGGCGCCGACCGCGGCCGTCCGCCCGGCGTCGCCGTCGTCCACCACGACCGCCGTGCCCGAGAGCTCGCCGGTGATGGCGTTGGCGCTGTTCCAGGTGGCCTGCTCCTCGGTCCAGGCCTGGGTGGCGCGGTGCGCCTCCAGCCGGACCTCGGTCTCGCCCGTGGTGTGCGTCTGGTCGTAGTACAGCTTCAGATCGGCCGAGTCCAGCTTCGTCCCGGCCGGGACGCCGGTGAGCGGGAACCTCAGCAGCGCGCGGGAGGCTCCGGTCGTGGTGTTGCCGACCGACAGGCGCCAGTTGTCGTTGTAGTTGGTCGTCGGTCCGTCCGAGGAGATCATGACGTCCTGCGCCGTCGTCGGCGTCGGGGCGATCGAGATCGTCGGGTCGACGGTGACGGGGTACTGCCGTTCGGGCGCGGCCAGCCAGGCCGGGTCCGGGGTGACGGTCAGCTTCCAGCCCTTGCCGGCCCTGCTCAGCTTCTGGGTGACCTTGTCGCTGTACGCGAAGCCGTACGGCGAGCGGGTGTCCTTCCTGGCGTCCGTCATGAACGCGGCCGGGATCACCAGGACGGGGTCGGCACCCTCGGCGTAGAGGAGGACCGAGCCGTCCTTGCCGGCCTTCGGCGTCAGCCCGCCCGTGTCCAGGGTGAACGTGAAGGAGACCGGGCCCGTGGGCTTCCGGTCGAGGAGGATGTTCTCCTTCACCCGGCCCGGACCGACCTCGTACGACAGATCGGCGCCGTGGACCGCGTCCTTGTACGTGACGGTGTCGCCCTCGGCGACGGGCGTGAGCCTGCCTGCACCCTCCAGGCCCAGGGTGACCGCGCGACCACCGGCCTCGAATCGCAGCAGACCGCTCGGGTCGGTGCCGAACCAACTGCGCGCCGCGTTGGTCTCATTGGTGAAGGCGAAGCCCTCGGCGTCGGTCGGGGTGACCGTCGGGTCGATGTCCTTCCAGGACTTCCCCGCCCGGTACGCCGTCGGTACGGCCGACACCTCGGCCTGCACCCGGCCGTCGGAGAGCTGCCAGTAACGGGCGTTGGCCGTGCGCCTGCCCGTCAGCTCCGCGACGCGCTTCGGCTTCGTGGCAGCCTTGCCCTTCGGCAGCCTCTCTCGGCTCGGCAGCACCGGGGTGCCGCCCGTCGACGGCTCTTCGGGCCCCGCGGGTTCGTCGTCCGAGAACCATCCGGCAAAGGCATCGACAATTCCCTCGCCGCCATCGGATGAAACCGGTGCGGCATAAGCGACTTGTGGCAGCATGGTCCCGGCGACAGCCGCGACCACGAGGCAGGCTATCGCCCGCCCGTATCTGAATTTCACGCGAATCCCTTCCTCGGATCCCCTCGCGCGCGTACGCGGAAGGGAGCGCGCCAACGCGCCGACGAGGGGGATCCCTCGTCGGTCGTGGTGACTCTGACCTCGTCCGGAGCACCTCGGGGCATGCCAATTCGGGCCACCTCCCCGCAGGGGGGGGCGACCTCGGGAGAGGTGTGCCGACCAAGGCGGAGGTGATTCTTGTCCACGCGTATGACTCTGCGTCAAGCGTGGACTCATATAGGGCATTTCAGGTTCCGCGCGACGGCACTCAAACAACTTGCCTGATTTGTCGGCGGCCTGGCACCGGTCGATTCCACTGGTGTATAACCCAGGCGAATTCATGCCTACAGAAAGCGCGGCCATGCCGACGACCGAAGAAGCGGCAGCACCGGAAGGCCCCGAAAACCCGGCCATCACCAGGGTTTCGCGGCGCGCCGACGAGCGCGGCACCGACCGCGGCGGCGTCGTCGTCGCAGCCGTCCTGCTGCTCGCCTGCGCGCTGTTCGTCGCCTTCGGCGTCCTCGACCCGGAGAAGACCCCGCCGAAGGTCCGGGCGACGGTGCCCACGGCAGAGGTGACGTACGAGGTGCTCGGCGAGGGAACGGCCGACATCACCTACCGGGCGGCGGGCGACGACGAGGCGGGGGTCGTCACGCGCGTCGGCCTGCCGTGGCGGAAGACCGTCAGCCTGCCGGCCGGTACGTCCCCGTCCGTCGACGTCACCCTCGACGAGAAGGGCGGCACGGCGAGCTGCACCCTGGCGGTCCGGGGCGCACACGTGCAACGCGGCACGGCCACGGGCGCCTTCGGCCGGACGACGTGCAGCGGCGAACTCCCCGAGGAGGGGGCGGCGCGCCCCGAAGGGGCCTACTGACGGCCACCGCCGGTCGGCCACTCGTCCGCCGGAAGAGTGTCGGCGGCGCCGCCCGCACAACCGTGCCGAGCTCCACTCGCGGCGGTCCATGCGTAGAGTACGGCCGGGCGCGGTGAGATCGGATGGAGTTCGTATGACCGCGATCAGCCTTGAGCACGCCACCGTCCCCGCCGACACCGGCGAGGTGACCCTCCTCATAGCCCGCCGGGTGGAACCCGGCCACGAAGCGGCCTTCGAGCTGTGGGCCAGGGGCATCCTCGACAGCGCGGCCGCCTTCCCGGGGCATCTCGGATACGGGCTCTTCCGCTCCTCCGGCGGCGAGGCCCCGTGGTTCCTCGTCCACCGCTTCCGGGACGAGGCGGCATGCCGGGCCTGGCAGGATTCTCCGGAGCGGGCGGCCTGGTTCGCCGGCTGCGAGGGGCACCACCACACGGAGATCGCCCGGCGCACGCTGACCGGCATGGAGACCTGGTTCGCCAAGCCGGGCTCGACGCGGCCGGCGCCGCCCCGGTGGAAGATGGCGATCAGCGCGACCCTGGCGATCTATCCGATCTCCGTCCTGGGAAGCCTCGTCCTCATCCCCCGGCTGACCGGTCTCCCCCTCCTGCTCAGCAGCGCGATCGTCGCCGGTGTCTTCAATGTGCTCATGACCTACGTGGCGATGCCCGCCGTGAGCAGGCTGCTGCGCGGCTGGCTCGCGCCGTAGCGCACCGGGGCGGCTCCCCCGCTCCGCGAGCGGCGGGGCGGGCGCCTGGGCTCGGACCCCCGGGGGCGCAATCGTCATCTAAAATTCAGGGCGGCCTCAGGGCCGCGGCTCGTCGCTGCGCGCGGCGGCCGCGGAACGGTCAGGCCGGTCCAGGACAGCGGCCCGCCCCGGGCCTCGGTCCGGACGGGACCACATGACGCTGATCACGAAGATCCCAGGGAATCGGGTGACCGCCGGCGTGCGTCTCATTGGTGCGGGTCCCAGCTCACCCGCCCACGCCAGAGAAGACCCCCAGGGAGAAGTGAGGTATGTCCGTGATCTGCGTCGGCGGCATGATCGGAATCGGCAAGACGAGTGTGGCCGAGCTGATCGCCAAGGAGCTGGGCAGCGACGTCTTCTACGAGAGCGTGGAGGACAACCCGATCCTGCCGCTCTTCTACACGGCGAGCCCCGAGGAGATCCAGGCGAAGCGGTACCCCTTCCTCCTGCAGCTGTACTTCCTCCAGACGCGCTTCGCCGCGATCAAGGAGGCGTACAAGCGGGGGGACAACGTCCTCGACCGCTCCATCTACGAGGACTGGTACTTCGCCAAGGTCAATCACGACCTGGGACGGATCAGCTCCCTCGAGATGCAGGTGTACGAGGGGCTGCTCGACGAGATGATGCGCGAGATCGACGGCCTGCCCTACCGCAAGGCACCTGATCTCATGGTCTACCTCAAGGCGGACTTCGAGACCGTGCTGCACCGCATCGGTCTGCGCGGCCGCGATTTCGAACAGGACGAGAGCCTCGTCGAGTACTACCGGACCCTGTGGTCCGGCTACGACGACTGGGTGCACAAGCACTACTCGGCCAGCGACGTCCTCGTCATCGACATGAACCACACGGACATCGTCAACAACGCCGAGGACGCGGCCCGCGTGGCCCAGGAGGTCAGGACCGCGCTGGCGGCAGCCACCCGGCGCGCCTGATCCCGCGCGCGGGGTACGGCGGCCGGGAGTCCCGGCCGCCGGACGAGGGTCAGCAGGCGACGGTGCCCCTGCGCAGCGCGTGGCCGCCCGTGCCGCTGTCGTCGGACCAGTACACGGGCTTGGTGCCGGCGACGCACTCGTCGGCGCCGGCCAGGGCGAAGCCCTCGTTGTTGAGGTCGGGCATGCCGCTCGGACGCTGGTAGGAGGCGGCGGGGGCGAAGGTGCCGGCGCTGCCGATCTTCAGGGTCCTGTGCAGACCGCCGCAGGTGTCGTCGCAGACCGTCCACAGCCGGGCGGCCTGCGGCTCCCACTGGAGCTCCATCACGCCGGCCATGCCACTGGCGACGGTGGCGACGCGGGTGGCGGTGCCGCTGTCCTGGAGCACGTACGCGTGGACCGCGCCGGTGCCCTCCACGCCGAGGAGGAAGACGCCCCCGGTGTGCGCGCCGTACCGGTTCGGGTCATAGGCCGCGCCGGTCGACTCGTCCTTGAATCCGGCCGCTACGAGGGTGGTGTCGGGGATCCAGGTGATCGCCTCGAAGCCGAGGTTGGCGCCCACGGCGGGCAGACCGGCGGTCAGGTTCCACTCCTTCGTGGCGGTCAGGGTGCCGCCGGTGCCGGAGGCGACCTCGTAGCGGAGCACGGACAGACGGCTGGTGCCGGAGGCGGCGCCGTTGCGCTCGGTCGCGACGAACGCGCCGCCCGCGGCGCCGGCGGAGGTCAGGGTGACGGCCTCGCCGTCGGGGCTGCCGCTCCCTCCGGGGTAGCGCAGCGACTTGCCGGAGGTCCAGCCGTTGGCGGTGTCCGGCCGCCAGCCGCCGGAGCCGTCGCGGACCAGGCGCCACAGCTTGCCGGAGTTCTGGGCGGCCCAGAGGACGGAGCCCTCCTGGTACAGGCCGCTGAGGTCCTCGCCGAAGACGTCCGCCCCGTCGGCCGTGGCCACGGAGCCGCCGCCGGGCCAGGACACCGGGGCCGTACCGCCTCCGGAACCGCAGTCGTTCGGCGCCCCGAGGGTCAGCGCCGCCGTCCCGAAGGCGCCCGTGCCGTCGGGGCAGCGCGACCAGGACGGGGCGGAGTGGGCGCTCCAGCCGAAGCTGTCGACGAGGGTGCTGCCGCCCGGCAGGTAGAGGCGGGCCTTGTCGCTCGATCCGAGACCGAACGCCGCGGCCACGGCGAACGCCCGTGCCGCCCCGGGTGCGAGCGTCGTCCCCCCCGGAACCGTGTACGTGTGGCTCGCGTCGTCGTCCTTGAGGATCCAGCCGGAGATGTCGACCGCGGCCGCGCCCTTGTTGAACAGCTCGATCGAGTCGTCGACGCCGCCGGTCGTCACCACCTCGTTGATACGGATGTCGTCCGCCGGGGCGGCGTGCGCGGCCGGAGCGGCGAGCGCCGCGGAGGCGAGCAGCGTGGCACCGGCGACGGCGAGGCGGATCGGGGCGAGGCGGCGACGCCTCCGGGGAGCACGAACTTCGAGCACGGAGTGTCCGTCCTGAGAGAGTGGCGAAGGGCGTCACGAGACTCACGCCCGCCGCCGAACGCCGGTCGGCGCCGGACCCGTTGTCACATGAACGCCCGCCGAACGGCAGGCCGCACGCAAGGCCCGCCCCTGCATCAGGTCGGGCCGCGGCGGGCCCCGTCGGCATCGGGTCGGGCCGTGGCCGGGCGCGCGACGGCGGGTCCGGGGCCCGGTGTCAGGCCTGCGGACGGGTGGCCGTGACGATGTAGTAGTCGAGGTTGCGCTGCTCGTAGGCCTTCAGGAAGTTGCGCGGCCAGGTTCCCGGCTTCCACTGGTCCGACAGCCAGCGGTCCCAGCCCCGCCACACGTCCGGTCCGATGGACACGGCCCGCGCGTCCGTCAGGCCCGCGCGGGTGAACGCGTCGGTCACGAGTGCGACGGGACGCGCGATGTCCAGCCCGTCGGCGAACGTCTCCAGGTACGAAGCCAGCCTGGCTCCGTGGTCCGGGTCGTCGTCCGGGGTGAAGAAGCTCGCGACGACCGCCCGACCGCCGGGCCGCAGCACCCGGGCCGCCTCCCGGGTGAAGGCGGTCATGTCGTCGAAGTGCTGGGCGGCCTCGACGCTGTAGACGCAGTCGAACTCGCCGTCACCGAACGGCATCTCCTCCGCCGCGCCACGGACGAACCGGAGCGCCGACGGCGAGTTCTCCAGCAGATCCGCGTTCGCCCGGCGGGCGCGGTCCAGCTGCTGCGGGTGGATGTCCATGCCGGTCACCCGCTCCGGCCGGTACTCGCGCAGGGCGAGCGCGCAGCCGACACCGAGCCCGCAGCCGATCTCGACGATCCGCCGGCCGGCGAGCGGACCGGCGGCGTCGAGCACCCGCCGGTACATGTCCTCCTGGCTGCGGACCCTGTCGTCGACCGTCAGCGGTCCGGCGAGGTCGATCGAGCGCCAGTACCCGAAGTTGATGAACCCTCCGGCGAACACCGGCACCGAGCTGAGGTCGGCCGGACCGTACGTCTCCCGAACAGGGGCCCGCATCTCCACCGGTTCCACCACCCGCGTCACCTCCGCGAACAGTCTGACGTCCGGATCCACCCCTGTCGACGGTGCCCCGCCGCGACCGGGGGTGTTCTCATTCCGACCCGCCGGGACCACCGCCGAGGTACGCCTCACGCACCGCCGGGACCACCGCCGAGGTACGCCTCACGCACCGCCGGGTCCGCGTGGACCTCGGCCGCCGCCCCTTCGGCGAGAACCCGCCCGAGGTCGAGCACCACGACGCGTGAGCAGAGCTCCATCACGAAGGCCACGTTGTGCTCGACGAGCAGCACCGCGCAGTTCTCCTCGGCTGCCATGTGACGGATGACGGCGGCGAGTCTGCGACGCTCCTCGGCGGTCGTCCCGGACGCGGGCTCGTCCAGGAGCAGGACCCGGGGCGGATCGGCGAGCGCGCGGGCCAGCTCGACCATGCGGGCCTGTCCGACGGGCAGGCCGCCCGCGTACGAGCCGGCGAGAGCGTCGAGCCCGCACTCGTGGAGCACGGCGGCGGCCCGCTCCCGGTGGCGGCGTACCGCGGGCCGCACTCCGCCCCGCCAGTCCTGCGCCACCACGAGATGGTCCGCGACGGTCAACTGAGCGAAGAGCTGCTGGCGCTGGAAGGTGCGACGGATGCCGTGCCGGGCTCGCCAGACGGGGGAACGGCGGGTGATGTCCGTACCGTCGTACGCGATCGTCCCCCCGTCCGGCCTCCGTATCCCCGAGACCACGTCGAAGAGCGTCGTCTTGCCCGCGCCGTTCGGCCCGATGAGGCCGCAGATCTCGCCTGGGCCGACGGAGACGGTCACGTCGCGCAGGGCGTGGACGCCGCCGAAGCGGACGTCGATCCCGCTCGCGCGGAGCACCGGGTGGCTCATCGGCGGACTCCCGTCCCCAGGTAGGCCTCGGCGAGCCGGTCCCGGTCCACCTCGGACCGCGGCCCGGACCAGGCGATCTCGCCCTGTGCGAGGTACGCGACGGTGTCGGCGATGCCGAGCACCTCGGCCGCCTTCTCCTCGACGAGGACCAACGCGGTTCCGTGGTCGCGGAGTTCGGTCAGGAGACGGAAGACCTCGTCCACGACGAGCGGCGCGAGACCGAGGGACGGTTCGTCGGCGACGAGGACCGTCGGCGGCCGCTGGAGGAGCGGGGCGAGGGCGAGGAGCTGCTGCTCGCCGCCCGACAGGGAGCCGGCGGCGACGGAGCGGCGGGCGGCGAGCGCGGGGAACCGCGCGTACACGGCGTCCCGGTCCTCCGCACCCGGCAGCTGCAGGGTCAGGTTCTCCTCGATCGACAGCCCGGCGAAGATCCCCCGCCCCTCGGGAGCCAGCCGCACCCCCCGGCGGGCCCGGGTGACCGCCGTGTCGCGGGTGGCGTCCCCACCCCGCACCCGCACGAGACCGCCGGCCGGCCGCAGCAGTCCCGCCGCGACCCGGCAGAGGGTGGACTTCCCCGCCCCGTTGGGTCCGAGCAGCACCAGCACCTCACCGCCGCGCACCACGAGATCCACACCGTGCAGCACGGGTGCGCCGCCGTACCCCGCGTGGACGCCGATCAGTTCGAGCGCGCTCGCGCTCGGCGTCTCCCCGGGGCCGTCGCCCGTTCCTGGGGCGACGCCCGCGGCGCCGACGACGGACGGCTCGGCCGTCCGTGCGAGGAGCGGCTCGGACGGCCCGTCGCCCGCCGGGGCCGCGGCACCGGTCGCGCTCGGGTCCGAGGCCCCCCGCCGCGCGGCGCGCCGGGCCGCTCGCCTCGACGGCAGCGCCGCGCAGTAGCCGTCCGGGTCGTTCGCCAGCGCGAGCCCCGCCAGACCGAAGAGGATCACCGGCAGATGCGCGGACTCCGTCACGTACGTCGCCATCAGCTGGGGGACCACCGCGAAGACCAGCCCCGCCACCACCGCGAACTGCGGCCTGCGCACCCCCGCGGCGACGACGACCGCCAGCCACACCAGGCCCGTCATCGCCGTGAAGTCGGTGGCCGTGATCCGGGTGTTGTACGAGGCGTAGAGCACCCCTCCGAAGCCCGCGAGCCCCGCGGACACCGTGAACAGCAGGAGCTTCGTCCGTACCACCGACACCCCTGAGGCCGCGGCGGCGTCGGGTGCCGAGCGGACCGCCAGCATGGCCCGGCCCCAGCGGGAGCCGCGCAGCCAGGTGAGGAGCGCGACGAGGGCCCCGCTGAGCAGCACGAGCGCGAGCCCCATGGCCCGGTCGTCGCCGAGGTCCACGGGTCCGGCCACCGGTCGCGGGATCTCCCACCCGGTGTCGCCGTTGCGCAGCCACCCGAGCTGGAAGAGCACCTGATCCGCCAGGAAGGCGAGCGCCAGGGTGGCCAGGGCCAGTGATCTGCCGCCGAGCCGCAGTGCGGGCAGCGCGACCACCGCGCCGAGCAGGGCGGCGGCCGCCGTGCCGACGGCCGCCGCGGCGACGAAGGGCCAGCCGTGGCTCATCAGCAGCCCCGCGACCAGGGCGGCGCCGGTGACGAACGTCGCCTGGGCGAGGGACACCATCGCACCGAGGCCGGTGACCACCGTGAACGACATGAACACGAGGCCGATCGCGAGCCCTTGGGTCAGGATCCCGCTCCAGAAGGGGGTGGTGACGGTGTAGAACGCCGCGCCGAGGAGCGCGCCGGCGCCCATCCACGCGCCCCAGCGGCGGCCCCACCGCTTCCCGGCGAGGTAGTCCACCGGCGGTGGGTCGGCGGCCGCGGTGCCCGCCGCGCGCCGGCGCTGTGCGAGGACGACGAGGCCGGCGAAGAGGATGAGGAACGGTACGGCTGTGCGGAAGCCGGTGACGCCGTCGGCGAACGACGCGTACCCCGCCACGAGGTTCTGCAGGACCCCCAGCCCGAGGCCGCCCATGAAGGCGACCGGCACCGACGCGAAGCGTCCGAGGACCGCCGCGGTGGCCGAGACGAACAGGAACAGCGTGTAGTCGTGCGCGGAGAGCCCGAGGAGCGGGGTCGCGAGGACACCGGCGAGGCCCGCGAGACCGGACGACAGCATCCACGCGGTCGAGGACAGCCGGTCCGCGCTGATGCCCCGCAGCTCGGTCAGCGCGCGGTTGTCGACCGCGGCCCGCAGCCGCAGGCCGAGCCGGGTGTGCCGCATCAGGACCCACAGGCCGGCCGCCGCGAGGGCGGTGGCGATCCAGGTGATCAGCTGGTCGGAGTCGATGCCCACGCCGTCGAGCGGCTGCCAGGACACCGCGGGGCTCGGCCCGACGCCCGGCAGCCCGAACTGGTTCTCGGCGGGCAGGACCGGGGCGCCCGCCCGCTCCAGGAGTTCGACCACCCACAGTCCGGCCGCGGGCAGCGCGACCAGCAGACCGATGGTGGCCACGATCTGCGCCGTCTCACCGACCCTGGCCAGCTTTCTGAACATCAGCCGGTCCAGGCCCCAGCCGAGGCCGGGTGCCACCACGAGGACCAGGAGCAGAGCGGTGGGGACGGCCGGCCAGCCGAAGCCGGAGTGGAGCTCGTAGAACGCCAGCGCGCACAGATAGGCGGTGGCGCCGTGCGCGAAGTTGAAGAGCCCGGAGGCGGAGTAGGACAGCACGAGGCCGGTCGCGAGCAGCGCGTACAGCGCGCCGGAGACCAGCCCGCTCAGGACGAATCCCAGCAGGTCACCCACGTGACGCGCCCCTCAGCCGAAGGGGATCGGCGGATAGCACCTGAACGGCACCGCCACCTCGTACCGCCCGTTCTTCAGCCGGACGAGCGCCCCGCAGCCGAAGCTCTCCTGCTGCCCCTTGGGCAGCGCGCGGTCGCCGACGAGCGTGCCCGTGTCGGAGAACCCGGACGCGGCCTTCTGGAAGGACTCGACGGTGAGGTCCTCGCCCGCCTTCGCGGCGACGGAGAGGAAGAGGTCGGCGCTCATGTACCCGGTGAGCATGTGCATGTTGAGCGGCACCTCCGTGCCACCGGGGGCCTTCTTGATGTCGGCCTTGAACTGCCGCATCGCGGGGCTGTCCGACTCGAAGGGCTGGAACTGCAGCAGCACGTGCACCCCGTCGAGGGCCTGCTTCGTCGCGTCCTTCGCGAGCAGCCCGGGGTCGTAGTCCGTCGGGTCGGAGATGACGCCCTTGTAGCCGGACCGCTTGAGCGCGGTGAACAGGCCGATGTTGTACGGCGTCTGCATCACGGAGACGACGGCGTCGGGTGCGCCGCCGCCGGGGCCCGAGCGGAGGATCTCCTTGGTGTAGGCCGACCAGTCGCTGGGCATCGAGGTCGCCGGCACCACGGCCTTGGCGTACGGGACCTGGAAGCCGGCCGCCTTGAAGCCCTGGGTGAAGGTGCGGATGCCGAACTTGCCGGCGTCGTTGTCTCCGGCGATCAGCGCGACCGACTTGCCGCGCGAGCCGCCGAGGACGGCCGCGAGCCCCTCGGGCCAGGTCTGGTTGAGCGTGCCGCCGGGTGTCGGGACGAGGCAGCCGTTGAAGCCGTAGAGATGCGCCGGCCCGCAGAACGAGGGGAGCGTGCCCCAGCCAACCGTCGGGACCTTCTGGGCGTCGAGGAAGCCGGCCCCGGCGAAGGTGACCGAGCTCATGGGCGAGACGGCGAAGACCTTGTCCTGCTGGACGAGCTTGCGCGCCGCGGCCAGGTTCCTCGCGGGGTCCTGGCCGTCGTCCTCGGCCCCCAGGTACTCGATCTTCCGGCCGTTGATCCCACCCTCGGCGTTGGCCCGGTCGTAGCGGGCGCGGGCGCCGAGGTCGGTGTCCTTCTTGGAGTAGCCGCTGGCGGTCGTCATGGAGACGATGCCTCCGACCTTGATCGTGTCGGCGGTGACTCCGCGTACGGAGGAGGGGGTACTCCCGCCGCTGGAAGCGGAGTTGCAGGCGGTGACGAGGAGCAGCGCGAAGCTGGCGGCGATGACGCGCAACGGTCGAGGCACGGGCGATCCCTCCGTCGGGTGACCGCATTCTGTAACCGACCTGACGAACCGTCAATAACCGATGCGGCGTAAATTGACGAACCGTCAGATGCGCGATTGCCTCCTAGTGCGGCGCCGCGGGGATGCTGCGGGGTCCCGTGCAGCGGGCGCCCGCCTCCTCCACCCGCCGGCGCAGTTCGCGGTCGGCCGTGACGACCAGGCACGGCCGGCCGCTCGCGCTCCGGGCCAGTTCGGCGATCAGGTCGTCGCCGCTGCCGGGGGCCTCCTCGACCCGCACACCGGGTACGGAGGCGACGCCCCGGGCGCGGCCCTCCACGACCAGCACGATCTCGTACGGGCCCGTGAACGGGCCGTCGGCCGGGCCGCCCGTCGCGGCGAGCCGGTCGCGCAGTCGCTCCGCGGCCGCGCGCCGGTCCCGCCACCAGCCGTCCGGCACCGATCCCACGACGTTGGCTCCGTCCACCACGAGCAGGGGACGGAGCGGCGGATCATCAGGGCTCATCGCCCCAGGATGTCAGCAAGCCCTACGGGCAGGTGGTGACGGTGTCGCCGGGGCCGGTGGCACAGGTGTCCGTGCCGGGACCGCCGCTCAGGGTGTCGGCGCCGTTGCCGCCGGCGAGGACGTCGTTGCCTGCCTCCCCGTTGAGGGTGTCGTTGCCGTTGCCGCCGACGAGGTTGTCGTTGCCCGGTCCGCCGTTCAGGGTGTCCGCCCCGTTGCCGCCGGTGATCACGTCGTTGCCCGAGCCGGCGTAGACGGTGTCGTCGCCGTTCCCCACGGTGATGGTGTCGTGGCCGCCGAAGGCGCAGACCACGTCGTTGCCGGAGGTGCCGACGAGGGTGTCGGCGCCGCTCGTACCGAGGATCGCGCAGCCATGGGCGTTGTTCACGGTGGTGGTCACGCTGTCGGTGTCGTTGCCCGGAACGGTGTCGGACTCCGCCGCGTCGACCGTGACCGTGTCGGAGAGAGTGCCGACGGCGGTGGGTTCGACCACGACGGTCACGACGGTGCTCGCGCCGGGGGCCAGGGTGCCGAGCGCGCACGAGGCGCTGCCGGGCGTGACGGTGCACGTGCCTTGTCCGGGAGCCGCCGACAGCAGTCGGCCGGGGCCGGTGAGGGTGTCGGACAGCGTGACGCCCGTGGCCGACGCGGCGGCGTCGGTGTTGGTCACCGTGACGGCGTAGGAGGCCTGGTCGCCGAGGCTGACCGCGCCGGGGCCCGACTTGGTGACCGAGACGTCCGCTCCGCCCGCCGCGCCGTCCTGGTAGCGGGCCAGCGCGAAGTCCGTACCGCTCAGACCGGCAGCGACGATCTTGCCGTCCGGCTGCACCGACACCGCGTTCGCCCGCTCATTGAGGTTGCCGAGGTCGGTGTTCACCAGGCCGTCGGAGTCGAAGGAGGTGTCCAGGCCGCCGTTCGAGTGGTAGCGGGCCAGCGCGAAGTCCCCGTTCGCCGACGCGGTGGCATCCGCCTCCCCGGCGGCGACGATCCTGCCGTCGGCCTGCACCGCGACCGCGTAGCCCAGGAAGACCGGGCCGAAGGAGGTGATCACCCGCCCGTCGGTGTCGAACGAGGTGTCCAGGCTTCCGTCGGCGTTGTACCGGGCCAGCGCGAGGGAGCTGACGGTACGGCCCACGGTGATGATCCTGCCGTCCGCCTGCACCGCCACGCCCTGGGCCACGTCGAGGCCGCCGAAGTCGGTGGTCACCTTGCCGTCGGTGTCGAAGGTGGTGTCCAGGGATCCGTCGGCGTTGTAGCGGGCCAGGCCGAAGTCGGAGCCGACCCGGCCGGCGGCGACGATCTTGCCGTCGGCCTGCACCACCACCCCCGCCGCCTCTTCTCCGCCGCCGAAGTCGGTGGTCACCTTGCCGTCGGTGTCGAAGGTGGTGTCCAGGGATCCGTCGGCGTTGTAGCGGGCCAGGGCGAAGTCGGAGCCCGGACTGACCCGGCCGACGGCGATGATCTTCCCGTCGGGCTGCACCGCCATCGCGAACGCCTCGTCGGTGGTGCCGCCGAAGTCGGTGGTCACTCTGCCGTCGCCGTCGAAGGAGGGGTCCAGGTCCCCCGGCGCCGCGACGGCGACCCAGGGACAGGACAACACCAGCGCGGCGGACATGGCCGCCACCGCCGCCACCCGGCCACGCCTCGGCCGACGCCGGTCCGGTGCGCCTCTGGTGCGCCGCCGGTACGCGCGGAGCGGATCAGGAAACGAGCTGGTCTCGGCCATGCGCACTGCCTTTCGCCTTCGCGCCGCCGTTCCGGTGTCTTCGTCGACGGCGTGTCTCGGGGGTCACTGACGTACCGGCTCGACGGCAGATCCCCGGGGAGGAGCCACACCGGCCTGGGACGCTCGCACGACAGCCTTGTCTCGGGGCCCCCACGGCGCTTGCCGGATTCGGCCGAGTGGCACCGTTCCCCGCCCTCCGGCCGACGGCGGGCCGCGCCCCCGGACACCAGGGTTGCGCCGCGCACCTCAGGTGGCGGCTTTCACCGCGGCGGAACAGGGTAGGCGTGCGAGACGCGACGAAAGGCAGCAGACCCATGACCGAGAGCCGACCCGCGACGACGACCGACTCCGGCGCCCCGGTGGAAAGCGACGAGCACTCGCTCACCGTGGGTCCCGGGGGCCCGATCCTCCTCCAGGACGCCTACCTGATCGAGCAGATGGCGCAGTTCAACCGCGAGCGCATCCCCGAACGCCAGCCGCACGCCAAGGGCAGCGGCGCGTTCGGCCACTTCGAGGTCACCCACGACGTCAGCCGCTACACCAAGGCCGCGGTGTTCCAGCCGGGGACCCGCACCGACCTGGTCACCCGCTTCTCCACGGTGGCCGGTGAACGGGGCAGCCCGGACACCTGGCGGGACCCGCGCGGCTTCGCGGTGAAGTTCTACACCTCCGAAGGCAACTACGACATGGTCGGGAACAACACGCCGGTGTTCTTCGTGAAGGACCCGATGAAGTTCCAGCACTTCATCCGGTCCCAGAAGCGCCGCGCCGACAGCAATCTGCGCGACCACGACATGCAGTGGGACTTCTGGACCCTCTCCCCCGAGTCCGCTCACCAGGTCACCTGGCTGATGGGGGACCGCGGCATCCCGCGTACCTGGCGCCATATGAACGGCTACACCTCTCACACGTACATGTGGATCAACGCGTCCGGTGAGCGGTTCTGGGTCAAGTACCACTTCAAGACCGACCAGGGCATCGAGTTCTTCACCCAGGCCGACGCCGACCGGATGGCGGGGGCCGACTCGGACTTCCACATGCGGGACCTCTTCGAGCACATCCGGGACGGGGACTTCCCCTCGTGGACGCTGCACGTGCAGGTGATGCCGTACGAGGACGCGGCCGGGTACCGGTTCAACCCGTTCGACCTCACCAAGGTCTGGCCGCACGGCGACTATCCGCTCATCCCGGTGGGCCGCATGACGCTGGACCGCAACCCCACCGACAATCACGCCGAGATCGAGCAGGCGGCCTTCCAGCCGAACAACTTCGTCCCCGGCATCGGGCCCAGCCCCGACCGGATGCTCCTTGCCCGGCTCTTCTCCTACGCGGACGCCCACCGGGCCCGCGTCGGCGTCAACTACCAGCAGCTTCCGGTGAACGCCCCGGTCGTCGACGTCCACACCTACTCGAAGGACGGGGCGATGGCGTACCGGAAGACGTCCGATCCCGTCTACGCGCCGAACTCCAAGGGCGGGCCCGCCGCCGACACCGAGCGGTACGGGAGCCCGCCGAGCTGGACCGCCGACGGCGAGATCACCCGGACGGCCTACGTCTCGCATCCGGAGGACGACGACTGGGGGCAGCCCGGCACCCTCGTGCGCGAGGTCCTGGACGACGACGCCCGCGACCGGCTCGTGGACAACGTGGTCGGCCACCTCCTCGACGGCGTGAGCGAGCCTGTCCTGGAGCGTGCCTTCACGTACTGGACGAACATCGACGCGGCTCTTGGCAAGCGCATCTCCGAGGGCGTCCGCGCCAAGCAGGCCTCGTAGGGCGTGCTCGGCCGGCCGCAGAACTCCACCGTGCTGAAGCCGTCCGGGCCGTCCTGCGTCGGCGCGTCACGGTGGAGCCGAACTGGTCCGCGAGGCCGGGCACGTCCCAGTTCGCCGTTCGTTCGCGGTAGTTGAAGGACAGATCGGCCCAGACCCTCATGCGCGCTGGTGCGGTCGGCGAAGACGTCCGAGGCCAGGAGGGACGTGGTGATTCCCAAGGAGTCGCCGTGACCGCGGAAACAGAAGGCCGGCCGGGCGTCGTCGTGGTCGCCCCGGTCCTTCCACTCCGTGACGGCGGCGACGATGTCGTCGACGGTTGTCACGGACAGGCCGGCGGGAGGCTTTCCTTCTAGCATAGGAGGGAGAGTGGCTCATGTCCCTCGGAGGCCGTGATGGGAAAGAACATCGTGGTGTGCCTGGACGGGACGGGCAACCAGCTCAAGGCCCGCGGCAACACCAATGTCGTCAGCCTCTACGAGATGCTCGACCTCGGCGACCCGACGGCGCAGATCGCCTACTACGACCCCGGCGTCGGCACGTTCTCCGCCGCCGGCGCCTGGACCCTCCCGGCCCGGAAGCTCTCCCGGCTCCTCGGCCTCGCCTTCGGCGCCGGGCTCAAGGAGAACCTGGCCCAGGCGTACACCTACCTGATGCACCATTACGAACCAGGCGACCGGATCTACCTCTTCGGCTTCAGCCGCGGCGCGTACACCGCACGCGCCCTGGCGGGGCTGCTCAAGGCGGTCGGTCTGCTGCGGCCCGGGTCGGAGAACCTCGTGCCGTACGCGATCTCCGTGTACGCCAAGAATCGGACCTGGACCGACGACGACTGGAAGCAACTGCACCAATTCGCCGGCGTGTTCAGCCGGAAGGTGGACGAGCGCACCGGAATCCCCGTTCACTTCATGGGAATCTGGGACTCGGTCAAGGCGGCCGGACTGCTGCGCTGGAACCTGCGCTGGCTCTTCACGCGACGGATCCCCAACGTGGGCCGCGTCCGCCACGCCGTCTCGATCGACGAGAAGCGCCGACCGTACGAGGAGTACCTCGTCCTGCCGCCGGAGAAGCCGGGGACACCGGGCCCGCTCATCGAGGAGGCATGGTTCGCCGGGGTCCATTCCGACGTGGGCGGCACCTTCGACGACGACCCGAAGCTGCCCACCGTCACGCTCAAGTGGATCGTGGACGGTGCCCTCGACGCGGACCTGCTGCTCAAGAAGAACGCCTACGGCAAGCACCTCGCGCTCGACGCCGGTCACGCGCTGGGCACGGTGCACCGCATGGGCGCCGTGTGGGCCCTGCTCACCTACCGACCGCGCCGGGTCCCTGCCGGTGCCCAGGTGCACGAGAGCGTGCGGCTGCGGATCGCGACGGACGCCGGGTACGCGCGGCGGATCCCGGACGGGGTGATCTGGACGGACGAGGAGTGGTTGACACCGCATCCCCGCGCCGGGGCAAGGGCCGGGGCGGGAGCCCGGGGCCCGGGACAGGGCCGGGACGGGTCGGAGTGAGCAGCGCAGCCGATCGCCCAACGCCTCGTCGAGGACCTGCTTTCACCTCAGCGGACGGCGGGGATCAGGGGCGACAGCGGACGGCGGGGATCAGGGGCGACCTGCCTCCGCCAGGACGGTGAGAACCCGGTGGGTCTTGCTGTCGGGGAGCTCGGAGAGCGTCACTCCGCGCTCCCGCACCGCCTCCTCCAGCTTCCGCTGCCTGCGCTCGGCCCGCGCCGTCAACTCCTCGGCTTCGTCTCCGTCCTTGGGCTTCACCCGGGTCGAAACCTCCAGGAATTCCAGGCCGGCGACCCGCCACGCCTCCAGATCGACCTCCAGATCGCCGAGCGCGACGTCGGCGGCCTTCGTGGAGAGGACCGGCCCCAGCGCCACCAGCCCGTCGAGCTGGACGGCGGGTGCGCAGACGTCCAGGAACTGGTCCTGCACCGCGCCGATCGACACGGCGGAATCCGCCCCGGGCTGGACCGCGCCCAGCAACGCCCCCGGAAGGTGACCGTGGGTCAGGGAGGCGGCGACCGTCCGGTGGTCCGCCGCCCAGTCCTCCTCGATGCGGTACGTGAACGGCGTGGCGTCGAACGGGTCCGTGAACCGGCCGACCAGCTTTTCCCGGTCGCACGGCCGCAACTTCACGGTCAGCTCGTCCGACCCGCCACCGATCCTGAACCGTACGATCACACCCTCGTCCAGCAGGCGCACCCGGCCCTCGGCGACGCTGTCCCGGTCCTCCGCGAACCAGATCCGGCGCGTGGTCTGCGCGACGCCCGCCCCGCCCAGCGCCGACAGCGCCGCTGCGGCATCACCCTCGATGTTGACCTTGATCTCGATCGGCAGCAGTTTCATGGCATCGCTCCCGCACGATTCCCGGTGGAATCCGGCTGTTCCATGGTATTCACACCGCCTTGCGGGCCGCAGCGCGACCTTGAATCGCGTGCACGTTCAACTACCCCCAGGACCCGATCGGTTGCTTCGACGAGCGGCCTCGCGGCGGCCCCGCAGACCGGCCCGGAGGGCCGGGGCGCGCCGCCACGGCCTCGGCCCTTCGGCGCAGCGTCGGAGAGTGCCCCGCGCGGCGGGTTCCGCCAGGTTTCGACCGCGCAGCCAGCATGGCGAGATGCGGTCCACGTGCCGCTTGCGGTACTCACGGAGTATGACCCTGCAGCACCCCTCCGAACGGGGAGGCAACGGGCGAGGCCCGTTCGAACGCCTCGCGGAGCGAGCGTCGAACCTGACGAGCTCCCCTCCGTTCTTCACGTTCTGTCTGCTGCTCGTCGGAGCTTTCATCGCGGTCCACGCGGCGGGTCTGTCACCCAGCTGGCAGCTCCTTGTCGGGGACGCCATGGTGTCGGTGACCCTGTTGCTGTCGGCCCTCCTCAAGAACGCCGAGCGGCGGGCCGACCGTGCGATCCAGCACAAGCTCGACGCGATCGCGCTGGCGCTCCTTCAGGAACGCCGACGTGCGACCGGTGAGGCGTTCGACTCGCTGGAGGAGGCCATCGGTTCGGAGGAGAACTCCTGAGACCGTCTCCTGCGCGGAGGCGGGCCACCGACCTGCCGGGGATCACGGCGATCACGACTCCCGGGCTGTTCCTCTCCCGTCACGGCCTCCGCCTTGGCATGGGCGGCATGGAGCGGGCCACCGCGTTCCCGCTCCTGCCCGGGCCCTGGCCGCCGGCGCCCTCGGCCTCGTCCGGCGGCCGGGGGGCCCGGCGTCAGCGCGTCCCGGTGGCGGACCGCGTGACGTACGCGTCGATGTGGGTCTGGGTGAGAGTGTTGCCGTGCGCGTCCGTCAGTTCCGCGCGCAGCGACACCGACCTGCCGGGCCCGGGCGTCCTCACCGTGATCCGTCCTCCGGTCACCGCCGCCTGCGTCCAGGTGGCGCCCCGGTCCGTCGACACGGACACGGTCAGCGACCACACCCCCGACCGCCGGGCCGCGCCCTCCACCGTCACCGCCACCCGGCTCGTGGTGTGCGCCGGGGCGGTGCCGTCGAGCGCGACGTCGGGGCCGAAGCGTACGGCGCTCAGCGGGAGGTCGGTGGCGGTGGCCGTCGCGGCGGAGGTAAAGGTCCACGCCGCCGTGACGCTCCCCCGCGACCGCGTCGCGCTCGCCGTCAGCCGGTAGGCGGCCCGCCCCGCCGGCACCGTGAACGAGGCGTGCCCCGGCTTCTCGCCGCGGCGCGTCGCGACCAGCGTGCCGTCGCGGTGCAGCGTGACGGTCGACGCGGTGAACAGGGGCGAGGACGGCACGTGGCCATCGCCGTCGGCGAGCAGCGGCACCGCCAGGTCCAGGGTGTCGCCGGTGCGCTGCGCGACCGGCCGGGCGCCCGGCGAGGAGTCCAGGGCCGGGCCGAAGACCGGGGTGTCGAAGGTGTGCACCGTGGTGGAGCCGGGGGTGAACGAGCGTCCGAGGACGAAGTAGTTGTTGGCGGGCTCCTCCGGTTCGGACGGCGCGCCGTACACGAGGTCCCAGGCGCCGCGCTCGGGCGTGAGGAGGAACGTCCCGGTGCCCCCCGACGGCACCGGCAGCGACAGCGCCGGGGAGGGGCCTGCCGACGGTGAGAAGTCGACGAGGGCCGTTCCCCCGCCGGACGCGGGCACTCCCGCGTGCACCACCAGCGTGGCCAGGTCGCCGGGCGCCGGGTGCCGGACCAGACCGTTCAGCGCCCGCTCGCCCCGGAAGGCGTAGCCGAGGGCGCAGACGCCGCCCGGCCGGCTCCAGTACGAGTCCACCCAGGTCCGCACGGTCCCGCGCTCGGCGGCCGGGCCCAGGTGCGCCGTCCGCAGGTCCAGCGACAGCGACATCAGGTTCGCGAACCCGGTGACTCCCTCGTACGTCACCTCGGCGAACGCTCCGGTCTGTTCGAACCTTGCGTCGGCGACCGGCGGCCGGATGTCCACCGGGCGCGCGACCCGGGCGTCGAGCACGAGGGTCATGTCGCGGTCGACGTCCAGCCGGGGCCGCACGAGCCAGTCGTTCCCCCAGTTCCCCTCCCCCACCGGCCTGGTGGAGAGGGTGGAGTCAAGCAGGTACCGTCCGGCGGGCACCCGGACGGTGACGGTGCTGGGCGATTCCTTCAGCTCCCGGCCGCTGCCGGCGTCGGGCCCGGACAGCGCGGTCAGCAGGGTGCGGTAGTCGGTGGTCGGCGCGCCGTCGCGGCCCAGGTGAACGAGGGTCAGCGCGTACGTGCCGGAGGCTCCGCGCGTGCGCCGCCCGGCGGGCGCGCGGAGCCTCCGGCACGT
>NZ_LIPQ01000252.1 GCF_001418135.1 Streptomyces aureus
CCCGGCTGCTGCGACGGGCTGGACGAGCGGCGTGACGGCCCCTGGCGCCGCCGGCGGCGACGCAGGGCGGGTAGGGCCTACTCCGTGACGTCCTGGGGGTACCAGCGCAGCTCGACCGTGTTGCCGTCCGGGTCCTTGACGTAGACCGACTGGGCCGAACCGCGGGCGCCCCAGCGGGGGACGGGGCCCTCGATGACGTCGAACGTCCCGGAGTCGAGGACCTCCTGCCAGTCGAGAGGGTCCACGACGAGGCAGATGTGATCGACGTTGGACTCGCCGCGCGGGCGCGAGAAGAGGTCTATGACGGTGCTCTCGTCGATCCGCACGGACGGGAACGACACCTTCCCGGCCCGCCATTCCTCGACGCGCTCGCCCGCGAGCCCCAGGGGCCCGGTGTAGAACGCGAGCGCCGTCTCGACGTCGGTCACGTTGAGTACCAGGTGGTCGAAAGCCTTGACGCGCATGGAGCATCACCCTTCTGTAGGTACGTCGGTATTGCGGCGGGAAAGTCCGAAGGGGCACGACCGCCAGGCAGTCGTACCCCTTGGGACGGGAAAGAGAAGGTCAGGCCTTCTTCGTCTCCCAGAAGATGCGGTCGATCTCGGCGATGAGCTCCAGCGCCTTCTCGCCCGTCTTCGGGTCCGTCGACGCCTTGGCGGCCGAGAGGGCCTTCAGGGTGTCGTTGACCAGCTGGTTGAGCTCGGGGTACTTCTCGAAGTGCGGGGCCTTGAAGTAGTCGCTCCAGAGCACCGACACGTGGTGCTTGGCGAGCTCCGCGCGCTGCTCCTTGATGACCGTGGCGCGGGCGCGGAAGTGCGCGTCCTCGTTCGCCTGGTACTTCTCCTGGACAGCCTTGACCGACTCGGCCTCGATGCGGGCCTGGGCCGGGTCGTACACGCCGCACGGGAGGTCGCAGTGGGCGCTGACCTTCACCTTGGGGGCAAACAGGCGGGAGAGCATTGTGCCGTCCTTCCTCGTGATCGTCTTCTCAGGTGGGACATTACTCGGTGAGAAGGGCGATTTCGCGGGCGCCCCCTGGGGCTTAGGTCAAAAGTCCAGGGTCACCATGGGACTCGTGTACGAGTGAACGAGCGGATGTGTGGGTGGAGGCGCGGTGGACCGGCGGGCGGAGCGGGAGGTGCCGATGAGGGAATCGGGACGGGAGCGAGTGGCGGACGCCGGGGCTCCGTTCGGGATCGCCGAGGTGACGGGGGTGTCCATGGTGCCCACGCTGCTCCATGGGGATCAGCTGCTCGTGCACTACGGCGGACGCCTGCGGCCGGGGTGCGTGGCCGTGGTCCGGCATCCGCTCCAGCAGGATCTGCTCATCGTGAAGCGGCTGATCGAGCGACGTGACGGCGGCTGGTGGGTGCTCGGCGACAACCCGGACGCCGAGGGCGACAGCCGGGTCTTCGGGGCCGTACCGCCCGAGCTGGTCCTCGGGCGGGTGCGGGCGCGCTACCGGCCGCTGACGCCGGGGCGTCAGCGGTCGGCGGGGGTGACGCTCTCCTGGCTGTTCTCGGCGGTGAGGCCCGTCCGGTCCGACCGGTCGGCCTCCAGGCGCTTGCGGGCCCGGTAGGCGGCCACGTTGGCGCGGGTCGCGCAGCGGTCCGAGCAGTAGCGCCGGGAGCGGTTGGTGGACGTGTCCAGGTAGGCGTTGCGGCAGGGCGGTGCCTGGCAGAGGCCGAGGCGGTCCGCGCCGAACTCCGTCAGGTGGAAGGCGAGCCCCATCGCCGCGATCGCCGCGTATCCCGCGGTCGCGTTCGACGGGTGGTCCGCGAGATGCATGTGCCACCGCGGCCGGCCGTCCTCGTCGAGGATGTCGTGGCCCGAGATCTGCGGGCTGACCGGGAACTCCAGGAGCAGCGAGTTCAGCAGGTCCACGGCTCCCGTGTGGTCGCCCTCGTCGGCCGCGGTGAAGACCGCCCGCAGCCGGGCCCGTACGGCGCGGAAGCGGGTCACGTCGGACTCGGTGGCCCGGCGGGCCATCTGGGTGGCGGCGCCGAAGAGCTCGCGGATGACCTCGACGGAGGTCAGGGCGTCCTTGTTGCGGGCCGGCTCCTCGGTGTTGACCAGACGCACGGCGTAATCCGAGTAATAGGCCAGTTCCACTTGTAGTCCTTACTCCGGCGGTCTAGTGTCTCGGTCGGAAGGGGTAACAACTGTTTCCCTTATGAGGGTATTACGAAGAGGGGGAGGAGCGGCGATGACCGGAACCGACTGGGCGGCCTGGCAGCAGAGCTGGGACCGTCAGCAGGAGTGGTACATGCCGGACCGTGAGGAGCGCTTCCGGGTGATGCTCGACATGGTCGAGGCCATGGTGGGACCGAAGCCCCGCGTCCTCGACCTCGCGTGCGGTACGGGAAGTATCACGGATCGGCTCCTCAAGAGGTTCCCGGAGGCGACCAGTACCGGTGTCGACCTCGACCCGGCCCTCCTCGCCATCGCCGAGGGCTACTTCGCCGGCGACGAGCGCGTCACCTTCGTGACCGCCGACCTCAAGGACCCCGACTGGGCCGCCGGGCTGCCCCACGACTCGTACGACGCCGTCCTCACCGCGACCGCGCTCCACTGGCTCCACAGCGAGCCCCTGACGGCCCTCTACGGCCGGCTCGCCGGTCTCGTCCGCGACGACGGCGTCTTCATGAACGCCGACCACATGATCGACACGACCACCCCCCGGATCAACGCCGCCGAGCGCGCCCAGCGCCACGCCGTCATGGACCGCGCCAGGACCGGCGGCGCCCTGGACTGGGCCGAGTGGTGGGCGCTCGCCGCCGAGGACCCCGTCCTCGCCGGGCCCACCGCCCGCCGCTTCGAGATCTACGGCGAGCACGCCGACGGCGACATGCCCTCCCCGCGCTGGCACGCCGACACCCTCCTCGCCGCCGGATTCGGCGAGGCCAGGACCGTGTGGGCCTCGCCCTCCGACACCCTGCTCCTCGCCGTGAAGTAGCCGGCGCGGATGCGGGAAGGGGCGGTACGGGTTCTCCCGTACCGCCCCTTTCGCGTGTCCGCGGCTACAGCACCTTCGACAGGAACGCCTTCGTCCGGTCGTGCTGCGGGTTGCCCAGGACGTCGCGCGGGTTGCCCGACTCGACGACCACACCGCCGTCCATGAAGACCAGCGAGTCGCCGACCTCGCGGGCGAAGCCCATCTCGTGCGTGACGACGATCATCGTCATGCCCGACTCGGCGAGGTCCCGCATGACGTCGAGGACGTCACCGACCAGCTCCGGGTCGAGCGCCGACGTCGGCTCGTCGAAGAGCATCAGCTTCGGCTCCATCGCCAGCGCGCGGGCGATGGCGACACGCTGCTGCTGACCGCCGGAGAGCTGCGACGGGTAGTTCCCCATCTTGTCCCGCAGGCCCACGCGGTCGAGCAGACGCTCGGCACGCTCGCGTGCCACCGCCTTCGACTCGCCCTTCACCTGGATCGGGGCCTCCATGACGTTGGCCAGGGCCGTCATGTGGGGGAAGAGGTTGAAGCGCTGGAAGACCATGCCGATGTCACGGCGCTGGACCGCGACCTCGCTGTCCTTCAGCTCGTACAGCTTGCCGTTCTTCTCCCGGTAGCCGACCAGCTGGCCGTCGACCGAGAGCCGGCCGCCGTCGACCCGCTCCAGGTGGTTGATGCAGCGGAGGAAGGTCGACTTGCCGGAGCCGGAGGGGCCGACCAGGCAGAAGACCTCTCCGTTCTGGACCTCCAGGTCGATGCCCCGGAGGATGTGGGCCGCGCCGTAGGACTTGTGGACGCCTTCGGCCTTGACCATGGGCTCGCCGGTCATCCGGACACCGCCGATCGCTTGAAGGTGGTCAGGTTCGCGCGGATCCGCTGCCACGGGGTGGGCGGCAGGCTCCGCAGCGAACCGCGGGCGAAGCGGCGCTCCAGGTAGTACTGGCCGACGCTGAACACACTGGTCAGCGCGAGGTACCAGATGGAGGCGACGAAGAGCATCTCCATCACGGCGCCTGCCGTGCTGCCGATGTTCGACGAGGCCCGCAGGAGTTCTGTGTACTGCACGGCCGAGACGAGTGACGAGGTCTTCAGCATGTTGATGAACTCGTTGCCCGTCGGCGGCACGATGACCCGCATGGCCTGCGGAAGGACGACCCGGCCCATGGTCTTGGTCTGGGACATGCCGAGCGCGTGCGCGGCCTCCGTCTGGCCCTCGTCGACGGACTGGATGCCCGCCCGGACGATCTCCGCCATGTAGGCGCCCTCGTTGAGGCCGAGACCCAGCAGCGCGACCATGAACGGCGTCATGACGTCGACGGTCTCGTTCTTGTAGATCGGCCCGAGGTTGATGTACTCGAAGATCAGCGAGAGGTTGAACCAGACCAGCAGCTGCACGTACACCGGGGTGCCGCGGAAGAACCAGATGTAGAGCCAGGCGACGGCGCCGGTCACGGGGTTCTTGGACAGCCGCATCACCGCGAAGACGACACCGAGCACGAGGCCCAGGGCCATCGAGGCGACGCTGATGATCACGGTGTTCACCAGGCCGTCGAGGATCGACGGGTCGAACAGCTTGTCCCACACCGTGTCCCAGATGATGTTGCCCTGGGAGAAGGCGTAGACGAGCCATCCGAGCAGGACGACCACGACGACGGCGCTGACCCAGCGCCCGTAGTGCCGCACGGGGATGGCCTTGATCGCCTCGTACGGGGAGCCCGAGGCGCCGGGCCCGGCCGGAGCGGCGGCCGGGTCCTTGGAGATCTTGTCAGTCATGACGACTGCCCTTCAGTGGAGCGGGGAGGTCACTTGCAGGCGATGACGGGGAAGGTCACTCGCCGGCGTTGACGGTGGCCGTCTTGACGGCGCTGTCCGAGACGTCCCACTTCTTCAGGGCATCGGCGTAGGTGCCGTCCTTGATGATCGCGTCGAGCGCTTCCTTGATGGCGTCGCGCAGCTGGGGGTCGTCCTTCGAGACGCCGATGCCGAAGAGGCCGACGTCGCTCTGGTTCCCCACGACCTCGAAGTCGTTGCCGCCGCCCGAGGTCTTCGCGATGTACGCGGCGACCGGGTAGTCGTTGAGGTCGGCCACGGCGCCGCCGGCCTTGACGCGGGTCTGCGCCTCGGCGTCGGTGTCGAAGGCCTGGATCGTCAGCTTGTTGGCGCCGCACTTCGTGGCCTGGGCCTTGAAGGTGTCCTCGTAGATCGTGCCGCGCTGGACGGCCACGGTCTTGCCGCAGAGGTCGTCGAGCGAGTTGATGTTCTGCGGGTTGCCCTTCTTGACCAGGAGGGAGACACCGGAGCTGAAGTAGTCGACGAAGTCGATGCCCTTGCCGATCTTCTTCCCGTTGTCGTCCAGGCCCTCCTGGCGCTTCTTGTTGTCCGTCATCGAGGACATGATCACGTCCTGGCGACCGGTGTAGATCGAGGTGATCAGACCGTCGAAGGTGCCCGACGTGAACTTGAACTCGACGCCGAGCTGCTTGCCCAGGGCCGCGGCGATGTCGGGGTCGACGCCGACGATCTTGCCGCCCTCGGTGAACTCCATCGGGGCGTACGAGGCGTCGGTGCCGACCTTGATGACACCGGCCTTCTGGATGTCGGCGGGGAGCTTCGAGAAGAGCGGTGCGGCGTTGGCGGAGCCGCCGTCCTTCGTCGGGGTGGCGGAGGAGCCGCCCTCGGTCTGGTCGCCACAGGCGGTCAGCAGCACGGAGCCGACGACCGCGGTGGCGGCGACCGCGGCAAGACGGGACGTGCGGGTCTTGGCGGTCGTACAGCGCGTGGAGCGTGCGGTCATGATCGGGTTCCTCCGGCGGGTGAGGGAGTTGCCAGTGGGTCACGTACGTCTCTTCGAGTGTCGTGACCTCGTGTGATTACGGCATCTTGCCATTCGGACCGCCTCAAACCGACGGCCACGGATGTCAAAATCGGATAACGGGTGACCCCCGAATGCCAACAGGCCGGTACATCAGGGCCGGATCTTCTACTGGATGCCTTCCACGTCGCCGAAGAATTTCCTGTTGATCTCGCCATTCGGACGACACGAAGGCCACCAATCGGGTGCTTGAAGCACCTATATGGACATGGGGTGACGTGTCGTCCCCCGTCCGTGTCCGGATGCACTCGGTATGAGTCGCGTCACCGAGCGGATATGGACTCGTCTGCGGTGCCGTCCGTCCGGTAAGAAGGATCCTTACACCCCTCATCCGGGGCTCAGGGCGCGTTGTGCGGCGCGCCCGCGCGGCTACCAGACACGGCGGCCGCGGGACCCGCCCACCGCTCCACACCAGGAGCGGCCAACCCTCAAATGAAGCAGACTTAAGGGGTCAACCCAATGGCAGCGGAGATCGTCAATCCTCGCAGTGACAGCGGTACGGAAGGAGCTCCGGAGGAGCCCTTCGATCCTGTCTTCGCCCTCCACCGGGGCGGCAAGATGGCCATTCAGGCCACCGTTCCCGTCCGAGACAGGGACGACCTGTCCCTCGCGTACACGCCCGGCGTCGCCAAGGTGTGCACCGCGATCGCCGAGCAGCCCGACCTGGTCAACGACTACACCTGGAAGTCCCAGGTCGTCGCGGTCGTGACCGACGGTACGGCGGTGCTCGGCCTCGGTGACATCGGCCCGGAGGCCTCCCTCCCGGTCATGGAGGGGAAGGCCATCCTCTTCAAGCAGTTCGGCGGCGTGGACGCGGTCCCGATCGCCCTCGCCACCACCGACACCGACGAGATCGTCGAGACCGTCGTCCGGCTGGCCCCGTCCTTCGGCGGCGTCAACCTGGAGGACATCTCGGCCCCGCGGTGCTTCGAGATCGAGCGCAAGCTCCAGGAGCGCCTCGACATCCCCGTCTTCCACGACGACCAGCACGGCACCGCCATCGTCACCCTCGCCGCCCTCCGCAACGCGGCGAAGCTGACCGGCCGGACCCTCGGCGACCTGCGCGCGGTCATCTCCGGCGCCGGCGCGGCCGGAGTCGCCATCGCCAAGTTCCTCCTGGAGGCCGGGCTCGGCGACGTCGCCGTCGCCGACCGCAAGGGCATCGTCAGCCGCGACCGGGACGACCTCAACCCGGTCAAGCGCGAGATCGCCGACCTCACCAACAAGGCGGGCCTCAGCGGCTCCCTGGAGACCGCCCTCGCCGGCGCCGACGTCTTCATCGGCGTCTCCGGCGGTACGGTCCCCGAGGCGGCCGTCGCCTCCATGGCTCCGAACGCCTTCGTGTTCGCCATGGCCAACCCGAACCCCGAGGTCCACCCCGACGTCGCGCACAAGTACGCGGCCGTCGTGGCGACGGGGCGTTCGGACTACCCGAACCAGATCAACAACGTCCTCGCGTTCCCCGGCATCTTCGCCGGCGCGCTCCAGGTCCGGGCCTCCCGGATCACCGAGGGCATGAAGATCGCCGCGGCCAACGCGATCGCGGACGTCGTCGGCGACCAGCTCGCCGCCGACTGCGTGATCCCGTCGCCGTTCGACGAGCGGGTCGCCCCGGCCGTCGCGGCCGCGGTCGCCGCCGCCGCCCGTGCGGAGGGCGTCGCCCGCCGCTGACGCGTCGCGCACCCCGTGAAGGGCCCCGTCCTGTCCGAGGACGGGGCCCTTTCGTGTACGGGGAGCCGCCGGGGCGAGGGAGGGACGCGCGTCACACGGGCGCGTGGTTCCGTGGCCTGCCCGTGGCCGCCTAGGGTCGGGGCCATGTTCGCTGCCTACGCTGCCCGAATCGACCGCGACCAGCCCCTGAACGGCCTCGAATTGGGTGAACGTCCCGAACCCGAGGTGCGGCCGGGGTGGACCACCGTCACCGTCAAGGCCGCCTCGCTCAACCACCACGACCTGTGGTCGCTGCGCGGGGTCGGACTGCCCGAGGAGAAGCTGCCGATGATCCTCGGCTGCGACGCCGCCGGGATCGACGAGGACGGCAACGAGGTCGTCCTGCATTCCGTGATCGGCCAGACCGGCCACGGCGTCGGACCCGACGAGCCCCGGTCCATCCTCACCGAGCGCTACCAGGGCACCTTCGCCGAGCGGGTGACCGTGCCCCGCTGGAACGTGCTGCCCAAGCCGAAGGAGCTCTCCTTCGAGGAGGCCGCCTGTCTGCCCACCGCCTGGCTGACCGCCTACCGCATGCTCTTCACCAATGCCGGTGTACGGCCCGGGGACTCGGTGCTCGTGCAGGGCGCGGGCGGCGGTGTCGCCACCGCCGCGATCGCCCTCGGCAAGGCCGCCGGCCTGCGGGTCTTCGCCACCAGCCGTGACGAGGAGAAGCGCAAGCGGGCCGTCGAGCTCGGCGCCGTCGAGGCGTTCGAGCCGGGCGCGCGGCTCCCGCAGCGGGTGGACGCGGTCATCGAGACCGTCGGTGCCGCCACCTGGTCCCACTCCGTCAAGTCGCTGCGGCCCGGCGGCACGCTCGTCATCTCGGGCGCCACGAGCGGCGACCGGCCCGCGCACGCCGAGCTGACCCGGATCTTCTTCCTGGAACTGAAGGTCGTCGGCTCGACCATGGGCTCCAAGGACGAGCTGGAGGACCTGCTGTCCTTCTGCGCGGCGACGGGTGTCCGGCCGGTCGTCGACGAGGTCCTGCCGCTGGACCGGGCGCGGGAGGGCTTCGAGCGGATGGCCTCCGGCGAACTCTTCGGAAAGATCGTCCTGAAGACGTCGTGACGACCCCTTGATTACTCGTCGGTAGGACTGATGGGATCTCCGGCACGTGAAACGTGAACAACGCTCACTTCGTCGTGCCGGAGGTCTACCTTGTCGCGAACCACCCACGCGTGGCGAACCACCCTTGTCACGGGCGCCCTCGCCGCCGCGCTGATCGCCCCCACCGTGCCCGCCGCCGCCGTCGATCGCCCGGAGACCGGCGGGGACGCGATTCCCGCGCTCACCGACGAGCGTGGCCGCACGCTCACCCTGCGCGGCTGGAACGTCGGGGACAAGGCGCACAGTGGTGACGCCGCCCTCTCCGGCGTGACCGAGAAGCACTTCCGCGACATGCGGGCCAAGGGCTTCAACTTCGCCCGGCTCCTCGTCTTCTGGGACGACCTGGAGCCCCGGCCCGGCCAGTACAGCCAGTCCTATCTGCGGAAGATCGAGCGGATCCTGGACTGGGCGGAGAAGTACGACGTCAACGTCGTCATCGACGCCCACCAGGACGTCTTCGGTCCCGCCTTCGGCCACCGGGGCGTGCCCGCCTGGGCGACCAGGACCGACGGGCTGCCCTTCACGCCGCACCCCGACGACTGGTTCTCCGAGTACTTCGAGCCCGCCGTGCAGCGCGCCTTCACCCACCTGTACGAGGACGAGGACCTGCGGCGCGCCCAGGCCCGGATGTGGCGGGTGCTCGCCGACCGCTTCGAGGACCACCCGGCCGTGCTCGGCTACGACCCGATCAACGAGCCGATGGGCGAGCTGCGCGAGGGCGAGGACCTGGCGACCGCCGCCCGGCGCATCGAGCGGGATCAGATCACCCCGATGTACAACCGTGTCGCGGACGCGATCCGTTCGGTCGACAGGGACAACTGGATCTTCGTCGAACCGACGCCCATCGTGGGCGAGGGCGTGCCCACGGGACTCGGCCGGATCGACGACCCGAAGATCGTCTACGCCCCGCACTTCTACAACGGCGCGATGGAGGCCGGCGGGGACTACGACCCGGCGGCCCGCTGGATCGAGAACTACGAGCAGGCCGTCACCCTGTACCCGAAGGAGTACAAGGTCCCCGTGGTGGTGGGCGAGTGGGGACCGCTCAACAACGCGCAGCCGAACATGAACCGCTTCTACCGGGAGGCCATGGCTTCGCTCGGCCGCTACAGCTCCGGCTGGGCGGGCTGGGAGTGGTGCTACGGCGGCGGCTACTGCGCCGTGGACGGCACGGGGGCGTTCCGTACGAACAAGGAGCTGACGGCCGAGCCCTACGCGGAGGCGGTCGCGGGCACGGTGCGCTCCGCCGCCTACGACCCGGGTGCCGGGGTCTACCGCCTCTCGTACGACTCCGCCGGGCCGCGCGGCTCCCGGGTCACCGAGCTCGCCCTGCCGCCCGGCGACTGGCGGGTGACGGCCCGGGGCGGGGCGCTGGTGCTCCGCCCGACCCCCGGCCGGGCCCTGGTCCTCGCGGCCCCGGGTGCCCGCGTGACGGTGACCGTCACCCGGCGCTGAGGCCCTGCCGGGACGCCCGGTTCAGATCGTCGGCAGGGGGGCCGTGACCCCGGCGGTCCCGCGCTCACCGGCGCCCCCGTGCCCCCGGCGGTCACCCTCAGCCGGGACCCGTGGCTCCGGCGGTCGCGCTCAGCCGGGACCCGTGCCCCCGGCGGTCACCCTCAGCCGGGACCCGTGGCTCCGGCGGTCGCGCTCAGCCGGGACCCGTGGCTCCGGCGGTCGCGCTCAGCCGGGACCCGTGGCTCCGGCGGTCGCGCGCTCGGCCGGAACCCCGTGCCCCCGGCGGTCACGCTCTCGGGCGGGACCGCAGCAGGCCCGTGATCCGGATCGCCGCCGTCGACAGCTGGTCGCGGGTCTCGGCCAGCTGTTCCTGGCTCACCCCGTGGTCGCGGGCCGCGTCCCTGATCTCGTCGCGGAAGCGGTCGAGGAGCCGGTCCAGGTCGCGGGCCGGGTCGCCCGAGCCCTCCGTGTCCCGAGCCCACTCCGGCACCTCGTCGGCCGGGGCCGCCGCGAACGGCGGCTCCTGGCCGCCGGCCTTCGGGTGGGTCGTGCCCGCCACGAGGCCGCCGAGCT
The DNA here is from genome assembly GCF_001418135.1 of Streptomyces aureus. GTDB lineage: Bacteria > Actinomycetota > Actinomycetes > Streptomycetales > Streptomycetaceae > Streptomyces > Streptomyces aureus_A. Next base: position 10,680 of record NZ_LIPQ01000252.1, read on the forward strand.
GGGCCGTGATGTCCGAGAGGCCCTCCCAGACCCCCTTGGGCCAGTCGCCGCGCGAGAAGCGGTCCTGGACCTCCTCCTGCACCTGCTGGGCGATCCGCTGGAACTCCTTCGCCTGGTGGCGGGCGGACTTGGCCTCGGCGCGGGCCTGGCGGGCCTGCTCCTTCCACTCCTGTCCGACCCGGCGCAGCTCCTCCTTGGCCTCGGCGAACGAGGAGGACTCCGCCGCGCGGGTCCGGCCCGCCGCCGCGCGCATCTCGCTGCGCACCCGGCCCGCCGCACCGCGCACGTCGTCCCGGATCTCCGCCGCGAGCTCCGACACCGACTCGCGGATCTCCCGCTCCAGGTCGTCCAGTTCGGCGCCCCGCCCGGCCAGCTCGGCACGGCCGGCGTCGGTGATCGAGTAGACCTTGCGGCCGCCCTCGCTGGCGTGGGTGACGAGGCCCTCGGCCTCCAGCTTGGCCAGGCGCGGGTAGACCGTGCCCGCCGAGGGCGCGTACAGGCCCTGGAAGCGCTCCTCCAGGAGGCGGATCACCTCGTAACCGTGGCGTGGCGCCTCGTCGAGCAGCTTGAGCAGATAGAGACGCAGGCGGCCGTGCGCGAAGACGGGCGGCATGTCAGAGCACCTTTCCGGTCGCGGAGGGGGTGGGGGAGGGGGCGGAGCCGCCGTCCTCTTCGGACTCGGGACGGCGGAGCAGGGCGATGGAGCCGGAGACGGTGGTCGCCTTGAGGGTGCCCCGGCCCGAACCGAGGGTGCCGGTGACGGATTTGGTGCCCCACTGTCCGGCCACGCGCAGGTCCTCGAAGGCGTTCGACACGGAGCCCGTCGTCGTGTTGGCCTCGACGCGGGCGTCGGCCGGGTGGGGGAGGCGGATGGCGACCTCGCCGGAGAGGCTGGAGAGCCGGATGTCGGCGGGCGGCCCGTCGAGCTCGGCCGGGTCGAGGTCGATGACCATGTCGCCGCTGACGGTCTCGGCCCGCACGGAGGCGCCCGCGCCCTCGATCACCGTCACGTCGCCGGTCACCGAGTTGATCCGGAGCGCGCCCGTGACCGACTGGGCCTCCAGATTGCCCGAGACGCTCTCGGCGCGGACCGGGCCGGAGAGCCGGAGGAGGGTGGTGTCGCCGGAGACGCCGCGCACCTCCGTGCGCCCGGTGATGCCGGTGACGACGGCCTCGGCGCCGACCACGGTCACCTCGACGTCGACGCCCGCGGGGACGGCGACGGAGACGACGGCCCGGCGCCGGAACTCCTTGCGGTCGAGCCACTTGAGGGCGCTCTTCCACTGGAGGTCCTCGTAGCCCACGGTCAGGGTGGAGCCGTCCTGGGACACGATCAGCGGCGGGCCCTCGACCTCGGAGACCTCCACGCGGGCGGAACTCTCGTCCGTCCCCACCACGTTCACCGTGCCGTTGACGATGCGGACCCGCAGCCGGGTCACGGGGTCGGCAGGGGCCAGCTTCGTCGGCTCGGTGACGGACCACTCTGTCATGGTGCTGACCTCCCGTTTCGGCAACGCAACATATCGTGTTTCTCGATAGACACGATATATCGCGGTGCGGGGAAGTCAACCCTGACTCTCCCCTGACAGGGTGGGGGCAATTGCCGTCGTACGCGGACAAATTGGCCTAGCGTAGGGCCCATGAACGCGACATCCGGACCGCATCCCGTCGGGGCACTGCTCCTCTGCCGTGCCGATCCCCCCACGGTCCGGCCACCCGCCCAGCTGCTCCGCGAGCACCTGCTGCTCGCCCCCGCGGGCGACGACTGGAGCGTGCTCGTACCGGAGGGGAAGCCCTGGCTCCACGGCGGGGAGCCGGTCGAACAGGTCGTCACCGGCTGGGCCACCGCCCTCGCCGTCTCGGCCGCCGGCTGGCCCGTCGTCGCGTTCTGGTGGGACCGCGACCGGGCCGGTCTCACGCTCGCCGCCGGGTTCCGCCGTACGGTCGGCTACACCTGGCTGGCGGACGGCACGCCCGTCGGCGAGGACGAGGCCATGCGCACCTTCGCCGCCCGGCTCGCGCTCGACCCCGTCCTGGACGTCCAGGCCCTGGAACCGCTCACCGGCCCCGACCCGGACGCCGACGGCCACGCCCGGCTCCTCGGCGTCGTCGCCGTCCTCGGCCGCGTCGGGCTCGCCCTGCCGACAGGGCTCCTCCCCGGCGAGAGCGCCGACCGGCTCCGCTCCGTCGCCCTGGCCCAGGGCGCCGAGCAGCTCGAATGGTCGGGCTGGAGGGATGCCGTACGCGCCGAACTCGACGTGATGGAGGGCGGCCCGCTCGGCCCGTACCTGCGCGGCCCCAAGGCGCGCGTACTGAACGGGGTGCAGCTCGCCGCGGGGGTGCCGCTGCTGATCTGGGGCCTCGGCCGGCGCAGTGGCGGCTGGGCGACGGCCGGGGCGCTGCTCGTCGCCCACGGCGCGCTCGGCCTCGCCTACGACCGACTGCGGGAGGGGTGACCCGCGCGGGGTCACCCCTCGGGGCGGGCTGTTTCCACGAGCCGGCCCTACTCGTCCTCGTCGTCCTCGTCGTCAAGACGGGCCAGCCAGGTCGCGAGGCGCTCGACCGGCACCTCGAAGTCGGGGTTGAGATCGACGAACGTCCGCAGCTGCTCGGCGAGCCACTCGAAGGTGACTTCCTCCTCGCCGCGCCGCTTCTCCAGTTCCTCGATGCCACGGTCGGTGAAGTACATGCGTTCAGGATAGGCCGAACACCTCACGTCCCCTGTCGCCCGTCAGTCCCACCGACTAGCCTTCCCCATCATCGTTTCGGGGAGCGGGGGCGCTGTGACGCACGGGATCGCGCGTATTCGGCTGGACGACGGCACGCCCGTCTGGGCCCGGGTCAGTGACGTGCAGGAACTCGGCAGGGGCGGTGGGTTCCAGGACACCGGCGTCAAGGACCGGGTGGTCTCGATGGCCGGCGGACTCACGGACGTGGTGCGCGGGGTGGTCGGATCGCTGCGGGCCGGGCTCGACCCGCAGGGGTCCGTGGAGGTCGCCGTCAGCTTCGGCATCGAGCTGTCGGCGCAGTCCGGCAAGGTGATCGGAGTCCTCGCCGACGGCTCGGGCAAGGCCTCCGTGAACGTCTCCCTGACCTGGACCGAACCGGGCCGGCCCGCCGAGCCCGCCACCGGTCCCGCGCCGGACTCCGTCGCGGATCCCGCGGCCGTTCCCGCACCCCGGCCGCCCGCATCCGATCCCTCCGCGGCGGACCCGGCGGCCGATGAGCCCGCATGAGCGCCTTCGACGCTCTCGTGCGCCCCGCATTGGTACGTATCGCCGCTCCCGACTGCGGGTATGACCCGCACGGCGACCGGTACTGGGGCACCGGCTTCTTCATCGCCCCCGGCTGGGTGCTGACCTGCGCCCATGTCGTGGCCGAGGGGGGAAGCGCGGTGTGGAGGAGCGAGCCCGCCGTCGGCATCACCTGGGAGGACGGAAAGACCTCCCGGGAGACCACCGGCACCGTCGTGCTCGCCCTGCCGCGCCCCGACCGGCCCGACGACCCGCCGGACCGGTGGGCCTTCCCCGACATCGCGCTCGTCCGCGTGCCCGGCGCGCAGAAGGCGTCCTGCGTGCGCCTCGGGGAGCGCCCGCCGATCCCGCCGACCTCCGTCGGACTGCACGGCTGGTCCCGGGAGACCGGCGAGCTCGGCATCCGGCACGTCCACGGCACCCTGATCGGCACGGACGGCAAGGCGCTCATCACCGACTGGGTCATGCCCGTCGAAGGCTGCTCCGGCGGCCCCGTCGTCGACCACCAGCAGGGCGCCGTCGTCGGCCTCAACAAGGGACGCGGCCGCGACGGCGGCGCCGTCGTCCCCGTCACCGCGCTGCGCCGGCTGCACGACCTCCCCGGCGGCGAGGCGATGGGCGAGGCGCTGCGCGCCCACGACCGCTACCACCTCGCCCGCTACCGCTCCCTGGACGACCGGCCCGACTGGACCCGCACCCAGGGACGTCTCACCGGCTCGACGGGCGTCGGACCGGGTCTGCGCACCCAGCTGTACGGACACTTCGCCGAGTTGCCCGCGCCCACCGCGCCCGGCGAGATCATGGACCTCATCGACCAGGTCAAGGCCTGGATCAGGGACGACGAACTGCCGGACGCCCTGGAGGACGACCCGCGCACCTGGAGCGAGGGCGCCGGACTCCTGCGCGGTCTGCGGGCGCCCCGCAGGGACGGCGTCCGCGACCTCGAACTCGACGCGGTGCTCCTGTACGCCGCCCATGTCGCCCGGCACGTGCGCGGACGGTACGGCGAGCGGGTCGACACCGCGGCCCTCACCCACTGGATCGTCGACGAGTCGGGCGACGCCGACCGGCACCTCCGGCGCGAGATCGACCGGCTCGTCAGCCCCGGCAGGCCGGCCCCCCTCTCCGTACGCGAACCCCGCGCGCGTGCCGACGTCCTCCTGGAGATCGACCCCCCGGTCTACGACCCGGGCCGTTACCCGTGGCGGGTCAAGCTCCTCCTCGACGGGCACACGGTCAGCCCGCTCCACTTCGACGAGCGGGGCGTCACCCGGGCACAGCTCAGGGAGACCCTGCGCGAACCGCTCGCGGACGCCCTGCGGCGCGGCGACAGCGGCCGGCACCTGGCCGCCGTGGAGGCGGTGCTGCCGCTCGAACTCTTCGACGAACCCCTCGACACCTGGCGGCTCGAACCGCCCCAGGGCGGCCCCGAGGACGCCTGGGCGACCACTCTCGGCCAGCGCAGGTTCGTCGTCATCCGCGACCGCCGCCGCCACGACCGGGAACCGGCCCCCGAATGGCGCGAGCGCTGGGAGGCGGCGGAGAGCGGGCCGCTCCGCGCCGCCCCGCTCCGCGCGGAGGTGCCCGGGGCGGGCCCGGACGCCCACACCGCGCGCGTCCGCCGGGAGACCTGGGCGGAGACGTACGACCGGCTGCGGGAGGCCGAGGGCGGCACCGTCCCCGTGTACTGCGGCCGGGTGGGCGGCGGCGACGGGCTCATGGCGATGCACGCGGCGCTCGCCGCCGGGCATCCGCTCGCCCTCTGGCGTACCGGCGCCCACGACCACACCGACTGCGCGGAGTTCCACGAGCGGGCCCACCGGCTGATCTCCGCCGCCCGCACCGCCTGGGACGTCCGAGGGCCCGTCAGATCCCTGCGCACGCGCGCGACGGACCGGGCGGCGGGCCCCGAGTCG
>NZ_LIPQ01000253.1 GCF_001418135.1 Streptomyces aureus
CTCCGGAACATCGCGCCGGACCCGTCCGGCGCGATGTTCCGGAGGAATCCCGGACGAGGACTTCGGCGGGCCAGAGCGCTCGCTCGCACGTGCGAAGGTGGGGCTACGCTCGTCGCCATGTTGAACCGTGTTCCGTTCGATGACGCGCTGCTCTCCACCGTGGGCACCCCCGAGCAGGCCGAACTCCTGGACAGCAGCCCGCGGTCGCGGGTGTGGCGGGTGCGCCTGGCCGACCGGCGCCTGGTGATCGTCAAGCAGATCACCGACGACGGGGACACCGGCGCCGACGCGCACACACGCTTCGCGCGGGAGCTCGCCGGGCTGCGCCTGGCGGGGCGGGCCTCCGGGCCGGCCGTGGCCCCCGCGGTGCTCGCCACGGACCTGCCCTCGCGCGTGATGGTCCTGGAGCACCTCGACGACCTCGGCAGGACGGACGACTGGATGCCGGGGTACGCGGAGTCGCTCGCCCGGCTGCACGCCCTGACCGGGCCCGCCGACGCGGGCGTGCTACCGGTCGCGTCGGGACCCACGGCCGCCGACGCGGAGTCCTTCCTGGCCCTGGCAAGGGCGCTCGACGTACCCGTCCCGTCCACGGTTCCCGATGAACTCGCCGGTCTCCTGGAGCGGTTGGACCCCGCCCCGCACCATGCGCTGCTGCACGGCGATCCCTGTCCCGGCAATGACCTCCGCACCGCCGACGGCGTCCGCTTCGTCGACTTCGAACGGGCCTCGCTCGGCAACGGCCTGATCGAACTCGCCTACTTCCGCATCGGCTTCCCCACCTGCTGGTGTGCCATGGCGGTCACCGCTGCCCCGCTCACGGAGGTCGAGGACGTCTACCGGACCACCTGGCGCGGTCTCACCGGGAAGGACGTGCCGGGTGACCTCGCCGACGCCTGCGCGGGCTGGCTGATCCAGGGCGACGCGCTCGTCGAGAGGGCCCACCGCGGGACGGTCGACCAGCTCGCCCGGGTGCCCACCGAGGACTTCGCGTGGGGCTACGTCTCCGCCCGTGAACGGCTTCTCCACCGCCTGGGCGTGGTCGCCGGCATGACCCGCGACCACGATCACCTGCACGCCGTCGGCCGGCTCAGCTCCGCCCTCGCCGACCGCCTGCTCGAACGCTGGTCGACACTGCGCCCGCTGCCCACGCCTGACGCCCGCCCCTGGTACTAGAGGGTGCCTCGCCGATCGGGGTCGGGCCGGGCTCGCGACGCCCGGCCCCGATCGACGAGTACGCCTAGGACACCAGTCCCTGACCCTCCAGCTCGGTCAGCCGCACGGTGCAGAGGCCGCCGCGCTCGGCCTTCACCTCCGTCACCTTCAGCTGGGTGCCCGGCGCGAGGATGTACTCCTCCTCGCCCGTGAAGGCGGAGAACCGCCGGATCGCCACCGCCCGTGCCGGGGTGACCTCGAACAGGGTCCGCCGGCCACGGCTCCCGAGGAACGCCTTCGCGACGCCCAGCTCGGACGTGCAGGAGGACACACCCCACCACGTCACCGTCTGCCCCAGCGGATACTGCGACCGCAGATCAAGCGCCACGCCGCGCCACAGCGGCCGGGTCTGCGCCGGCAGCGACTCCACCGCGGAGAACAGCAGCCGCAGATACGGCAGGTAGGGCACCAGCCGCTCCCGGTCCGGGGACCGCAGGACCGCGTTGATCTCGCGGTAGAACGCCGACTCGCAGGTGTAGAGGTGCAGCGCCGAGATCGCGTCGGCGGAGAGTCCCTCCCCGAACGGGGACTCCCCGAGCGCCGCATCGGCGACCTTCGACTCCCCGAACGCGCTCGACCTCTCGATGTGCCGGTCCAGCCGGGCGAGGACCCGCGACACCGGCTCGACGGCCTTGCGGAAGTCCATCAGCGGCGTGTCGAACACCCCGGTGACGGCCGGGAGGACGAGCCCCTCGTCCTTGACGCTCGTGAGGCGTTCCAGATACAGCTGGTGGAGCTCCATCGTCGAGGCGATGAACGCCCCCATCCGCTCCGCGACATCACCGCCGTCCGCGCCACCCGCGCCCGCCGCCTGCCGGTCCCAGCCCTTGCTCGGCAGCCAGTCGACCGGCTCGGCGCCCACCGCGGCCAGGGCGTCGTTCACCTGGGCGAAGTGGTCCCCTTCGCAGAAGATGTCGCCCTGGGCGGCCGGGTTCGCGTGGTCGAGGTGCCGGACATCGACCCCCGGGTACTTCTTCTCCAGCCGCTGCACGACCCTCTTCAGGCTCCGGGCGTGCGCGCCCCACCAGGCGAACACCACACCCCGGTCCTCCTCCGCGGCGTCCTGCTTGGCCCGGAGGATCTCCTCGACGATCTGCTCGGCCACCGGCCGCCAGAAGGACGTGTGACGGTCCGTCGGCACCGCGCCGTCCGCACTCGCCGTGAGAGAGGCGTTGAGCAGCAGCACACCCTGGGTGAGCATCGCCTGGAACCACTCCGGCGGCGCGACGGTGTCCTCCTTCCTCAACAGCGCGCGGACCTCGGCGATCGGCGTCTTCTTGACGATGCCGTACTTCCACATCGCGGCCGCCTTGATGATGCAGCGGATGCTGACCACACGGCCGAACTGGCTGTCCTTCCAGTCGCTGAAGGTGTTGTCGAACATCGCGATGCCGGTCGCGCTCTCCGCCCGCGGATACGGGTTCTGACCGAAGGCGACCACCTTCCACTTGTGCGGCGGATGCGGCTTCAACGCCTGAAACGTCAACTCGCGCACCGGAACCACCTCCGGACTGCGCTTCGGACCGACGAAGTCGGCGGCGCCGGGCTGCGCCTCGATCACCGGAGCCAGCAGCGGAAGCCACGGCTCGCCGCCGCCGGTGAACAGATCGGCGAGGCCCAGGGGGTCCCCCGCGGAGGAACCCGGGTCGCCGGCGGCCGTCACGTCGACATCGTTCACGAGGACAGAACTCCCAGAACTCGGACCGGCCGCTCCCTCGGGCGCACCGGCGTGCTGTACGGATTCGGTGAGGTCGTCACCGGCGGCCCCGCCCTGTGCGGTGCCGGCCTGCGGAGCGTTCGCGTCAGTGACGAAAGGAAGGTCGTTGCGGGACGTTGATCCGGACCCGCCGCGCGGACCCCGCTCCCTCGATGTCGTCGAGCTGGCCGAGCACCGCGGCCCGCAACTCGTCGTAGTCCGCGAACCCGTGGTCGTGGAAGAGCGCGTAACCCGTCCACATCAGATTGGCGCACACCCCCGCCGGCACCCGGCCCGTCTGCGCGCCCATCCCCACGAGCGCCACCGACCTGATGCTGCCGGGCTTCACCCGGTTCTGCAGGTGCACCGCCTGGAACGCCGCCGCGCACGCCAGCGCCACGTTCATCGTCTCGCTGACGTTCTGCGAGGACTGCCGCATGGTCGGCGTCGAGATCAGATAGCGCGGTACGGACGCCCCGGACGGGACGCACACCGCGCTGCCCACCGGCAGGCTCCCGCCGAACCGGTCGCGGATCGCCCGCTGCACCCTCACCTGGATACCCGCGCCGAGGTGCCGCTTGACGACGGCGTCGACGCCCCCGTCCATCCGGCCCCTCGCGTTGGTGGGGGACACCCACGCGTCGACGTCCACGTCGAGCAGGGATCCGCGCCGGATCTCCACCTCGGGCGTGTCCGCGAACGCGGACCGCCAGGCCGCCACCACCTCGTCGTTGACATCGGCCAGAACGACCCTCAACGCACGTCCCACACCCACGAATTCGCCCCTCTCGCGCGACCGCTCGAACAAGATCGAAGCTATCGCGAGGCACTGACAACGCGGTCGTGACGGAGGCCGCTCCGGCCCGCGCGCACCGGTGCGCGGACCCTGTGCCCGGACACGGGCGGAGTGCGCGGATTCGACGGTGGTGTTCGTCTCCCGTTCACCGGCAGCCCCACCCGGGGGCGCACCGTGAAGCTGCGGGTGCCGGCCGAGCGCTGGTACGACATCGCCGTGGGCGCCGCCGACGACCCGAGGTTCCTGCGCACGGTCCCGGCGGGGGCCCGGTCGCTCCGGCGGTCTCGGCCCCCGGGGCTCCCCCCGACTTGATAGGCAAGTGACTGCTTGCCTATCCTGGGGTGGTGGCCGACGACCTCTTCAAAGCATTGGCCGACCCCACCCGCCGCACCATCCTCGACGAGCTGACGCAGAAGTCCGGACAGACACTGTTCGAGATCTGCGCCCGGCTGAGCATGAAGCATCAGCTCGGCATCTCGCGCCAGGGCGTCTCCCAGCATCTTGCCGTGCTGGAGGCCGCCGGGCTCGTCGAGACAAGACGGGAGGGGCGCTACAAGTTCCACGACCTGAACACGGCCCCGTTGCGGCGGATCGCCGACCGATGGCTCGCACCCCACCCGTCCGGACCGGAGGAGAACACCCCATGAAGATCCATCTGACCAGCGTCTTCGTCGACGACCAGGCCAAGGCCGAGCGTTTCTACACCGAGATCCTCGGCTTCGTGAAGAAGCACGACGTCCCGCTGGGCGAGACGGACCGCTGGCTGACCGTCGTCTCGCCCGACGAGCTCGACGGCACCGAACTCCTCCTGGAGCCCGCCGGCCACCCGGCCGTCAAGCCGTACCGCGACGCGCTCGTCCAGGACGGCATCCCGGTCGCCCAGTTCGCCGTGGACGACGTACGCGCGGAGTTCGAACGGCTGATCGCACTCGGGGTCCGGTTCACCCAGGAGCCCCTGGAGATGGGCCCCGTCACCACCGCCGTCTTCGACGACACCTGCGGCAACCTGATCCAGATCGCGACCAAGCCGCAGTAGTGCCCACGGCGCCGCCCCGCGCCCGACCGCTCGCGCCGCAGCGGCCCCGCGCGCCCCGTCAGGGGTGCTGCGGGGCGCGCCGCACACGGGAGGCGACCACGGCCGTCGCGCCGCTTCCGAACCCGGTGCCGAGCACCGCCCAGGTGGCGGGGTGCGTCCAGGCGGCGGAGGGGAGCTGCTGCGCCAGGACGAGGACCCCCATGACGACGACGAACCAGCCGAAGGCCGCCCGCAGGGTGTCCTGCGGGATGCGGCCCGCCAGCCGCGCGCCTGCCGTGCTGCCGATCACGGCGGCCGCGGTGACCGTCAGGGCGAGACCCCAGTCGACCGGCACACCCGTGAGGTGACCGGCGAGTCCGGCGAACGAGTTCATCGCGATGACGAGGAGCGAGGTCCCGACCGCGAGGCCCATCGGCAGTCCGCCGAGGACCGCCAGGGCCGGGACGACGAGAAAGCCGCCGCCGGATCCGGCGAGGCCCGTGACGGCCCCCACGGCCAGGCCCCTGGCGGCGACGCCCGCGAGGGCCGGTCCGCTCTTCCCGGGCCGGAGCCGCGCGGGCCGGCCGTGCTCGGGTCGATCGGGCGCGGGTCGATCGGGCTCGGGCCGGTCCGGCTCGCGCCCGTGGCGCGGTCGGCGGAGCATCGCCACCGCCGTGGCCAGCATCATCAGCGCGAAGCCGACGAGGAGGAGCGTGCCCGGCACGTACTCCGCGAGCCGCCCGCCCCCGTACGCCCCGGCCATGCTGAACGCACCGAAGAGCAGTCCGGTCCGCCACCGGACCCGACGCGCCCGCGCGTGCGGGACCAGGGCGGCCAGGCTGGTGACGCCGACCACGAACAGCGAGGTGGCGATCGCCTCCTTGGTGCCCTGACCCGCCAGATACACCAGGATCGGCACCGTCAGGATCGAGCCGCCGCCTCCGAGCACGCCCAGGCTCACGCCGATGAGCAGGGAGGCGGCGACGAGGAGCACGGTCACGGCGTGCTCCGCAGCTCCGCGATCACCGAGCGGATGTCGGGACGGGGGCCGCGGTTGTACGGCAGCTTGGAGAGCAGGACGCCCATCATGCAGGAGTTGCTGAGGGCCGCGTAGGTCAGTCCCGCGCCGATCGCCGTACCGATCAGATGCACGCCCGGCACCAGGACGCCGACGAGACCGGTGGTCAGGACGACGGAGCCCGCGACGAGGCGCACCTGGCGTTCCATGTCCCAGCGCTCGGGTCCGCGGTTCACGGGCGCGCCGGCCGCCTCCCATGCGTTCATTCCGCCGTCGAGGACGCGGAGGTTCGGCAGCCCCGCCCCGGCGAGCGCCTGCTCGGCCTGCGTGGCCCGGGCCCCCGACCGGCAGACGAGGACGACGTCCTCGTCGAGGTGGGAGAGGAGCTCGGCGCGGTGCTCCCGCAGGGTGTCCAGGGGGACGTTGTACGAGCCCGGGATGTGGACGGTGCGGAACTCGCCGGGCGTGCGGACGTCGAGGAGGCGCGGGGCGCGCCCTTCCTTGACGAGCTGGTGCAGGACGACGGGGGTGAGAGAGGACGGGGCGGGTGAGGGCGGGGCGCTCATGCGTGACTCCGGACGGATGGACGGATGGAGGATTGGAGGGACGAACGACGGGCAATGCGTACCCGTGGGGGTATACAAGAGCGGCGAGGCCGCCGGGAGTGCCCGGGAGGTCAGTCGGCCGCAGGGGCCGCGGGCTGGGACAGGGCCGCGTGGCCGCCCAGGACGTCGGAGACGTCCCCGAAGCCGCGGTGGCGCAGCAGGCTCGCCGCGATGGAGGAGCGGTGGCCGCCGGCGCAGTGCACGACCAGGGGCCGGTCGGTGGGCAGCTCGTCCGTGCGCCGGGGAAGCTCGCTCAGGGGGATGTGCAGGGCGTCGTCGATGAAGCCGTCCGCCTCGCGCTCACCGCAGGTGCGGACGTCGACGACCACCGGAGGGTGCTCGCCCGCGAGCGCGGCGCGGAGCTGGGCGGCGGTCAGCCGGCTCGCCGCGGTGACCTCGTCGGCCAGCTCCTCCAGAGCGTCCTCGGGGTCGCGCAGGTAGCCCGCCACCCGGTCGAAGCCGATCCGGGCGAGGCGGGTGACGACCTCCTCCTCGCGGTTCTCCGGCGCGATGACGACCAGCTCGTCGCCGGGGTCGAGGACGGTGCCGGCCTGCTCGGCGAACCGCCCGTCGGCGGGAACGTTCACCGCGCCGCGCAGGTGGCCCGCAGCGAAGTCCTGGGGTGAGCGCGCGTCGACGACGACCGCGTCCGAGCGGCGCAGCTCGGCGAACTCGGCCCGGGAGAGCGAGCGCGCCGCCGCGGCGTCGTACCGGTCCCGGTTCTTGCGGTTGAGTTCGGCGTCGTAGGCGAAGTAGCCCGGCGCGGCGGGCTGCCCGGCGGTGACCAGCGCGACGAAGGTGTCGCGGCTCATCGGCGCGCAGGCGTAGTTGGTGGCGCGCTGTGCCCCGATCGTGGACCGCTTCTCGGTGGAGAGGCTCTTGCCGCAGGCGGAGCCCGCCCCGTGGGCCGGGAAGACCCGCACCTCGTCGGGGAGGGCCATCAGTTTGTTCTGGACGCTGTCGTGGAGCATCGCGCCGAGTTCCTCGGCGGTGACGCCGACGGAGGCGAGGAGATCGGGGCGGCCGACGTCGCCGATGAACAGCGCGTCGCCGGTGAGGACGCCGTACGGGACGGTGTCGTCGCCGTGCTCGTACACCAGGACGCTGATCGACTCCGGGGTGTGCCCGGGCGTCTCCATGATCTCCAGGGCGACGTCGCCGAGGGTGATCCGCTCGCCCTCGGCCAGCTTGCGGATCGGGTACTCGGTCTCGGCGCGGCTGCCGTAGCCGATCCAGGCGCCGGTGCTGTCGGCCAGCTCCAGATGGCCGGCGACGAAGTCGGCGTGGAAGTGGGTGTTGATGACGCCGACCACGGTCAGACCGTGGGTGCGGGCGTCGGCCAGGTACTCGGAGACGTCGCGGCGCGGGTCGACGACCACCGCCTGGCCGCTGCGCTCGTCGGCGATCATGTAGGACGCCTGGGAGAGGCAGTCGAGGTAGTACTGGGCGAAGAACACGGCCATCCTTTCGTGCGGTATGCACGCACCGGGGTACCCCTTGGTTCTTGATACCCCCCTGGGTATGTGCGAGCTCGACCGTAAGACGGTTCGTCGCGACAAGTCAAATACCCCCCTAGGTATCCATCGGGGTGGCGTGGGGGCGCCGAGGAAGCGAAACGGCACAGAGCCGCCCTCCGGCGGGATGACGTCCCGGCCGGAGGGCGGCTCTGCGGAGTGTGTGTGCGTGGCCCGCCCGTGGTCGGGCGTGCCTTCGGGTCACCGGGTCAGCGCTGGGCGCCTGCGCGGCGGCGACGGGCGACCACGAGGATCGCGGCACCGGCCGCGCCCAGGGCCGCCGCGGCGACGGCGTACGGCGTGAGCTGCGCACCCGTGGTCGCGAGGGAGCTGTCACCGGGCTCGGTGGCGGACGGCGAGGGCGGCGTCGCGCCGGGCGCGGCGGGTGCGGAGCCGCTCCCGGTGGGAGGTGCGGAACCCTCGGGCGCCGTCGTCTCCGGGGCCCCCGGGGTCTCCTCCGCGGGCTGCGAGGAGGAGGGGGTCGGCGACGAGGTGGTGGGCGTGGTGGAGGAGGGGGTCGG
>NZ_LIPQ01000254.1 GCF_001418135.1 Streptomyces aureus
TCCTCCTCCTCCTCCTCCTCCGCATCGCCCGCGCAGGAGACGGCGGTCGCGACCGCACCGGCGTTCGGCACCGAGATCAGGACCGCGCAGGAAGCCAACGCCAACGGACTGACGGCCGAAAACACCCTCGTCACAGGCCGCGTCAGCATGGCCTGGGAGCTGTAGGATCTCGGGCTTCGCTGCATACAGCGAGGCCTTGACCTGCGGCTTCTCGCGGTGTCTCACGACGCTTCATCTGCGGCTGTCCCAGCGGCTGGTGCATTTCCTCCGGGGGCACCGAGGCCCCGCCGGACGCTTCCAGACGGACGACAAGGCAAGTGACCAGGCGAGGAGCGCAGACCGGCCCGCCCCGGTACGGCGCTCGCCGCAGCGCGAGCGGAGCGAGCTGCCAGAGGTCGCATGCGCGCAGGGCACCCCTTGATAATTGCGCGCACGAAGCTTCGCTGTGTCCCTAGACTCCGGCCTCGATGAAGAGACGAGTGCAGTTCACCGAGCAGGTTGCCCGTTTCCGCGACTACATGCCGACCGAGGATCGGGAAACGTTCCTGCGTCTCGTCGACAGGATCACAGCCGAGCCCGAGTGCGCGGGCAGCCACCTCGCCTACACGAACGACACTGTGACGCGCGCGGTCTGGGAAGACCACGTAATGGTCCACTACGTCGTCACGGCCTTCTTCGTGATCGTCATCGAGCTGGACATCTACGACCCGTCGCGCGGTTTCAACGAGATGTAGACAGCACTACGCGCGCCGACCACGACGTGGGCACGCCACCCGCACCGGGCAGGCCAGCGACCTGCGGTGTCTCACGGCCCGCTTCATAAGTGCAGTCGATAGGAAGCGGGCCGTGAGATTGTGAAGCTGGATTTGAGACGCTACAGGCGCTGTAGGATCCCTCCGCTCGTGGCACAGGTCGTGTTCACTGACCAGGCGCCCTTCCGCTGTCTCAGACCGATGGCACAGCTGCTCAGCCTCAGGCACGTGGCACTTCCTCATGACGTCGCTCGACCGACAGGGCTCCGCAAGCGCTGGCGTCACGCCGAATAGGCCCAGAGCATCCGCGAGCGCTGACGTGAGCCCGATGTGGGAGGCCGCGGCTCCGACGAAGGCTCCGGGAACACTTCACCGGCCTGTCCGGGCATTCGGAGAGGCCCGGACACGGCCAAGTTCCCTGCACTACAGTCGGGTTACCGTCCACGTGCGACGGGCGCTGCCCCGAGGGCCGACGCCCGGCATGAGGATCCAGAAGAGAGGGCAGGGGATGCTGGAGCAGGCATTGGCCGCACTGGCGGCCGCGGGCGGAGCCGCCGTGGTCCAGGCTGCGGGAACAGATGCCTGGACCGGCCTGCGTCAGGCCGTGGCACGCTGGTTCGCCCGGGGCGATGCCCGGCGCGAGCAGATGGAACTGGAGCGCCTGGACCAGACCTCGGCCGAGCTGCAGGACACCCACGACGACGTGGCAGAACTCCGCATTCGCCTGGAAACGGCGTGGCAGACCCGGATCGAAAGCCTGCTGGAGGACATGAACGAAGCGGAGCGCGGTCGCGCCGCTGAGCAGCTCCTCGGCCTGCTCGCCCAGCACGTCCCCGGCACAGTCGTCTCAGCGGACGACGGCGGCGTGTCCGTGGGAGGGAACGTGCACATCTCAGCCCCCCACGGTGTGGCAGGCTGGCATGTCGGCACGGTCAACGTAAACCCTCCCCGGCCGGGAACGCCTCAGGGCTGAGCGAGCCCGGCGCCGTCCCAGGTCCTAGCACCACCCCCACCCTCCGGGGCATGGCCGGCGCGATCGTCGCCGGGAGGATCGAAAACCTCCACCAGCACTTCTCCGGGACCAGGCGGACCACCGCCCGACTGGACCAGCCGCGACCGATCGAGCAGTGGACCGCGCAGCAGCTGGGCGTCCATCCAGCCATCCGCGGTACCGATGCGCCTGACACCGACGGTGCGTTCGTCCTTCCGGGGTACGTCGAACGCGACCACGACCATCGGCTGCGCGACCACCTGCTCAACACGGCCCGCAGCGAGCAGGCAGCACTCCTGCTCGTACGGGGAACGTCCTGCAGCGGTAAGACCCGAACCGCCCTCGAAGCCGTCCGTACCTGCCTGCCCGGCTGGAACCTGGTCTTCCCCAAGACCGCTGAGGGGCTTCTCGCTCTGCTCGAGGTCGGCGGCCCCGCCCCGCGCACCGTCCTGTGGCTCAACGAAGCGCAGAACCACCTCCGTGGGACCGCCGGGGAGGAGGCCGCGGCCGCGCTGCAGAGTCGCCTGGAGAAGCGGGGGCCGGTCGTGGTCCTCGGCACGCTGTGGCCCGAGTACTACCGCGGTTTCACCACCCCACCGCGCTCCGGCGGAGTCACGAAAGATGACGAGCATCGCAACGCACGAGCCCTGCTCGCCCAGGCGGTACTCGTGGACGTCCCCGCCTCATTCACGAGTGAATCCCTCAAGGACCCGCTCGTGAACCGTGACCCCTCGCTGGCCGCGGCCGCGCGCTCCAGCACCGGTGGCAGGATTCTCCAGACCCTGGCGGCCGGTCCCCAACTGGTCGACCACTACCAGCAGGCCACCGAGCCCCATGGCCCGTACGGACAGGCCGTCATCACCGCGGCCATGGACGCCCGCCGCCTCGGCCACGCCTCTCCCTTGCCCGCCGTACTCCTTGAAGCCGCCGCTCCCGGCTACCTGACCGAGCAACAACGCGCCGACGCCGACCCCGACGCCTGGTTTGCCCCCGCCCTCGCCTACGCGCGCGAAAAGATCAAAGCCGTGGCCGCGGCTTTGGAGCCCGTCGCCAGCCCCGACGGCATGGGCCCCGCACCCGGCCTGTTCCGCCTCAACGACTACCTCGACCACCACGCGCGCACCACCCGCCGCTACGCCCTCCCGCCGGCCTCCTTCTGGACCGCCGTCCGGGACCACGCGGCCAGCCCCCCAGACCTCAACGCGGTCGCTCACCAGGCCATGTCGCGGCTCCGCAACCGGATCGCGGCGGACCTGTACCAGCAGGCCGCCGACGCCGGAGACCCCGTAGCGCTTTCGGAGCTGGCGCGGCTGCGCGAGCGGATGGGGGACTCCGCGGGAGCGGAACGACTCGCCCAGCAGGCTGCCGGCGCCGGAAGGACGGACGCCCTGCGTGAGCTGGCGCACCGTCGCGAGTCGGCCGGGGACGCGGCGGGCGCGGAACGGCTGCTCCAGCGGGCCGCCGAAGCCGGTGACCACCCTGCCCTGTCGATGCTGGCGTGGCAGCGCCGGCGGGCAGGAGACATAGCGGGTGCGGAACTGCTGTGGCAGCGGGCCGCCGACGCCGGACACTCCTTCGCCCTGCCCGAGCTCGGGCAGCTGCGCGAGCAGGTCGGCGACGTGGCGGGTGCGCTACTGGTCTGGCAGCAGGTCGCCGAAACCGGCGAGCCGTCCGCCCTGGTGGCGCTGGGCAGGCTGCACTGGGCGGCGGGGGACGTGGCGAGTGCGGAACGGATGTTCCAGCGGGCCGCCGATGCCGGACTGCTCTACGCCCTGCGGGACTGGGGGAGGCTCCGCGCGCAGGCAGGGGACGTCGCGGGTGCGGTCCTGGTGTACCGGCGGGCTGCCGACGCCGGAGACCCCGAAGCTCTGCAAGCGTTGGGGAAGAGGTACGAAGAGGCCGGTGATTCGGCAGGAGCCGAACAATTCTGGCAGCG
The DNA here is from genome assembly GCF_001418135.1 of Streptomyces aureus. Classification (GTDB taxonomy): domain Bacteria; phylum Actinomycetota; class Actinomycetes; order Streptomycetales; family Streptomycetaceae; genus Streptomyces; species Streptomyces aureus_A. The sequence goes on from NZ_LIPQ01000254.1 coordinate 3,680, forward strand.
GGCCGCCGACGCCGGATTCGTGGAAGCACTGCTCGAGATGACGTGGCGGCGCAGAGCGGCCGGCGACCTCGCGGGCGCGGAGCGCTTCGCCCAGCGGGCCGCCGATGCCGGAGCGCCCTCTGCACTGACGGAATTGGGGCAATTACACTGGGCGTACGGTGACGTTGAGGCCGCGGAACGACTGTTCCAGCATGCCGCCGACGCCCGTGACAGGGAGGCCCTGTCCCATCTGATGTTGCTGCGCGAGGAGAGCGGGGATGCGGCCGGTGCCGTCCGACTCGCCCAGCGCGCCGCGGACGCCGGAGACCATTCCCTCTTGCGGGAGCTGGCGATTCATCGTGACACGCCTTGGAGCCCGGCGGATGCGGAACCACTGTGGCAGCAGATCGCTGATGCCGGAGATCCGTCCGCCCTGGTGGCGTTGGGGAGGCTACGCGAGCGGGCCAGGGACACGGTGGGCGCTGAGCGACTCTGGCAGCTGGCCGCCGACGCCGGAAACTGGGAGGCCCTGTCCGAGCTGGCGCGACAGCGCGGGCAGGCCGACGGCATGTCAGTCATGGACCGAGTACGACGCTTCGGGCTGGAGGCCGACGGCTCTCCAGCCACGCCGTGGTAACGGGCACATGACGATCGCTCGTGAGCTACGAAGAACAACCTGGCGGCCCCGCAGAGTCCGCAGATCCGGCGTGCCCCGCGGACCTGCTCCGCCGGCTTCTGGATCACATCTGCTCCAAGGGGTTCCCGGGTCCGTCTCGGCGTCCCGACATCGCCGGCGTGGGACCCACGGCCGTGCCGATGCCTCATCGTGTGCAGTCCCCCCGAGCAGATGACGTTCTCGACCCGCAGATCTCAGGTAGATGGCACACGCGCCGGGCTAGGGCCGTTGCACTACAGACTGTGCCGCGAAATCCTGGACCCTGCAAAGAGCACGTCCAGGGGGCCCGGAGGAGTACGGATGCCCCGTCCCCTACGGTCCGGAGCATTCTCGTTTGGCCTGGTCACAGTACCCATCAAGCTTGAGAATGGCTCCGAGAGGCACGACGTCTCCCTGCGGCAGGTGCACGTGGAGGGCGGTGGCCGGATCCGTACCGCAGGATCTGCGAGAGCGACGGCCAGGTCCTCACCGAAGACGAGATCGGCAAGGGCTACGAGATCAGCAAGGACCACGTCATACCGATCACGGACGAGGACCTGGCGGACGTGCCGCTGCGCACGCGAAGGCGATCGAGATCGTTGCGTTCATCGACCGGTCCTCCGTTGACCCGGTCCAGTACGGCGCCGGCTCGTACTACCTGACCGCCGACGGACCGGTTGGCGCGGCACGGCGACACCGTACGTGCTGCTCCTGTCCGGCCTGCATTGGGGGGATGAGATCCGCTCCTCCGAGGAGATCACCCCGCCCGAGACCGAGCTGACCGACGACGAGATCGACGGCGCGCTCGAGCTGATAGAGACGATGACCGTCGGGTCCCTCACCGACCTGGACGTCACCGACCACTACACCGAGGCGCTCCACGAGGTCATCGAGGCGAAGGCCGAGCACCGGGCCTCGAAGCCCGCCGAGGGCGAGGAGAAGCCGGCCACGCCGGTCGTCGACCTGATGGCCGCGCTGGACAAGTCCGTCGCCGACGCCCGCGAACGCCGCGGCGAAACTTCCGGCGGTGGCGAGGCGACCGTGCACGAGATGCCGAAGCCGCAGAAGAAGACGGCCACGAGGAAGGCCCCGGCCAAGAAGACCGCGGCCAAGAAGACCGCGGCGAAGAAGACGACCGCGGCCCGGCGGAAGAAGTCCACGTAGGGGAAGTAGGGGGACTCGTCCTCCGCCGGCCGCGCGGGCTGGCCGCTGGGCTTGTCGATGCCGAGGCTCCCCCACGGCGCGCAGCTGATGGCCGCCGACGACACCACCGCCGACGCGTACACCAGCACCGACGGCCACAAACGGATGGAGAAGTCCGAGGCGTACGCCATCTGGCTCTGATCGCGAGAGACGGCAGCGCTTCTACGGCGACTCGGGAAGCACCGGGGCCCTGGGCTCGGTCCGGATGTTCACGAGTTGCGGCAGCGGGCGGAGGCTGTTCCGCCTGGGGTGTGGAGCGTGCGCGTTCGATTGCGAGGATCTTGGGTTGGAGGGTTGAAGTTGCCGTTGCGGCAGCTTCTACCGTCGTGACCAGGGCCGGAGAAACCGGCCCGGCGACACACACGTGCAGGAGTAGTGATGGACTGGCCAATCTCAGAGGTGGCCCGGATGTCGGGCGTGACCGCCCGGGCGCTGCGTCACTACGACGAGACAGGCCTGCTGCCGCCGGCCCGGATCGGGGCCAACGGTCACCGCTACTACGAGGAGCGCCAGCTGCTGCGGCTGCAGCAGATCCTCGTGTTGCGGGCGCTGGGCGTCGGGCTGCCGGAGATCGGCAGGATCCTGTCCGAGCAGGTCGACGAGGTCGATGCCCTGCGGCGCCACCACCAGCGCCTCCTCGCGGAACGGGACCGGCTCGACGCCCTGGCAGGCACCGTCTCCCGCACGATCGCCGAACTGGAGCAGTCCAGGAAGGACGGCAACCCGATGACCATCAACCGACCGGAGAACCTCTTCGAGGGCGTGACGCCCTCCCAGTACGAGGAGAACATGCGCGACTTCCCCGAACTCGCCGGAGAGGTCGCACGACGCGCCGACGCGATGAGCCAGGCCGACGCCGACGCCGCGCACCGTGAGCGCACCGCGCAGATGATCCGGCTGGCCGAACTCATGGCCGCGGGCCACCCGGCCGACGCCGACCCGGTCCAGGCCGAAATCGACGCCCAGTACCGGGCACTGACCGAACTGCGCGCTGTCTCCGCCGAGGACTACCGGGCCATCGGATGCTCCATCGTCGACAACGAGACGTGGCGCGCGGCATACGAGGCCATCGTTCCCGGCCTGGCCGCGTACCAGCGCGACGCCATCGAGGCCTACGCCACCACCCGGCTGAACTGAGGCACGACGCAACCGTCATCGGGGGAAGAGCCGCGATGGCGGTTGCGTCGCGTCATGGTGCCGGTGTCGGTGCACACCCGCATGTGCTCGGCCAGGTACGGATGAACTCGCTCAGTTTGTGAGGTGCGACAGGCCGTTCCCGATCCTGTGCGGCGTGGCCGGCCGCGCTACCCGTGCTCCGGATGCGAACTGCTCTGCAAGCGCGTCCTCATGGGTTGATGTCCCAGACGTCATCCGCGCTCGTACGCAGAGAAGGGCCGCACACCCCAGCCCCACCGCACGGCAACGAGCAAGTCCTCGTGGGTGAGCAGGCCCGCGAGTTCGCCCGTCTTGTGATCCATGTCGGCCCCGGTGTCGCGGACCTCCTGCTCGTCGCCGGTGGCCGCATCGAGGACCAGCAGTTCCTCACTGCCGCCATGCCTGCGGCCGAGGCTGCGGGCGAGGGCAGTCACTCGGCCGCCAGCCGCTTCGAGTGCGAGGAGGCCGCGGCCGGAGACCCGGTCGTGCCGCCACACCTCGGTGCCCTTCGCAAGGTCGAAGGCGACCACCCGGTTCACGTACTCCTTGCCGCGCTTGGCCTCTGCGGCGGCGTACAGCCGCCCGTCCGCGACCGACACAAGCCCGGACCCGTGGGACTGGATCGTGCCGTGAGCACCAGTGGACTCGATCCGGCCCAGGGGCGTCCCGTCCTCGCCAAAGGCGAGGTAGGCGCCCGGCACGCCTTGCGCGGTGCCGCCAACCTGCGCGACCACGGGATCGGTCGACAGCAGCGTCACCTCCGCGTCCGTGCCCGGAGTCGGGCGGCCACCGAGCGGCGCGGACCACAGTGCTTTCCCGTCGGCCTTGTCGAACGCGGCCAGCCGCAGTTCGGTGCGGCCGCAGGTGAGCACCGCGAGGATCTGTCGCTCGCCGGCGGCGACGCGCTCGGGCACACACCCCGCGGGAACCGCTGCCTTCCAGCGCGGGGCGCCGGTCAGCAGGTCGAAAGCGCGCAGGGCCTGCGATCCTTGAACAGCAGGCCGGATGGTCTCGAGGACCCATCGGTCGTCACCGTCCCGCAGCACGGCGAGCCCGCCCCCGGCCGCGACCATGTCGGTGAGCGACTCCGTGAGATCGGCCGGGGCGCGCCGGACGTGCCACAGTTCCCGGCCGGTCGTGAGGTCCAGCGCGGCGACGGTCGCACAGCCCTGACCGCCCGGGCTCCGGTCCCCCCGGGCGAGCAGGAGGACGGAACCGGCCACGCGGCGACCGACCGCGCACACATGGTCCTGGCCCGGCGGTGCGTACTCCCAACGCCGGTCGCCCGAAACGGCGTCGAAAGCGGTGACGGCGTCGTACCGACTGCGGACGAGCGTGTCGCCGACGAGCCAGGCACCGTTGCCGTAGTCCCGGGCGTTGTCGTCGACCGGAGCCTCCCAGACGACGCGCATTGAGCCCCCTGGGGCTGAGCAGCCCGTGGTGAGGCCGACGAGCAGCGCAGCGACAGCCACGAGCAGGGGACGGAGTCGCCGCGCTCCCTCGGACGACGACAGCCACCGCTCCCGTCCCGGTCCCGTGTCGCCTGTCACGCGCACTGTCACATGGATCCCCACCCCTGGCTCGAAACGATCAAGACTCCGTCAGACCAGGAGAGACGTGATCACCCGCACAGCTCTCGTACGTAGCCGTGACGGATCATCACCGCTCCACAGGACTTGAGCCAGAACCTTAACTCGACAACAAAGCCCAGCCACCCGAGTGACCACGTTCACCCGTACTCACGTGGGCACTCTGGCGAGTGCGCAGACAGCCGGCGATGTTCGATCCCGAGTACCGGCCGCGGCCGCCCTCAACACGGTGCCGCCCAGTCCCGTGAACCCTCGTCGATGCCATTCGGCCCTCGCAGGGCCCCCGAATGGGTCAGCGGCGTATTTCTTCACGACCCGGCGTCCTCGCGCCGGTCCCGCCCGCGTTCCGTACTAGAGAGGCCGAGCGACCGCTCTTCGACCCGCCCGCCGTGCCCCAGCAGACCCGTCTGTTCGAGCGTGTGCTCCCGCATGAGCCGGGCCAGCTCCCGTCGGGACAGCAGGTCGACCAGGACGGGGTAGAGCGGGCGCCCCACCTGGGCGAGGCGCAGCCACGGCGGCGCGTAGACCGTGGCGCGACGGCGTTCCACCCCGTGCTCGATCCAGGCGGCGACCTGGTCCACCGGGTAGACGCGGCGGGCGGGCGCGGGCATGTGCGCGCGCAGCTCGCGGAGCACGGTGTGCCGGTCGACGTCGCGGATCATGTCGGTGTCGGTCCAGTGCAGGTACGCGACGCCTACCGCGACACCGAGGCCGGCCACCTCGGGGCGGAGGGAGCGGGCGAAGGACTCGGCGCCCGCCTTGGAGGCGCAGTAAGCGCTCATCATGGGGGCGGCGCCGAAGGCCGCCGTGGAGGCGACCTGGAGGAAGTAGCCGTGGGTGGCCCGCAGGCCGGGGAGGAACGACCGCGCGGTCACGGCGCTGCCGACGAGGTTGACCTCGATGACACGGCGCCAGGTGGCCGGGGCGGAGGTCTCGAAGGGGCCTCCGGCGGCGACGCCGGCGTTGGCGATGACGACCGAGGGGGCACCGAGGTGCCGCACGACGTCGTCCGCGGCCCGGCTCATAGCGTCGTCGTCGGTGACGTCGACCTCGACGACGTGGGTCTCCGTGTCCAGCGTCGCCGCCACCGCCGACAGCGTGGCGGCCTCACGGCCCAGGAGGGCCACCCCCATCCCGCGGGCCGAGAGCCGGCGGGCCAGGCCCTCGCCGAGACCCCGTGCCGCACCCGTCACAACGGCGGTGCGTCCCTGCAGATCCCATGAGCGTGAGCGTGACATGTCGCCTCCGTGAGGAAAGGGGCAGAACGGGCGCCACTGGCTATTCTCGCCACGGTGGTATCCGGATGCGCGCGGAGTGGCGGAGGCCGGCCGACTCCTCCCGGCCGGGTTTCGAGGGCGTGCTCACGGATGGGCGGCGTCCGTCGGGAACAGCGACTTCTCGGAGGGGACCCCGCAGAACCGACCCGCGGCCCGGGAGCGACACGGCCCCCGAAACCCCTTCGGTGGCTACGGCGCGCGTGAGCCGTCGAGCGGCGAGGGGAGGGCCCGGCTGCGGAGCAGGCCCAGGTGCCGGGGTGGGGCTCGGCCTGCCGACGGGCGGCTTCACCTCGTTCCGGCAGCGAGCGGGGTCGGTGAGGGCGATCCACCGGCTCGCCTTGGACGTGCCCCCCGGGGCGACGGCTTCGCCTCCCAGACCCGTCGGGGCCTCGATCGCTGCTTCCAGGTCCGGTACGGGGAAGTGGACGTGCGAGCGCGGGCGGATCGAGGGGTCCGGAGCCGAGTCGGCCGCACCGCCGCTGATGCGCGCGATGGTGGCGTGGCCATGACGTAGGCCGCCGTGGTCGTGCGCGTAGGACGCCACACAGCAGCCGGCCCCTCCCCCGGCCCAGTCAAGAACCTCGCCGTAGAAGATCGAGGCTTCGAAAGCGTCGCGTGTGTGCAGTTCCAGCCAGGCCGGGGCACTGCCACTACTCACGCGACCAGTCCGGGACCCGCGTAAAAGTGCTGCGCGGCAGCCAGACCCCGGGCCATCAGACTGACCCGGCACGGGTCCCGGCGATCTCATGGTTCGACGTCGACGCGGCCGTCACCTCGGATGACTCGGCGGAAGGGATGCTTCCCCCGTTGTCCTGAGAGATGAAGCGGAGTGCGAGGCGCCGCCGCCTGCGAGTCGGAGCCGACCGAGGGCCTGAAACCGGACACACGCGCGAGGACGGCCCTGACGGCCCGCCGGCGCAGTGGCGGCGACAGGCCTCTGCTCCGGGCCGCGTCGGGTGCCCAAGGAGGATGGGGCACGCCTGGCAGCAGACCCGAGAGGCGAAATGCCTATATCTGACCTAGTTTGTCAGCGTCACCTATTCCCCACCCAGAAGGACAGGTCATGGCTGACAAGGGCCGCACGGACAAGATCAAGGGCAAGGCGAAGGAAACGGTCGGCAAGGTGACCGGGAACGACCGGATGAAGGCCGAAGGGAAGATGGACCAGGTTGAGGGCAAGGCGAAGGAAGTCGCGTCCGACGCCAAGGAATCCCTGCGCGGCAAGCGCGACGAACGCTGAACCATCCGCTGGAACAAGGGTCCGCCTCCCAAGGAGGCGGGCCCGTCCTCCACCCCCGCCCCTGGCAAACCCCTCCCTATGTGCGCCATGCCGATGCGACGCGCCGGGCGAGGTCTACAGCAAGCCGGCCGGCCGCGTACCCGTGAGGCGTGATGCCGAGGGATCCCAGCCTCTTCAGGCCCCTGAACGACTCGATGACGGTCTTCAAGCCTCAAGCCGGTCAACTCCCCGAAGGGCTGCACGCCCACGCGCGCGCCTTCCACCCGGGCGTTCGAGGTGCGGTCCACCAACCACAAACGTTGCGCCAATGCTCGATCTCGTGAGCAGACGTGGCGCCTCAGCGGCCACCGAGGAGGCCGCTCGCTGTCCGGACAGCGCCCGCGTGCAGGTCCTGTCCGGGCACGGAGCTCCGAGACAGTTGCCGTACCTGGGGAATTACCTCGGGGCTCGGCTCCGTTCCCCCGGCATGAACTCCGTACGGGAAACCCCCGACGTCCTCCGTTACACCGCTTTCTCCGACGATCCCGAGGGAGGCAATCCCGCCGGCATCGTTCTCGACGCCACGGGCCTCGGCGACGAGGAGATGCTGGCGATCGCCGCCGAAGTCGGCTACAGCGAGAGCGCGTTCCTGACAGCGCCGTTCGAGGGAGCGGACTCCGACGCGTCGGACGCCGGGCGCGCGTACACCATCCGCTACTTCAGCCCCAAGGCGGAGGTTCCCTTCTGCGGTCATGCCACCGTCGCGACGGCCGTGGCCCTCGCTGAACGCATCGGCCCCGGCGACCTGGTGTTCACCACGCGTGCCGGGACCGTGCCGGTCACCGTGACCCGGGAGGGCGGGACGCTGCGGGCCACGCTCACGAGCGTCGAGCCGCACATCGAGGAGGTCGCGGCCGAGGACCTGGCAGAGGCACTCGCCGCGCTCGACTGGCCGGTCGGCGACCTCGATCCCGCCCTCCCTCCCCGCATCGCCTTCGCCGGCGCCCGCCATCTGGTCCTGGCCGCCGCGACCCGAGGGCGCCTTGCCCGCCTGGCGTACGACTTCGCCCGCCTGGAGAAGCTGATGCACCGGCTCGACCTGACGACGGTGCAGTTGGTCTATCGCGCCTCTGCGGAGGTCTTCCACGTCCGCGACCCGTTCCCGGTGGGCGGTGTGGTGGAGGACCCGGCGACCGGGGCGGCAGCGGCCGCCTTCGGCGCATACGCCCGTGAGCTCGGACTCGTACCCGAGGCGACGGTCCTCACCCTCCACCAGGGGGAGGACATGGGGCGCCCCGGCGTCCTGACAGTGGAACTGCGGGAGGGCGACCGGCGGATCAGGGTCGGCGGCGCAGGAACCCGTATACCGGCCTGATCCATGAGGAGGCCCTGACCGATCAAGTGCGCTGACTACCGGCCTCACATGCGAGCGCCTGGTCCCCGGCGGCTGCCATGCCGGGAACGAGGCGCTCGTCGTAGGCGGCCTGGTTGTCGACCTTCTTCGGGTCGGTCTCCAGGCCGCCTGCCCAGTGCATCAGCGGCCGGTCTTCGCTGGTCTTTCGACCAGAGCACTGCGCATCAGGCCGGTCCGAGACGTCTCCGCCACCCCGATACCCAGGAGGTCCTCCCCTGCTTCTCAGAGTGCGCCGACGATGTCCTCCACCCGGGCCTTCGCATCGCCGAAGAGCATCGCGGTGTTCTCACGGAAGAACAGCGGGTTCTGCACTCCGGCGTATCCGGAGGCCATCGAGCGCTTGAACACGATGACCTTGCCGGCCTCCCACACAGTGAGCACCGGCATGCCTGCGAGCGGGCTGCTGGGGTCCTCCGCTCCGGCCGGGTTGACCGTGTCGTTGGCGCCGATCACGAGGACGACGTCGGTCTTGGCGAAGTCGTCGTTGATCTCGTCCATCTCGAGCACGATGTCGTACGGCACCTTGGCCTCGGCCAACAGGACGTTCATGTGTCCGGGCAGGCGGCCGGCGACGGGGTGGATGCCGAACCGTACGTCGACGCCCTTCGCGCGCAGCTTGGAGGTGAGCTCCGCGACCCGGTACTGCGCCTGCGCGACGGCCATGCCGTAGCCGGGAGTGATGATCACCGAACGTGCCGACCCCAGAAGTTCGGCGGCGCCCTGCGCGGTGGTCTCCTGGTGTTCGCCGTAGTCGACATCCGAGCCCGCCGGCGTCTCGATGCCGAAGCCGCCGGCGATCACGGAGAGGAAGGAGCGGTTCATCGCCCTGCACATGATGTAGGACAGGTACGCACCGGAGGAGCCGACCAACGCGCCCGTGATGATCAGCAGGTCATTGCCGAGCAGGAAGCCTGAGGCCGCCGCCGCCCAGCCGGAGTAGCTGTTCAGCATGGAGACGACGACCGGCATGTCACCGCCGCCGATCGAGGCCACCAGGTGCCAGCCGAGGGCCAGTGCCAGGAGGGTCACGGTGATCAGCAGCCACAGCTCCGGGGTGATCACGAACCACACCGTCAGGGCGAGGAACAGGACCAACGAGCCGAGGTTCAGGGCGTTCTTGCCCGGCAGTACCAGCGGCTTGGAGTCGATCTTCGCCGCGAGCTTCAGGTACGCCACGACGGAGCCGGTGAAGGTCACCGCGCCGATGAACAGGCCGATGAACACCTCGGCGTGGTGAATTCCCAGCGTGCCGAGCCCGCTCAGGAGCTCGGCCTCGTGACCGCCCGGGTCGTGCTCGACGTTCAGGAAGCCGTTCCAGCTGACCAGCACGGCGGCCAGACCGACGAAGGAGTGGAGCAGCGCAATCAGCTCGGGCATCCCCGTCATCTCGACGCCGCGGGCCCGCTGGAGGCCGATCAGCGCGCCGATCAGCATCGCGACGGCCATCAGGCCGAGGCCGGCACCGTCGGCGTCTCCGTCCAGCGCGAGCACGATCGTCGCGACGAGCGCGACACCCATGCCGAGGATGCCGAACGCGTTGCCGAGCCGTGCGGATTCGTGCTTGGAAAGTCCTGCCAGCGCGAGGATGAACAGCAGCGCGGCAACGAGGTAGGCCGCCTGGGCGGCGATGGTCGCAGACATGTCAGCTCCGATTGAACATGGCGAGCATGCGACGCGTCACCGCGAAGCCGCCGAAGATGTTGATACTGGCCAGAAGGATCGCGACCGACGAAAGCACCGTGACCGCCGTGCTCGCGTGGCCGATCTGCAGCAGCGCGCCGACCACGATGATCCCCGAGATCGCGTTCGTCACCGACATCAGCGGCGTGTGCAGCGCATGGTGCACGTGTCCGATGACGTAGTAGCCGATCACGATCGCGAGGACGAAGACCGTCACGTGGGGCAGCAGCGCCGCGGGAGCGAACGCGGCGGCGAGGAACAGCGCCAGCGCGCCGAGGGCCACGCCGCCGAACTTCTGCTTCGCCGTCGCCGGCGCCTTCCTGGGCTTCACCTGCTCCACCGCGGCCGCCGTGGGCGCCGGGGCCGGGGCCGCGGATACCTGGACCGGCGGGGGCGGCCACGCCGACTCGCCGCCGCGTACGACGGTGATCGAGCGCTGCACCGGGTCGTCCCAGTCCAGGACCAGCGACCCGTCCTTGCCCGGCGTCATCAGCTTCAGCAGGCTCACCAGGTTGGTGCCGTACAACTGCGAGGCCTGGGCCGGCAGCCGGCCCGCCAGATCGGTGTACCCGATGATCGTCACGCCGTTCTCCGTGACGGTCGTCTCGCCCTTCACGGTGCCCTCGACGTTGCCGCCGTTGGCGGCCGCCATGTCGACGATCACCGACCCCGGCTTCATGCTCGCCACCATCTCCGCGGTGATCAGCGTCGGCGCGGGACGGCCCGGGATCAGCGCGGTGGTGATGACGATGTCGACCTCGCGGCACTGCGCGGCGTAGAGCTCGACCTCGCGTGCCTTGTAGTCGTCACCCATCTCCTTGGCGTAGCCGGTCTTCGAGACCTCCACCTCCGGGGACTCGATCGACAGGTACTCGCCGCCCAACGAGCGGACCTGGTCGGCCACCTCCGGCCGCGGGTCGGTCGCCCGTACGATCGCACCGAGCGAGCCGGCCGTGCCGATCGCCGCCAGACCGGCGACTCCGGCCCCCGCGACGAGCACCTTGGCCGGCGGGACCTTGCCCGCCGCGGTCACCTGGCCGGTGAAGAAACGCCCGAACTCGTGCGCGGCCTCGATGACAGCCCTGTAGCCGGCGATGTTCGCCATCGACGAGAGCACGTCCATGGACTGCGCCCGGCTGATGCGCGGCACGGCGTCCATCGACAGCACCGTGAAGGGACGCCGACCCAGCTCCTCGACCATCCCGGGGTCGAATGCCGGTGCGAACAGAGCGATCACCGTCGCCTCCGGCCGTACCCGGTCGAGCTGCGACGGGGCCGGCGCGTTGACCCCCAGCACCACGTCCGCGTCCGCCGCTTCGCCGATGGTCGCGCCCGCGGCCTGGTAGGCACTGTCGGTGAAACCGGCCGCGGCCCCCGCGCCCGAGGCGACGACCACGTCGTACCCCAGTGTGCGGATCTGTTGGACCGTGGTTGGCGTGGCCGCGACGCGACTCTCACCTGCCCGCGCTTCTTTGAGGACTCCGACGATCACGAGTGTTCTCCGTTCGCTGGTCTGGCCGTCAACGGCGTGTTCTCAGCACGCTAGGAAGAGTGCACCCGCGATGACCCGGAGCACGCCGCTCAGCTTGACCGTCGAAGGCTCGTCTTGAACAGCACCCACAGGTGAGGTACACGCAACACTCGACGGGACACGAGGCCCATGCCTCACATACCGCCGTACGCCGTGAAGGCACGGCTCCTCGCGGACCGGACGACGTCGGGCACGTCTCGTTCCAGCGAAGGCCATGGGAGACGCGGCTGACCATGCGCCAGGAGATCGAGTGTCGTCCCCCCTGGGGCGATGTCGTGGGGGCTCCGGCTCGGGCGTCGCCGTATGCCGGGACTGGGGGCGGGTTCAGGTCGATACTCACTTGAGACACAGTCGTCGGGTGTCGGAAGCGGTGTCCGGGCCGGCCGGAAGTGTGGCTGCGTGACGGTGTGCGGGTACCCGATGTCCGGTGTACGTGATGCCGGAGGCTGCCGTCATGCTGAGCATTCCCCACCACCCCGATGCCGCCGCCGAGGCGGGGCCCGCTGTCCAGGGGGAAACCGCCGTCCAAGAGAAACCCACCACCCAGGCGGGCTCCGACGGCCCGTCCCCGTCCCGGGATGGCGGATGGGCGCGTGCAAGGCGCGTCCGCGTGGGCCGTCGTGGCCGCTTGATCGCAGCATTCGCGTGGTGTGGTGCGTTGCTGATGTTGCTGCATGCCCAGGTTCCGAACGGGTTTGGCCTGGGGAGTCTGTTTGAGACGTTTCTGCCATGGTTTGGGCTGTGTGTTCCGGTGCTGCTCGGGTTGGCAGTGGTCCGGCGTTCCCGGCTGGCGGCTGTCGCTGTGGTCGTGCCCGCGCTCGTGTGGGCTTCTCTTCTCGGTGGTGCGGTCGTGGACAAGACCGCCGCCGGCGGAGACCTGATCGTGGTCACGCACAACGTGGGCGAAGCGAACCGGGAGCCCGGCGGGACCGCGCGCGCCCTCGCCCAGTCCGGGGCGCACGTTCTTGCTCTGGAGGAGTTGTCTTCGAAGACGACGCCTGTGTATGAGCGTGAGCTGGCCACGCGCTTTCCGTACCACTCGGTGCACCAGGGCGTCGGGGTGTGGAGTGTGTATCCGTTGCGTGGTGTGGAGCCGGTGCCGATCATGCCGTGGACGCGCGCGGTGCGGGCCACCGTTCACACGCCGAAAGGACCCGTCGCTGTATACGCCGCTCATCTTGCGTCGGTACGAGTCTCCCCGACTTCCGGGTTCGCCACTGCCCGCCGTAACGAGGCGGGAAGGAATCTCGCCGAGGCCGTGCGGGCGGAGCGCCTTCCCCGGGTCGTGGTGATGGGCGACTTCAACGGGACGGGTGAGGACACTGCGCTGAGGCCGCTGACTTCCCAGCTGCGTTCCGCGCAGGAGGAGGCGGGCGCGGGTTTCGGTTTCACCTGGCCGGCCTCGTTCCCACTGGTACGGATCGACCAGATCCTCGTCAAGGGAGTGAGCCCGGTCTCCTCCTGGTCGCTGCCGTCCACGGGCAGTGACCACCTTCCCGTCGCGGCCTCGCTGCGGCTGTAACGACTGCGACAGAGCCGCCGAGCGGGTCGCCGCGGCGGCTGGCAGCCCTGCCCGGGGCGGCTGGCTCTACCGGGCTGACTGGCCTGCCCGAGCCTGCAGGGCTGTACCGCCCGGGCCTGCCGGCCGTACTGCCGGGCCTGCTGTCTACGATGACGAAAGCATACGTTTACGCATGAACAGATAGGTGGCATGTCGGTCATCCGAGTACCAGGTCCGGTCCGTGTTCTCGTCGTCGAGGACGATGCGGTCATCCGCCGTGCTGTCCAGCTTTTCCTGGAGCGTTATGGCTATGAGGTCGCGGTGGCTGCGGACGGGCTTGCCGGCCTGGAGGCGTTCCGGGCCGATGCGCATGATCTGCTGATCCTGGATGTGATGCTGCCCGAGCTCGATGGCGTCGGGCTGTGCCGGCGGATCCGGGAGGAGAGTCTGGTACCGATCCTGATGATGTCCGCGAGGGGCGATGCCCTGGATGTCGTTGCCGGATTGGAAGCGGGCGCTGACGACTATGTCGTCAAGCCCGTCGATACTGCCGTTCTCATTGCCCGTATCCGTATGCTGCTGCGCCGTGCGAGCTTCCAACGCCCCGAAGGCGCGCAGAAGCCCTCCACGCGCTCTCCGCACTCCCAAGCAGGCGCCGACCGGTCCGGTGCAATGACCCTGGACCGATCCGGTGCGGTGTCCCTGCACAAGGCCGGTGCGGGGCCTGTGGACCGGGTCCGCGCCGCGGCCCCGCACATGCTGGTCTTCGGTGATGTCACCGTGAACACCACCGGTCTGGAAGTACATCGTGACGGCCGGCCGGTTCCGCTGACTCCCACCGAGCTGCGTCTCCTTCTTCACTTCGCGGCGGCGCCGGGCATCGTGCAGGATCGCCGGCGGTTGCTGCGGGAGGTCTGGGACTACGGCTGGGAAGGCGATACCCGGGTCGTGGACCTGTGTGTCCTGCGCCTGCGCAAGAAGATCGGGGCGGACCGGATCGAGACCGTCCGCGGCTTCGGCTACAAACTCGTCCGCGACTGAGAGACCAAGTCCGCTGATGGCACCTTTCAACCCACGCGCGCTGCGCTGGAAGATCGCCGCTTTGACCGCGGCCGCGTGCTGTGCGGTGGCCGCTGTGATCGGCGTCCTCGTCCACCAGGCCATGGCCGAACGCGGCGACCGTACCGGCGAACAACGCCTCACCGCCCGCCTGGCCGCCGCGGAGCGCGAATACACCCGCACCGGCACCACCCCCCTCGACGTTGAGATCCTCACCCCCCGCCAACTGCAGGCGCCCCTCGCGCACGCACTGGCCACCAAGGACCCGAACGGTCTGTTCGCGACCTGGTACGACAAGAAGCCACCCAACTGGTACTGGCTGTGGGCGGCCATGCCCATCGAGGGCGACCGGGTACTCGTCGCCCGCACGGACATGAGTACCGAGGTACGCGGTCTCCAGCTCCTGGACCGCAGCATCATCACAGCCGTGCTGGCCGCCCTTGCGGTCATCGTGCCGCTCGCCGCACTGGCCACCGAGCCGATCAACCGCCGGCTGCGTCACGGGTCCCGTACCGCCCGGGCCATCGCCGACGGGGACCTCGACGCCCGGATCGGTACCCCGGGCCGGGCCCGTGACGAGATCACCGACATGTCGGCCGCCATGGACACCATGGCCGAGACTCTGCAGCGCAAGCTGGAGAACGAGCGACGCTTCACCGCGGACGTCGCCCACGAACTACGCACCCCGCTGATGGGCCTGTCCACCGCCGCCGAGCTCCTCCCGCAGGGCGACGAAGCAGCTGAACTCGTCCGCGACCGGGCCCTGGCACTGAACGCCCTGGTCGAGGACCTTCTCGAGGTCTCCCGGCTCGACGCCGGCGCCGAACGGGCCCGGGCCGACGCCGTCCCGCTGGGGGAACTGGTCGCCGACGTCGTGGACCGGACCGGAACCCAGACCCTCGTCACGGTCAGGGACGCCGCTGTGGTGCAGACCGATGCGCGACGAGTGGAACGGATCGTGGTCAACCTGGTCACCAACGCACACCGGCACGGAGCGCTCCCCGTCGAGGTCACCGTCACCGGTACCCGGATCGTGGTAGGGGATCACGGGCCCGGCTTTCCCGCCGTGCTTCTCGACGAGGGGCCGCAGCGTTTCCGTACGGGATCCTCCGCTCGGGGACGCGGCCACGGCCTCGGACTCACCATCGCACTCGGCCAGGCCGAGGTCCTTGGCGCCCGGCTGGCCTTTGCCAACACTCCCGGCGCAGGCGCGACCGCCACCCTCGACCTGCCCCCGACCCCACCTGAAACGCATCCGCAAGACTTTGCGGCGACGGAGACGACGGCGCACTGAACGGCCCCCGCCTTACGCACCCGAGAGGGACGGCGGTCACGTGATCTTCGCCGCGGCTCAGCCCAGAGTGCGACGAACGCGGTCCGGCCGGCGAGAAGGCGGGCCGACCATTCCGCGTAGGCCTCGGCGGGCCAGCCGTTCCTGCGGAAGAGGACGACGGAGAGCTGGGCTCCGACCGCATACTTCGCCACGGACATCACGGAGCCGTTCGTCCTGACCGACGGCACCTCGACGTCCCGACGGGCCCGCGCACCGAGCCGCTCCCCCGGCGTTCTGAAGGAGGTCCGCGGCCAGGGGGCATGTCTGCACTTCGTCTCCGACGACGGAACAGCCCGTCCGAACTCTGTCCAGCACACCGCTGGTCGGCCTCCCGCTTCGCCATTCTGAGACCACCGCACCGCACCGCCCGAAGGCCGGATCGCTCTCACGGCTCACGTGCACCCGCCCCAGAAAGCGGGGGCGGGAAGGGGATGGTGGTCGCAGGGCCGCCCATCGGCTCCACCCCGACAGGTCGCACTGGGGCAGGCAGGCCAAGGTGCTCGGGGCCCGGCTGGCCTTCGGCAATTCTCCCGGCGCAGGCGCGGCCCCCACCCTCGATCTCCCGTCGGCCTCCCCTGAAACGTAACCGCAACAAGACCCCGCGGCGACCGAAACAGTCACGCCCCCCTCTGGAAGTACGTGCCCTCGAAGGTCGATTCAGGTGCGGGATTCGCACCCGTCCAGCCTTGGAGGTCCCTCATGCCCGCCGGCTCCCGCTGCCGCACCGCTCTCCGCCGGCCCGCCGTCCTGTACCTGTCCGCCGCCCTCCTCGCGAGTACTGCGGCCGGCTGGTACACCCTCACTGGAGGAGAGGTCTCCGGCCCCGGCGGAAACGCGCCCTCCAGTCCCGGCGCCGCCGCAGGCACCGAACCGTCTGCCGTCCTGAGCTGGTCAAGGGACCTGCCGTGGCCGGCGGAGGGGCAGTCGAGCGCGGAAGTCGAAGGCCTCGGCAGTCTCGGGACCAGCGGCGAGCAGACACCTGTGCCGATCGCGAGCATCACCAAAGTCATGACGGCGTACGTGATCCTCACCAGCCACCCCCTGCCCGCAGCCGAGCAGGGCGCCAAGGTGACCGCCGACCAGCAGGCCGCCGAAGAGTCGTACTCCCCGACAGAGTCGACGGCACCGCTCGTGGCCGGCCGTGCCTACACACAGCGCGAGCTCCTGGAGCTCATGATGCTGCCCTCCGGCAACAACGTGGCCAGGCTCCTGGCCCGCTGGGACGCGGGCAGCCAGGAAGAGTTCGCCAAGAAGATGAACAAGGCCGCCTCAAGCCTCGCGATGAACCACACGACCTACACGGGAGCCTCGGGCATAGAGCCCACCACGAAGAGCACGGCAGCCGACCAGCTGAAACTGGCCCGTGCCGTCATGAAGAACGAGGCCTTCCGCCAGATCGTCGCGACCCCCGCCGTCACGGCCCCCGGTCTTGGCGTGGAGATCCGCAACAGCAACAGGCTCCTCGGCCAGGACGGAGTGATCGGCCTGAAGACCGGCTCCTCCACCCCGGCCGGCGGCAACCTCATGTGGGCCGCCACCGCGAACATCGAAGGCACCTCCCGCCTCATCCTCGGTGTCGTCCTCCACCAGCAAGCCGGCACCAACCCCACCCAGGCCATGGCCACCGCCTTCTCCACCAGCCACACCCTCATCACCGCCATCCGCAACGCCCTCCCACAGGCCCTCGCGGGACCGTGAGAGGCCCTACGCAACCGGGCATACGCAGCGTCGCCGCCCACCGGCGCGGGGTTCTGGAGGGAACCCTTGCCGAGTAGGAGAAGGGACTGCGGCGGCAACGGACCGCCGTGCAGCGGATGCGTACCGAAGGCAGCCGGATGGGCCTGCTCTCCGAGTTCGTCACCCGACGTCTCGAGAACCTGCCCACAGACTCCCTGCATCAGGCGGACCTGGACACTCTGCTTGACCGGCCCGGAGGCCACCGTGACGCATGCGTTCTGGGCGCTGGGGTTCCGCTACTGCTCGGCCACGCCGATGCCCGCAACCCCGCCTCGGCTCCCGGCGGCGCCGCCGTACGCCTCGTCGACGTGTGGTGCCTCTCGGTCGAGCATGCTCAGCCGGCTACAGCGGAGGCAGCCAGGAGCGTCGCGGCGGCAAGGGCGCCCCAGAGGGCAGCCGGGCCGTGGGGTGCAAGAGTGGTGATGGCCGCCGGGGAGACGGCGAGCCCGAAACCCGTGGAGAGCTGGAAGCGGGCGAGGACTCGTCCGAGCGCATGCGCCGGGGCGAGGGCGGTGACGAGCGCGGTGGCGCTGCCCGCGTAGATGATCTCGCCGAGGGTGCAGACCACGGACACCGCAGTGATGGTCGGGGCAGCCCAGCCGTGTGCCAGGGATGCGGCCGCGAGGAAGCCGAGGTAGGAGGCGGTCAGCACCACACCGGCGACCGCCAGCACGGACCGGCGGGGGAAGCGGGACAGCAGGACGGTGACGGGGACCTGCAAGGTGACCACCAGCACCGTGTTGGCCACGAAGATGACCGCAGGCCACATCGGGGAAGCGTGCATCTGCGTCACCAGAACCAGGGGGAGCGCGATCTCCGGGACATTGAGGCAGAAGGCGTAGATCACGTTGGCGGCCAGCAGCGTACGCATCCGGGGTGCAGGCTCGCCGCCCTCGTCCTTGGCCACGACCGGGACCGCAGAGGGAGCGGTCGGGTGGGCGTGAACGTGGACGGACCACGTCAGGGTCGCCGCGGCGAGGTAGGCGAGGGCGGTGACGACTGCCAGAGCCTGCAGGGCGGTGGTGCCGCCCGTCAGGCATGCGGTGGCAAGGAGGGCACCGGCACCCAGTCCGGCGTTGCGCAGGGCGCGGCCTCCTGCGAGGGCGGCATCGCGTTCCCGCCGGTGGGCGATGGTGGCGACGAGGGCGGCGTGGGCGGCCGGCCATGCCTGGTTGCCGATCCCGAGGAAGAGCGCGGCCGTAGTGAACAGCCCCGTGTTACCCGTCGGGGTGGCCAGCAGCAGCACCACGCCCAGCACCCGCACGAGCATCGACGCCGCCACGACCGTGCTGCGTGCGCCCCGGTCCAGCCATCGCCCTACCGCGGGCATACACAGGAGACCCGCGACGATGCCGACTGTCATCGCGATGCCTGTCGCCGGCGCGGACAGCCCGAGGACCGTCACCCCGTACAGCAGCAGGAACGGCCGCAACAAGCCCGTGCCGAGCGCGTCCACGGCGAGAGCGACGGCGTAGCGGGGGCCTCCGGACGCATGCAGGAGAGCGCGGGGACGGATCTGAGCGGTGGTTGCCATGGCGCCCAAGCTGATGCCGGGCCGGCGATGCGGCACGCCGGTTGACGCACACTGTCAACCGGCGGCGTCATCGGCCGCACGGCCCTTGATGATGGAGGGATGACGCTGCGCATCGACATCACCGGACTGCCCGCCGGACGGCTGTGGTTCGCCGCCTCCCCGCTGGCCGAGCTGACCGCGATGCTGCACGTCCTGGCCGAACCCGCACACCACCCGCAGCTGGCCGACTGGGCCGACGACGTCTGGGCCGCAATGCCGTCCGAACTGGCCCGGCAACTGAGAGAAGCGCAGTTCCTCTGGCGCTCCTCGCGAGCCGACTTCCTCGTCCCCGCCCGACCCCGACGCACCCTCACAGCAGAGCTCGACGACCTGGACCGGATCGACGACGAAACCTACGTCGCCACCGCGCTCACCACCACATGCGGCAACAATCGCATCCACTTTCCAGCAGCGTCACCACTCGCCGACCGAGCCGCCCGTGAGCACGCTCTGGACCTCGCCCAAGCCCGAGGGGCACTCCAAGAAGCCTTCGCGGAACGGCTCCTCGCGGACCCGACCGCCGTACGAGCGCGGGTACGCCGCACCCTCGAACAGTGCGCCGAGGCATTCTTCGACACCGCCTGGACCGCCGTCGCCATGGAACTCGCCACCGACCTGCGGCTGAAGAACGACCTGCTGAAACGACACGGGATCGAGGCAGCTCTCGGCTCCGTCTCCAGCGCGGTCACCCTGGCACCGGACGGCGGCAGCATCCTCGTGGACCAACTGCAGGACAACACAACCACCGCCCACGACCGCGGCGTCACCTTCATCCCGAGCGCCTACGGCCGCCCTCACCTGGTGGTCATCCACGCGCCGGGACGGCGGCCGGTCGTGCAGTACCCGGCGACCGGACCAAGCCCGTCACAGCCCGTGCCGCAGGAAACCGTTGCGCTTCGACTCGAAGCACTGGCACACCCCGTACGTCTGCGGCTGCTCCGCACCCTCGCCCGCGGCCCGCACACCAACAGCGAACTCGCCCACGCCTGGAAGCTCTCTCCCCCGGAAGTCTCCCGCCACCTCACCGTCCTACGTCACGCAGGCCTCCTCACCGCCCAGCGGCGCGGGCGCTACGTCCACTACACCCTCGACCACACACACATCGCGACACTCGGCACAGACCTCCTCACCGCCCTCCTGCGCTGAACAGCAGCGGGCTGCCGGGCCAAGGGCACAGTCCAGCCACGACGAGGCACGCCTCGCCGCAGTACGCGTCCACTCTCGCCGACAGCGTCGTACGTCTGACGCTGGAGTCCCTTGAGCGCTGTGGCCTCGGCAAGGCGAACCGCATGCCCGTCTTGGTTCTCAGCAGGACTTCCCCATCCGATGCGGACTTCGCGGCCGTCGACACCCCGATGAGGGCGGAACCTGACGTCGCCCTCGCCTACGGGCCGACGCAGCCCACAAGCAACCTGTCGCCCGTATCGAGACGCACAGCGATCAGGCTGGATACGCCGGGCGCATGAGGCCTCTCAAGATCGGCGGGTCGATTGTGGTGCTCGTGATCTCGAGGACCAGGCTGCCTGGATACGGATGGTCTCGCTCGCGGCACCGCTTCCAGCTCGGGGCGACCCGCCTTGCTGGGGCGGGATGCCCAGGGGGTGCCTTCAGCTGGGGCGGCCGGCGCCCGTCAGCCATTCGCAGTCCAGATCGCCGCGTTGAGCGCCGTGGCGAAGCACACCCAGCCCAGGTAGGGCACGAGCAGGAGCGCGGCAACTTTGGACACGCGGCTGAAGAACACGATCGTGACGCTCGTCGCGGCCACCAGGAGGAGGATTTCGATGAGAGCGGCGCCGTATTCGCCCAGTCCGAAGAAGAGAGGGGTCCAGCCGAGGTTGAGGGCCAGTTGCACAGTCCACCACGCGATCGCCGGCTTCCTGTCCGGTGCGGCCTGTCGCCGCCAAACCAACCATGCGGCAGCACCGATAGTGGCGTAGAGGACGGTCCAGACAGGGCCGAAGAGCCAGGCGGGAGGAGCCCAGGCCGGCAAGTCCAGTGACGTGTAGACCGTCGCCGCATCCGCGGAGGCGAGGGCACCCACCGCCGCAACGGCGTACACCGCCAGCAAGAAGCCGATCAGGGCGGCCCACGCCCTTCCGCCATGTGCGGTCACTCGGTTGGCCACTTCAGACACCAGGGCTCCCTGCCACGATCGCGCCACTCGGACACCTGAGCTTCTGCCCTCCGGCCCTGCTCGGATGCACCCCTCCCCGGCCGGCGCTTCGCGAACAGAAGCGTGCGGGAGCGGCGGGCTCAGGGCTCCATCGCCTGCGCCGCGTCCGGTATCTGCTGGGTGGTCATGCGGAGGTGGGACAGCGGGTCCACGGCACTCCGGCTCCCGACGGGGGCGGCGCCGATGGAGCCCGTCAGCGTGACTCCGAGGGCGGCCAGGGCCGCGCTCTTGGCGAGCAGTCGTCCCGGGCGGTGGGGCGACCTGGTCCTCGGCTCCGCCTTCGTGGGCGTGGTCCGGCCGCTCGGGAGCGTACCGGACGAGCGGCGGACTCCGGAGGGGTTCCCGGGCGCCGTCGCCGACTGTGCGGCGTGCGGGGCGTCGCACGCGGCGGGGATCGGCAGCGCGGCCAGTGCCTTCTGGCAGGTGCGGGCGTCGGGTCGGTTGGAGGCCTCGTGCGCTGTCATGGCCGTCAACAGCTTGCCGAGTTCCGGGGGCAGTCCGTCGGGTAGCTCCGGCGGACGGTGCAGCCGTGCGAGCGCCGCCTCCAGGGGCGGGCCGCCGTACTCCCGTTCGCCCTTGAGGGCCTCCAGGAGTACGAGTCCGAGGCTGTAGACGTCGGCCCTCGGCCCCGTGGTCCGGCCGAGTGCCTGTTCCGGTGCCATGTAGCAAGCCGTCCCCATGAGGATGTCCCCGCCGTCGGTGGCCGGGGCGGCCCCGCTGCTCGCGGCGTCGTCGGACGCGGCCGTGGGGTCGTCGGCGGTGGCGAAACGGCGGGAGATTCCGAAATCCGTCAGGCGCGGGGCGTCGGTCCCATCCAGGAGGATGTTCGACGGCTTGACGTCACGGTGGACTATTCCTGCTCCGTGCACATGCGCTAGTACGGAGGACAGCGCGACGCCCATGCGGCAGGTCTCGGTCACCGAGAGCGCGGAGCGGGCGAGGCGCCGGCGCAGGGTCGTCCCTCTGACGAGCTCCATCACCAGGAAGGGACGGCCTTCATCGCGACCGGAGTCGAAGAGGGTCACCACACCGGGATGCTGCAGCTGGGCCAGGAGACGTCCCTCGTTGTCGGAGTGCACCTCCGTCCGGGTGTCGCCTTGGCGGAAGACCTTCACCGCGACGGGCCTGCGCAGCCGGAGGTCCACGGCTTCGTAGACGTCGGCTGCTCCCCCTCTCCCCAGCAGGGCGTCGAGCCGATACCGGCCGGCGACCGCGTGAGCCGTCAGCCGGTTGTCGGGTTGGACGCGCCACGGACGGACCTGCATCTCGGTTCTCCCTGTCTGTTCCGTTGCCGCCTTGTGCCGTCCGCCTTTTCGTCGACGAGCGGTGTGCCGCCCTTCGCCCCGCCCAGTGCGGACCCTCCGGTCTGGGCGCTTTCGCCTCCGCACGTCGCGGCCGTGCGGCCGCCGCGTGGGGACCTCGGGGTACGGCTGCCCCGGATGCCCCGGGGCATCCCTGTGATGTCCGCGCATTCGGCCGACGCGGGCGGCCGGTCGCTTTCGGGCGTCCGCGTTCGGGCGGTGGAGGGCACCTTCCGGGTGCTTCCGGGGGACGTGAGCTCTCTGCCCCGTCGCGGGTGGTTCGCGGCATCGGAGGGGTCGGGGAGCGGGCGCCACTGCGCCCGTCCGTGCGCCCGCGCGCCCCTGCGTGAGGGATGGCCGCGGCCGGATCTCGCCTCCACGATGAACCGCGTCCCGTCCCGCCCGCCGCGGACGGGACGCTGCGTGTCCGGCGGCGCCAGAGGGCAGGACCGTTCGCGCGTCACCACTTCGGCGATCCATACGGGGGGATCCATGGGCAGGCGCTGGTTGATCACGGGGTGCTCTTCAGGCCTCGGAAGGGCATTGGCCGCCGCGGCGGCACGGGCGGGGCACGAACTCGTGGTCACCGCCCGCAAGACCGCGGACCTGGAGGACCTCACCGCCGCATGGCCCGGAAGGATCGTCCCGGTGCCGCTGGAGCTGCGGGACCCGGCCTCCTGCCAGGAGGCCGTCCGGACGGCCGTGGACCGCCTGGGAGGCATCGACGTCCTCGTCAACAACGCCGGCGTCGGTCTGTTCGGCGCGGTCGAGGAGGTCTCCGACGCCGAACTCCGGGAGCAGCTGGAGATCCTGGTCGTCGGGCCCTGGAGACTCACGCGGCTCGCCCTGCCCCTGATGCGGGCCCAGGGGCACGGCCACATCCTCAACGTCTCCTCCGTCGTCGGCCGGATGGCCTTCCCGGGCCTCGGCGCCTATGTGGCCGCCAAGCACGCGCTGGAAGGCATGAGCGAGGCTCTCGCGGTGGAGGCGGCCCCGCACGGCATCCGTGTCACGGTCGTCGAACCCGGCATGTTCGCCACCCGCTACGGCACCGCCATGACGGAAGCCGCCCACCGGGTTCCCGCCTACGACGTGACCAACCGCGAGATGCTCGAAGGCGCGCGCGGACTCGCCGACAGCCCCGAGACCGGACGTCCCGACGACTACGCGGCACGGGTCCTGGCCATCGTCGACACTGCGAGCCCCACGCCCCTGCGCATCCCGGTCGGAGCCGACGCGTACGGCTATCTGGACGTCGCGGAACAGGCCGCCCGCGAGGAGTACGCCGCGGCGCGGGCCCTGGTCGACGGGCCACCGCCCACGGCCTGACGGGCCGTCGCACCGCGCCCTGAACCGCGCGGCCCACGGCCGCGCCACCGCCCGCGGTCGCCAGGAGCGGCGCCGGTCGTGCGAACCGGAGGCATGCGCGGGGCTGTTGTTACCTGTGCGTTCCGCATAGGTGGAAGGTGACAGCGGCGACTGTCGGGGGCCTCGGGGGACGTGACAGCGTCGTGTCCGTCACCGACCGAGGGAGTGCGCAGTGAACAAGGGGTACGCGGTGTTCTGCGACGCCGACCGTCACTTCTACGACGCGCCGCACCGTCTGGTCTTCGCCGAGGGAGCGGGCGACTCGCTCTACCGGGCGGCCACCCTCCCCGTACCCGAGGGCTGGACATCCCACCGTACGGGCGACTGGCTCGCCCTGCGCCCCCTGGACCACGCGCTCCCGTCGCAGGGCTGGAAGATCCACGTCTCGGCCTGTCTCGACAACGCGGAGGCGATCCTCGCCACGGTCCGCGAGTACTGTCTGGGACACGACGTGGCCTTCAAGTTCGTCCCCAGCCGCTACCTGCTGCACCAGCGCAACGCCAAGTACGCGGACCGCTCGGCGAGCGGCAAGTTCATCACCGTGTATCCGGCCGACGACGAGCAGTGCGAGCGCGTGGCCACCGATCTGGCGGGGCTGCTGGAGGGCCGGCCGGGTCCGTACATCCTCAGCGATCTGCGCTGGGGCCGGGGCCCCGTGCACCTGCGGTACGGCAGCTTCACCCTCCGCCACTGCTACGACGAGCACGGGGAGCTGCGGCCGGCCGTCGAGGACGGGTCGGGCACGCTCGTACCCGACCGGCGCGATCCCGTCTTCCACGTGCCCGCCTGGGTGACTCCCCCCGCCTTCCTGCGTCCGCACCTGGAGGCCAGGGCCTCGGTGACCGTCCAGGACATGCCGTACGACATCGAGAAGGCCCTGCACTTCTCCAACGGCGGTGGAGTGTACGAGGCCCGGGACCGGCGGACCGGGCGGCGGGTCGTCCTGAAGGAGGCGCGGCCGTACGCCGGCCTCGCCGCCGACGGCGCGGACGCCGTGACGCGGCTGCACCGCGAACGCGAGGCGCTGGAACGGCTCTCGGGGCTCGCCTGCACGCCGGAGGTCCTCGACAGCTTCACGGTGGGCGACCACCACTTCCTGGCGCTGGAGTTCGTGGAGGGCAAGCCGCTCAACACCTTCTTCGCGCGGAGGCATCCGCTGATGGACGCCGATCCGCCGGCGGAGCGGCTCGCCGAGTACACGGAGTGGGCGCTGCGCATCCACGGGCTCGTCGAGCGGGCCGTGGCCGCGGTGCACGCACGCGGGATCGTCTTCAACGACCTGCATCTGTTCAACATCATGGTGTCCGAGGACGAGTCCTCGGTGGTGCTGCTGGACTTCGAGGCGGCCCAGCCCGCCTCGGAGGGCGGTCGTCAGACCGTCGCCAACCCGGCGTTCGTGGCGCCCGCCGACCGGCGGGGGTTCGATGTGGACCGGTACGCCCTCGCGTGCCTCCGGATCGCGCTGTTCATCCCGCTCACGAGTCTGCTCGCGGTGGACCGGGGCAAGGCCGCGCACTTGGCGGAGACCGCCGCGGCGCGGTTCCCGCTGCCCCCCGGTTTCCTGGCCGAGGCGGTTCGGGAGATCACGCGCGACCCGGCCGGTGGCCGGTGCGGCGGGAGCTCGCGGGCGCCCGACCGTCCAGCGGACCGCTCCCGGTTCCTGCCCACGGAGCCGGTCGACTGGCCGAACAGCCGTGACTCCATGGTGGGCGCGATCCTGGCGTCGGCGACGCCCGAAAGGGAGGATCGTTTCTTCCCCGGGGACATCGCGCAGTTCGCCACCGCCGGCGGGGGCATGAGCTTCGGACACGGCACCGCCGGAGTGCTCCACGCCCTGCACGAGAGCGGGGCACCCCGATGTCCGGAGGCCGAGGACAAGCTCCTGCGGCACGCCAAACAGCCCGACTCCGGCACACCGCTCGGCTTCTACGACGGGCTCGCCGGTGTCGCGTGGACCCTCGAACGGCTCGGGCACACGGCTGCCGCGCTCGAACTTGCCTCACTCGTCGCCGAACAGGACCACGAGGGCCTCGCCGCCGACCTGTACGGAGGGACGGCCGGTGTCGGCCTCGCCCTGGACGCCCTGGCCACCGCCACCGGTGAGAGTGGCCTCCACGCGGCGGCCCTGCGCTGCGCCGAGCTGTCCGCCCGCCCGCTCCGGGCTGGCGGACGACCGGCGGGAGCGGCAGGGGCGGCAGGGGCGGCAGGCAAGGTGCGCACCGGACTCCTGCACGGCTCCGCCGGACGGGCCCTGCTGTTCGTACGGCTCTTTGAGCGCACCCGGGACACCTCCCTCCTCGACCGCGCCGCCGAGGCGCTCCACGACGACCTGAGCCGCTGCGTCCGCGGTGCCTCCGGGACCCTGCAGGTCGACGAGGGCTGGCGCACGATGCCGTACCTCGGCGCGGGCAGCGTGGGCATCGGCATGGTGATCGACGACTACCTGATCCACCGGCGCGACGACGCCCTGGACCGGGCGCGCCGCGAGATCGTGCGGGCGGCGCAGGCCACCTTCTACGCCCAGCCCGGTCTCTTCCGGGGCGTCGCCGGAATGGTGCTCCACCTCGCCCGTACGAACGTCCGCGGGCCCGGCACGACACCGGAGGACGTACACCGCCAGATCGGCTGCCTGAGCTGGCACGCCATGTCCTACCAGGGCCGACTCGCCTTCCCCGGCGAGCAGATGATGCGCCTCTCCATGGACCTCTCCACCGGTACGGCGGGCGTCCTGCTCGCCCTCTCCTCGGCCCTGGGCGACCGCCCGGCCCACCTGCCGTTCCTTCCGCCGCTCCCGCGGCCCCACGAACCGGCCCCGTGACGGGGTCGCCCCGCACCACCCGTCCCCTACGAAAGGAAACGATCATGAACCTCTTCGACCTTCAGTCGCTGGAGACCCCCAAGGACGAGGCCATCGGCGATGTCGAGACCGGCAGCCGCGCGAGCCTCCTCCTCTGCGGTGACAGCAGCCTCAGCGTCACGACCTGTAACTGACCCGATCCGGCTTCCCGCACGGCGCCCCGAGCGCCGGTGAGGAGTCACGGGGCCCCGGGAGCGCTGCTCCCGGGGCTCCGGCCGTCGGGGCCGGACCGGCGGCCCGGCGGGAACGTCGCTCCCGGAGGGGAAGAGAGGAGGTCGGATGGCCTCGCCGACCGGTTCCGACCGGCTGCTCCGCGGCTCCGTACGGCACACCGCGGGCACCACAGCGGCGCTGCTGCTCTGCTCGGTCGCCGGCGCGGCCTGCTCGCTCGCCGTACCCGCGCTCGCCGGCAGGACCCTGGACGTGCTGCTACGTGACCGGCCGGGAGCGGGAACGTGGCTGCTGTGGACCGCCGTACTGCTCGCGGCCGAAGTGCTCCTGGAGACCGGTTCGGTGCTTCTGACGCAGCTCGCCAACGCCCGCGCCACCGCCTGGATCCGGCTGCGCGCCCTGGGCGGTCTACTCGGCACCGCGCCCCACCGAGCGGCACCCCACTCGGGCGGCGACGTCGCCGCCCGGCTGTGCGTCAACGCCACCGACAGCGGCACGGCCCCGGCGGCCCTCGCGACCTCGGTGTCGTCAGCGCTCGTGCCGATCGGCGCACTCGTCGCCCTGGTCCTCATCCACCCCTGGACCGCCGCCGTCTTCGTGGCCGGTCTGCCCCTGCTCCTGCTGCTGCTCCGCGCGTTCGCCACCCAGTCCTCCGACTCGGTCGGCCACTACCAGCGGGCGCAGGGCGCCGTCGCCGCCCGACTGGCCGAAGCACTCGGCGGCGCGCGTACCATCGCCGCCGCCGACACAGCGCGGCACGAGGAGGAGCGCATCCTCGCCCCGCTGCCGGACATGACACGGCACGGCACCCGCATGTGGCTCGTCCACGGCCGCGCCGTGGCCCGCAGCGGCGTCCTCCTGCCCCTGCTCACCACGGCCGTCGTCGCGGTCGCGGGAGTCGCTCTCGCCGCCGGCGAGGTCAGCGTGGGCGGGCTGCTCGCCGCCTCGCGGTACGCGGCGCTCGCCGCCGGGATCGGAGGCATCGCGGCACCACTCGGCACCCTGGTCCGAGCCCGCAGCGCGGCACGCCGCACCGCCGAACTCGCCGATCTGGCGCCGATGTCGCACGGCTCCGCGGTCCTGCCACCCGACACGCCCGGGGACCTGGAACTGCGGGGAGTGCGGGTGACGCGCGGCGGCGTCCCCCTGATCTCGGACGTGACGCTCACGATCGGCGGCGGGTCGACGGTCGCCGTCGTGGGCCGGTCCGGAGCGGGCAAATCGACCCTGGCCGCCGTCGCGGGCCGGCTGACCGACCCGGACGCCGGGAGCGTCCGCCTGGACGGAGTCGACCTGGCGGAACTGTCCCGGTCGGAGCTGCGCGGGGCGACCGCGTACGCCTTCGCGCGTCCCGTCTTCGACGGCGGGGCCACCCCCACGATCGGCGCCGCGCTGGCCGCCGGGACCGGGCCCGCCCGGAGCCCGGCCACGCCGACGAGCGTCCGGGACGCCGCGACGGCCGCCTGTGCCGACACCTTCGTCCGACTGCTGCCGCTGGGCTACGAGACCCCGGTGGACGACGCCCCGCTCTCCGGCGGCGAGGCCCAACGCCTCGGTCTGGCACGGGCGTTCATCGGCCGGGGCCGTCTCATGATCCTCGACGACGCGACGTCGAGCCTCGACACGGCCACCGAACGTCAGGTGGAGACCGCCCTCGCCACACCGTCACGGGCGTGCACCAGGCTGATCGTGGCCCACCGGGTGTCCACGGCCGCCCGGGCGGACCTGGTCGTCTGGATGGAGGCGGGCCGCGTGCGGAGGTCCGGACCGCACAGCCTGCTCTGGGAGGAACCGGAGTACCGCGCGGTGTTCACCGCGGAGGCCCGGCCTGCGGACGCCCCGCGCTGGTCCACCGGGCCGGATTCCACGGAGACTGCCGGCTCCGGCGCTCTGCCGTCGTCGGTCGTCCCGGGGACGGGAGCGGGCGAGTGACGCCCGCTCCGGGCCCAGGGCGGGCGAAGGAACCGACCATGCCGAAGGCGAAGGCGACGGACCGTCCGGCACCCGCGGCCGCCGCCGACGAAACGGGCTCGGCACAGCGCATCACCCGTCCGGCACCGGCTGCCGCCTCCGACGTAACGGACTCGGCGCAGCCCATCACCCGTCCGGCACCGGCTGCCGCCCACGGCGAGACGGGCGCGCCCGGGAGCGTCACCTGTCCTGCACCGGCCGCCGCCTCCGACGAAACGGACTCGACCCGGCGCGTCACGGCCTCGCTCCGGTCCCTCCTCGTCCGCCGCAAACGCGTCCTGGCGAAGCTGGCGGCCTGGTCGGCCGCCGAATCCGCGCAGACGTTCCTCGGCGGCTACTGCGTGGCCCGCTCCCTCGACGACGGATTCCTGAGGGCCGCACCCTCGACCGGGCTCCTCTGGCTGGCGGGGGCCGCCGTGGCCATCCTGCTCGGCGCTCCCGTCGTCCGGGGCGTCTTCGCCCAGCTCCCCCACCTCACGGAACCACTGCGCGACCAGCTCGTACGGGGGTCGGTGGTACGCGCCCTGCGCACCGCCACGACCGCGGGCCGGGGCGGGGGCGTGGACGCCACAGCGGTGTCCCGGCTGACGAGTCAGCCCGAGATCGCCCGGGACAGCTTCGCCGGACTGGTGCTCGCCACCCGCTCCTTCGTCTTCGTCGCCGCGGGGGCCCTCGTCGGCATGCTGTCGCTCGCGCCGCAGTTCCTCCTCGTCGTACTTCCGCCCCTGGTCCTGGGCCTCGCTCTGTTCACGGCCTCCCTGCGGCCCATGGCGCGGGTCCAGCACCGGTACCTCGACGCGGATGAGGCCGTCGGCCGGCGCGCCGAGATCACCCGCACCGCACTGCGGGACATCGTGGCCTGCGGGGCCCAGGAGACGACCGCCGCGCAGAACCGCCGGGCCGTCGACGCGGCGGCCGCCGCCCAGCGCGCCCTGGCCCGCTGGGCGTCCGTCCGCACGTTCTCGGTGGCGACGGCCGGACAGCTGCCGGTCCTCCTGCTGCTCGTCACGACGCCGTGGCTTCTCCGCCAGGGCGTCACGGCCGGGTCCGTGGTGGGTGCGCTTACCTACGTCCTCCAGTCGCTGCTCCCCGCGCTGCACACACTGATGACCGTCCTGGGCGCGGCGGTCGTCTCCTGGG
>NZ_LIPQ01000255.1 GCF_001418135.1 Streptomyces aureus
TCCGGGGTGCGGGCGGCCTGGGCCTCGAAGAGCTGCGGGAGGGTGGCGTCGGGGGTGTCGTGGTCGGTGGCGTTGCGGGTGACGAGCAGGTCGTGCCGCTCGCTGCCGTCCATGACGGCGAGCCGGGCGAGCGGCCGGTGCGGGTCGCTCAGGGCGGATTCGAGGAGCCGGACGAACCGGCCGGCGAGCGCCTCGACGGTGGGCCGGTCGAAGAGGTCGGCGGAGTAGCCGGCGGCGGCCTCGACGCCCTGCGGTTCGCCGTGCTCGTCGTACCGTTCGGCGACGGAGAGGAGCAGGTCGAACTTGGCCATGTCGGGGTCGATCCGGGCGACGTCGGCGCGCAGGCCGGGGAAGTCGACCTCGGGGCGGTCGAGGTTCTGCAGGACGAGCTTGATCTGGAACAGCGGGTGGCGGTTGAGCGAGCGGCGCGGGTTGAGCGCCTCCACGAGCCGTTCGAACGGCAGGTCCTGGTGGGCGAAGGCGGCGATGTCGGCGGTGCGGGTGCGCTCCAGGAGTTCGGCGAAGGTGGGGTCGCCGGAGGTGTCGGTGCGCAGCACCAGGGAGTTGACGAAGAAGCCGACCACGTCGTCGAGGGCCTCGTCGCCCCGGCCGACGACCGAGCCGCCGATCGGGATGTCGGTGCCGGCGCCGAGGCGGGTGAGGAGGGCGGCGAGCGCGGCGTGCAGCACCATGAACGGGGTGACGCCGTGGGTGCGGGCGAGGCTCAGCAGCGCGCGGTGGGTCTCGGGGCCGAGGTGGAAGGGCACGAGGCCGCCGCGGTGGCTGGGCAGCGCGGGCCGGGGGCGGTCGGTCGGGAGCGCGAGCTCCTCGGGGAGGCCCGCGAGGGCGTCCTTCCAGTAGGCGATCTGGGCGGAGACGACGCTGTCCGGGTCGCTCTCCTCGCCGAGGCGGTCGCGCTGCCACAGGGTGTGGTCGGCGTACTGGACGGGCAGCGGGGGCCAGTCGGGGGCACGGCCTTCGAGGGCGGCGGCGTAGGCGAGGCTGAGGTCGCGGGCGAGCGGCGCGGTGGACCAGCCGTCACCGGCGATGTGGTGGACGACGACGACGAGGACGTGCGTCTCGGGGCCGACGGCGACGAGCCGGGCGCGCAGCGGGGCCTCGCGGGTGATGTCGAAGCCGCGGCCGACCGTTTCGGCGACGAGGGCGTCGGCGTCGCGTCCGGCGGCTTCGACGACGTCGAGGACGGGGCGGGCCTGCTCCGGGTCGAGGACGAGCTGGCGGGGGACGCCGTCGGTCTCGGGGAAGACGGTGCGCAGGCTCTCGTGCCGGCCGGCGACGTCGGCGAGGGCGCGGCGCAGGGCGTCGTGGTCGAGCGGGCCGGAGAGCCGCAGTACCAGGGGGATGTTGTAGGTGCCGTCGGCCGGGTCCATCCGGTTGAGGAACCACAGGCCGCGCTGGGCGTACGACAGCGGCAGCCTGTCGGGGCGTACGCGGCGGGTGACGGCGCCGCGGGCGGGTCCCGCGTCGGCGAGCCGGGCGGCCAGGCCGGCGACGGTCGGCGTCTCGAAGAGCGCGGCGACCTCCAGGTCCGCGTCGAGGGCGGCGCGGATCCGGGCGACGAGGCGGGTGGCGAGGAGGGAGTGGCCGCCGAGGGCGAAGAAGTCGTCGTCGACGCCGATCCGGTCGAGGCCGAGCATGTCGGCGAAGACGCCGCACAGGATCTCCTCCTGGGGGGTGCGCGGGGCGCGGCGTTCGACGGTGGTGAAGTCGGGGGCGGGCAGGGCCTTCCGGTCGGTCTTGCCGTTCGGGGTGAGCGGCATCGCGGGCAGGGCGACGAGGACGGCGGGGACGAGGTGTTCGGGCAGTGCGGCGGCGAGGGCCTCGCGCAGGCCGCGGACGTCGTCGGCGCCGACGACGTAGCCGACGAGGTGGCGGTGTCCGCCGGGACCGGGGACGGCCGCGGCGGCGGCGGCGGTGACGCCGGGCAGGGCCCGCAGATGGGCCTCGACCTCGCCGAGTTCGATGCGCTGGCCGCGGATCTTGACCTGGGCGTCGCGTCGGCCGATGAACTCCAGCTGCCCGTCGGGGCGGTGGCGGACGAGGTCACCGGTGCGGTACATGAGGCTGCCGTCGTCGGCGAACGGGTCGGGGACGAACGCGGCGGCGGTGCGTTCGGGGTCGCCGAGGTAGCCGTGGCCGACGCCGACGCCGGCCACGTACAGGTCGCCGGGGGTGCCGGGCGGGACGAGTTGCCTCTCGTCGCTGAGGACGTAGAGGGTGGTGTTGCGCACGGCGTGGCCGATGGGGGCGGTGGTCCGCCGCTCGTCGAGGGTGTCGGGGGTGATGACGGCGTGGGTGACGTCGTCGGAGCACTCGGTGGGCCCGTACGCGTTCATCATGGGGATGCCGGGGAAGCGGGCGAACCAGCGGCGGCACAGGTCGGCGGGAAGTTCCTCGCCGGTGACGACGAGATGGCGCAGGGTGGGCAGGGCGGGGACCTCGGCGCCCTCGTCCCAGATGTCCAGGGCGGCGCGCAGCAGCGAGGGGACGACCTCAAGGACGGTGACCTCGTCGTGGCCGACGAGCCGGAACAGGCCCAGCGGGTCGGCGGCGAGGAGCTGGTTCACGGCGAGGACGCGGCCGCCGGTGAGCAGCGGGGCGATCATCTGCCAGACGGAGACGTCGAAGGTGAGGGGTGCGTTCAGGACGACGGTGTCGGCGCCGGTCAGGGCGAGGTCGTCGACCTTGGCGAGCAGGTGGTTGTTCATGCCCCGGTGGTGCACCATCGCGCCCTTGGGGCGGCCGGTCGAGCCGGAGGTGAAGATGACGTACGCGAGCTGGTCGCCGGCCGGTGCGGTGGCGTCGGTTGCCGGGGCGGGGTCGGCCGGGTCGTCGACCGGCAGGGCCTTCGCGCCGGTTGCGGCGACGACGGCGGCGGCGGTCTCCTCGTGGCCGGGCCCGGTGAGCAGCCAGGCCGCGGAGGCGTCGCCGAGCAGGGAGGCGGACCGCTCGTGCGGGGCACGGGTGTCCAGCGGGAGGTAGGCGGCGGACGCGGCCTGGATGCCGAGGAAGGCGGTGACCGCGGCGGCGCCCCGGTCGGCGAGGACGGCGACGACGGTGTCCTGCCGGACGCCGCGGGCGCGCAGCCGGGCGGCGAGCCGGTCGACGCGGTCCATGAGTTCGGCGTACGTGACGTCGCCGTGGTCGTCGGTGACGGCGACGGCCTCGGGGTGTTCGGCGGCGACGGCGCGGACGCGGGCGACGGCGTCGGTCATGGTCTCCGGCGCGGCGGTGTCGTTCCACGCGACGAGGAGCCGGTGGACCTCCTCGTCCGAGAGGAGCGGGGCGCTGCCGATGCGGGTGCCGGGGGCCGCCGTGGCGGCTTCGGCGAGGCGGGCGAAGCGGGCCAGGAACGCTTCGGCGGTGGTGCGGTCGAAGAGGTCGGTGCGGAACTCCAGGGCGACGAGCAGACCGGCCTCGTCGCCGCCGGGTGCGCGGTGCTCGCGGATGTTGAAGGACAGGTCGAACTTGGCGGCGCCGGTGGGCACGTCGACCAGGCCGAGCGCGAGCCCGTCGGTGGCGGGCAGTGACCGCTCCGAGCTGTCCATGGAGATCATGACCTGGAACAGCGGGTGGTGGGAGGTGGAGCGGGCCGGGTTGAGCACCTCGACCAGCCGCTCGAAGGGAAGTTCCTGGTGGGCGTAGGCGTCGAGGTTGCTCGTGCGGACGCGGGCGAGGAGTTCGGCGAAGGTGGGGTCGCCGGAGGTGTCGGTGCGCAGCACGAGGGTGTTGGTGAAGAAGCCGACGAGGGCGTCCAGGCAGTCCTCGGGGCGACCGGTGACGGGCGTGCCGAGGGCGATGTCGGTTCCGGCGCCGTGCCGGGTCAGCAGGGTGGCGACGAGGGCCTGGACGACCATGAAGGTGCTGGCGCCGGTGGCACGGGCGAGCTCGGCGAGGCGGCGGTGGGCGGCCGCGTCGAGGTCGAGTGCGACCAGGTCCGCGGGGGCTGCCGAGCCGGCGCCGCGGGGGTGGTCGGCGGGCAGGTCGAGGTGGTCGGGCAGGCCGTCGAGCTGCCGCTTCCAGAAGGCGATCTGGCGGGCGGCGGCGCTGTCGGGGTCGCTCTCGTCGCCGAGGGCGCGCCGCTGCCAGGCGGCGTAGTCGGCGTACTGGACGGCGAGCGGGGCCTGTGCGGGGGCGTGTCCGGCGCGGCGGGCCGTGTAGGCGTCGGTGAGGTCGCCGAGCAGCGGGGCGAGGGAGCCCGCGTCGGCGGCTATGTGGTGGAGCAGGAGCAGCAGGACGTGCCGGTCGGGGGCGAGGGAGAACAGGGTGGCCCGCAGCGGGGGTTCTCCGGCGAGCTCGAAGCGGTGGGCGACGGCGGCGGACAGCTCGGCGTCCAGGGTGTCGTCGCTCGCCGCGCGGACGGTGAGCGCGGGTGCGCCGCCGGGGGGCAGGATGTGCTGGGCGGCGACGCCGTCGGTCTCGCGGTAGACGGTGCGCAGGATCTCGTGGCGGTCGGTGAGGTCGCCGAGCGCGGCGGCGAGCGCGGGCCGGTCGAGCGTGCCGTCGAGGGTGAGCACGAGCGGGATGTTGTACGCGGCGCTGGGCCCTTCGAGCTGGTCGAGGAACCACAGCCGCTGCTGGGCGTAGGAGAGGGCGAGGTCGCCGTCGCGGGGCACGGGGATGAGAGCGGGGCGCTCGGCGGTCGCGCCTTCGAGGCGGCCGGCCAGCCGGCGGACGGTGGGCGCGGCGAAGAGGGCCTCGACACCGCAGTCCCGGCCGAGTTCGGCGGAGATCCGGCGGGCGAGCCGGGCGGCCATGAGGGAGTGGCCGCCCAGCGCGAAGAAGTCGTCGTCGGCGAGGACGGCGTCGCGGCCGAGGGCGTCGGCGAACAGGGCGGCGAGGGCGTGTTCGAGCGGGGTGCGCGGCTCCCGGCCCGCACCGGCCGCGGCGGGGCCCGGCTCGGGCAGGGCCTTGTGGTCGACCTTGCCGTTGGGGGTGACGGGGATGGCGTCGACGACGGTGACGGTCGCGGGGACGAGGTAGCCGGGCAGGACCTCGGCGAGGGCGTCGCGGACGGCGGCCGGGTCGAGTCCGGCGCCCCGGGTCGTGGGGACGACGTACCCGGCGAGGGCGGGGGTTCCGTCGGCGGACCGGCGTACGGTCACGGCGGCCTGGGCCACGGTGGGCAGGCGCAGCAGCGCGGCCTCGGCCTCGCCGGGCTCGACGCGGTAGCCGCGGATCTTGACCTGCTCGTCGGCGCGTCCGACGAACTCCAGAGATCCGTCGAGGAGTTGGCGTACGAGGTCGCCGGTGCGGTACATGCGTTCACCGGGCAGCCCGAAGGGGTGGGCGACGAACCGCTCGGCGGTGAGCGCGGAGCGGCCGAGGTAGCCGCGGGCGAGGCTCGGGCCGGCGACGTACAGCTCACCGGTGACGCCGGGCGGCACGGGCAGCAGGGCGCTGTCGAGGACGTACACCCGGGTCTCGGCGATGGGGTCGCCGATGGGGGGTGTGCGGGAGCCGTCGAGGGCCTCGCTCATGGTGGCGCAGACGGTGGTCTCGGTGGGGCCGTAGCCGTTGACGAAGAGCCGGCCGGGCGCCCAGCGGGAGACCAGTTCCTCACCGGCGGCCTCGCCGGCGATGAGGATGGTCATGCCCGGGGGCAGGTCGGTGGCGGGGTCCATGACGGCCAGCGACGACGGCGGCAGGATCGCGTGGGTGATCCCGGCCTCGCGGGCGAAGGCGGCCAGCGGGTCGCCGGGCAGCAGCCGCTCGGCGGGGGCGAGGACGAAGGTCGCGCCGGCGAGCAGGCCCATGCACAGCTCGGGCACCATCGCGTCGAAGCCCATGGAGGCGAACTGGAGGACCCTGCTGCCCGGGCGGACGTCCAGCCGCCGGACGAAGGTGTCGGCGAGGCCCGGTAGGCCGGCGTGGGTGACCACGACGCCCTTGGGGCGGCCGGTGGAGCCGGAGGTGTAGATGACGTACGCGGCGTGCGCGGCGGTCAGCGGGGCGGTGCGGTCGGCGTCCGCGAGGTCGGCGCCGGACAGCGACTTCAGCTCGGAGACTACTTCGGGGTCGTCGAGGGCGAGCGTGGTGCGTCCGGCGGCCTCGGCGACGGCGGCGGTGGAGGCGTCGACGAGGACGCGGACGGGGGCCGCGTCGCCGAGGATGTGCGCGATGCGGGCCTCGGGGTAGCCCGGGTCCACGGGGACGTACGCCGCTCCGGCCTTGACCGTGGCGAGGATCGCGACGACGAACTCGGCGGAGCGCGGCAGCAGCAGGGCGACCCGGTCCTCGGGTCCGACGCCGCGGGCGACGAGCAGCCGGGCGAGCCGGTTGGCGCGCCGGTTCAGCTCGGCGTAGTCGAGGACGGTGTCCTCGAACGCGAGGGCGGGTGCGTCGGGCGAGGCGAGGGCCTGGCGCTCGAACAGGGCGGCGAGCGTGGGGCCTTCGGCGGCGGGCACGGGCGCGGGGGCGAGACGGGCGACGGCCGCGTCCCGCTCCTCGTCGCCGAGCAGCCCGATCCGGCCGAGCGGTGTTCCGGGCTCGTCGAGCGCGCGGGCGATCCGGCCCACGAAGCGCAGATAGCGGTCCTGGTGGGCGGCCAGCTCGGCGGGGGCGTACAGGTCCGGGTGGGCGTCGAAGTCGACGCGGATGCCGCCGCCGTTGCCCCGGTCGTAGACGGAGACGGCGAGGTCCTCGATGAGCCGCAGCGACATGTTGTGCGCGTCGGCGCGCAGTCCGGCGAAGCTCAGGTCGTAGTCGAAGGGGACGACGTTGAGCAGCGGACCGAAGAAGCGGCGGTGGTCGTTGGGCAGGCCCAGGTCACGGCGCAGTTCCTCGCCGCGGTAGCGCTGGTGGGCGACGAGGCCGCGCAGCGCGACCCGGGTGCGCTCCAGGAGTTCGCCGACGGTCGTGGCGTCGTCGACGGCGACCCGCAGCGGGACCACGTTGGCCGCCATGCCGGGCGCGGTGCGGGACTCGGGGCCCGGGCGGGCGGTGACCGGCAGGCCGAGCACGATGTCGGTGAGGCCGGTCATGCGGTGCATGTAGGCGACGGTGGCGGCGATGACGACGCGGGAGCGGGCGGTGCCGGCCCGCTCCGCCGCGCGGACCAGGTCCTGCCGGACGTCCTCGGGCAGGTGCGCGCTGCGCCGGACGAAGTCGGCGGACGGCTTCAGCGGGCGGGTGGAGAGGGCGACCGGCTCGGGCTGGTCCGCGTACCGGCCGTGCCAGAACTCCCGGTCGTCGGCGAGGTCCCCGGAGGCGCGGTACGCGGCGTCCTCGGCGAGGAGGGTGCGGACCGAGCCGAAGGGCGTGGGGCCGGGGTCGGCGCCGGCGGCGAGCGCGGTGTAGACGTCGGCGACGCGGCGGACCAGGAGGGCGGCGCCGACGCCGTCGAGCAGGATGTGGTGGTAGGCGTGGTACCAGAACCAGCGGTCCTCGGCGGCCTTGAACAGCGCGTACGTGAACAGCGGCGAGCCGGTCAGGTCGATGCGGCGGCGCAGGTCGCGGCCCATCCACTCCTCGGCGGCGCGCCGGGGGTCGGCCTCGCCGGAGACGTCGACGGTCCGCAGGGTCCAGGAGGGCTCGGCGCCGATCACCTGGCGGGGGCCGTCCTCGGTGTCGACGAACCGGATGTGCAGGGCGTCCGCCTCGGCGGTCATCCGCCGCAGCGCCCGCTCGAAGACCGCGGTGTCCAGGGCGCCGTGGATCTCCAGGTACTCCGCGGCGCGGAAGATCGGGCTGTCGGGTTCGACGGCCTGCGCGAACCACACCCCTGCCTGAGCCCCGGTCAGCGGAAGCTGCTGCTCGCCGTCGGCAAAAGACTGAGACTGGTCCATGATTCCTCGCCATCCACCTACAGGTGTGCGACAGGTAATTCCCGGCACACCGCAAGAACAGGTCAGTGATTTCTCCGCAGACAGCGTCTGCACACTGCGCAGGACGGTAGTCCGTCGCACGCCGACCCCTCTGGACAGCGCCTATACGCCAAGCTGCCTCTTTTCGCGGGCTCCTGGGTGTGCGAGAAAGAGCATGTTGAGGTCTACCCGGTATCAGGAGATCCGCATGTCCACTACCTTCCCGGTGAGTCAAGAATTCACTGGTGTCGCCGCCCGCGAAACACGCGACCGCGTCTTGGCGCGGGTGGAGCGACGTATTCACGAATTCCTCGCCGAGGAGCGCCGTTCCTGGGCGGCGCTCAACCCGGATTCGGCCGAACTGATCGACTGCGTGAGCCGCATGGTGGGCAGCGGGGGCAAGCGCCTGCGCCCCGCTTTCTGCGTCGCCGGCTATCTCGCCGGCGGCGGCGACCCGGAGGCGCAGGTCGTCGTCGACGTGGCGGCCGCCCTGGAGCTGCTGCACACCTTCGCGCTGCTGCACGACGACGTCATGGACGACTCGGGGCTGCGACGCAACGAGCCCACCGCGCACGTCCTGCACTCCACGCTGCACACGGAGCGGGACTGGCGCGGCGAGCCCCGCAGGTACGGCGAGAGCGTCGCCGTCCTCGCCGGCGATCTCGCGCTGGTGTACGCGGAGCGGCTGCTCGTCGACTGTCCGCCGCACGCCCGGCGGATCTGGGGCGAGCTGTGCACGGAGCTGATGATCGGCCAGTTCCTGGACGTACGGGCCGCCGCCCGGTTCGTGCCGGACCCCGAACTGTCGAGCTGGATAGCACTGTTCAAGTCGGGCCGCTACACGGTCTACCGGCCGCTTGCCATGGGCGCGGAGCTGGCCGGCGCGCAGGAGCTGCAGCCCGCGTTCGAGCGGTACGGTCTCGCGCTCGGCGAGGCGTTCCAGCTCCGGGACGATCTGCTGGACGCGTTCGGCAGCTCCGACGTGATCGGCAAGCCCGCCCAGCTCGACTTCAAGCAGCACAAGATGACGTTGCTGATGTCGATCGCGCTGCGCCACGAGGCCGAGGTACGGGAGCTGGTCGGCGACGACCTCACCGGGGCCGACCCCGAGCGGCTGCACGAGGTGCTCATCCGGACCGGGGTGCGCGACCGGGTGGAGGCGGTGATCGCGGAGCGCATCGAGACCGCGCGGGCCGCGGTGCGCGGGGTGCTGGACCCGGACTGGGCCGCCGAGCTCCACACGATGGCGAGGCAGGCCGCCTACCGTGACAAGTGACCTGAGCGCCCCCGGCCCGGCGGCGCCGGGCCGTACCGCCCCGGGTGCGTCCGCCGCGAGCCCGGCCGCACCCGGCCGTCCGCGCCCGGCCGCTGCCGGGCGGTTGGTCTCCGAACGGGTGGTGGCGGACTGGGAGTTCGCCGTGCCGCCGGGCGCGGTGGGGTCGTTCTGGGACGCGGTCGACCCGGTCGAGGGCCTCGACGTCTTCACGGAGGCGCTGGCCCGCGGCGCCGGGCCGCTCCCCGGCCCGGGGGCGGTCCGGCTGCGGGTGCGGGCGGTGGACGCGTACCGCCCTCCGCCCGGTGAGCCGCCACCGGCGCCGGGCGGGCCCTGGGCCGCGTACAGCGAGAGCGGGCACGTCCGGCGGATCCACTGGCCGGCCCGGGAGGCCTCGGGCACGGCCGGACTGCTGACGGCGTCGCCCGACCCTGCCCACGGCGCCGACGGGGCGCCGCGCGCCGACGACACTCCCCTCCCCGGCGGCGCGCCCGGCGCCCTCGTGGAGGTGTCCGCGAGCCACGAGGCGTTCCGGCGCAAGCTGACGCGGATGGCGCTGATCGCCCCGCTGATGCTGAGCGGCGGGATGGCGCTGATCCACGGCGTGGCCGTCACCCGCGACGACGGGTTCACCGTGCTGCTCGCCGGGGCGTCCGGGTCGGGCAAGTCCACCCTCGGTCTGGCGGCCTTCGCCCACGGCTGGCGGGTGGTCGCGGAGGATCTGGTGTTCGTGACCGGGGACCGGGCCGTCGTCCCGCTGTTCCTGAGCGGCGCGTGGGAGTGCCGGGCGCATCCGGACGACCGGGCTCTGATCGAGCGGGTCACCGGGACACCGGTCGAGGGGCACGCCTCGGAACTGCCGGCGGACCACCGGGGGCGGGAGTACCTGTTCCCGGTGCGCCCCGGGGCCGGGCCCGCCCCGGCCCGGCCGCTGCCGGTGGACCTGGTGGTCTTCGTGGACCGGGGCGGCGACGCCCCGGTCTCCTCCGGGGGCCGCGCCGGACAGGTCCTGGGCGCGGGCCCGCGCAGCACGCTGGGCGCGGTGGCGAAGCTGCTGCGGCTCGACTTCGCACCGGTCGTCCGGGAGACGGAGGAGACACTGCGGGGCGTCGTCGACGAGCTGCCGTCGCGGCGGTTCGCGGCGACCGGCCGGATCACGGACGACGTGCCGGCCTTCCTGGCCGCCCTCGACCGGTGGGCGTCCTGACGGTTCCCGCCGCACCGTGAACGCCTCGAAGGGCCGGCCCGAGCGGGCCGGCCCTTCGAGGCGTGTACGGGAGCGGGGCGCGGATCAGGCCATGGCGACCAGGATCCGGCGCTGCCCGGTGAACGCGCGGCGGCCGTGCGCGACCGCGACGTTGTCGACGAGCAGCAGGTCGCCGACCTCCCAGGCGACGTCCACGGCGGTCTTCATGCCGATCTCCTGGACGTGGGTGATGTAGTCGGCCGGGATGGGGCTGCCGTCGGCGAAGAACGCGTTCTGCGGGAGCTCGTCCTCGGGGATGAGTTCGGCGAGCGCGGCGGCGTCGTCGCCGAGTCCGGCGATGTGCCACTGGTCGGCCTGGTTGAACCAGACCTCCGTGCCGGTGACCGGGTGCTCCAGCGTCGCGCGGCGGAGCTGGGTGACGCGGAGGGTGCCGTCGGGCTGCCAGCTCCACTCGGCCTCGGCGTTGTCGAGGAACGCCTCGACCTCGGACCGGTCCTCGGTCTCGAAGGTGGCCTGCCAGCTCTTGCCGAAGCCCATGCCGTCGTGGAGGTTCTGGGTGTAGCGGACGCCGGGGGCGAAGGCCGCTCGGATCTCCGGGTCGATGGACTCCAGCCAGAGCCGGCCGTCGACGAGCGGGGTCGCACCGCCGGTGGCCGCCGCCACGTCGCAGAAGAACAGGATCCGCGAGGGCCAGGTGTGCGCGTACGACATCTCGTTGTGCATGGAGATCTCGAACTCGGCCGGGTACTCGGTGGAGGTGTAGAGGTTGCGGCCGACCTTGGTGCGCGGCGAGTTGCCGTGGACGTACGCGAGCCGGTTCGCCAGCATCAGGTCGGCGGCGCCGTCGTAGCTGTCGGCGGTGATCCCGAAGCCACGGAAGTAGACGGCGCGTTCCTCCGCCAGGAGCCGGCCGACGTCGGTGGCCCGCAGGTACTCCTCCAGACCCTGCGGGGTGGCGTCGGCGCCGACGTCGGCGGGGCGCA
>NZ_LIPQ01000256.1 GCF_001418135.1 Streptomyces aureus
GCACGCACCAAGCGGGACGCCGACGGGGAGGGCGTCCCGCTTGGTGCGTGCCCAGTCGAACTGACCCTTGCCGACGGTGAGGTTCTTGAAGTTGAGCCAGGCGACGGCGGCCTTGATCTTGTCGCCGGAGATGCCCTGCTTGATCATGTAGTTGTTGCCACCGGCCAGGGTGTTCTTCTCGCCGGGGATGGGCCCCATGCCGAAGTTCTCGTACTTCGCGCCGAGTTGCTGGACCATGTACGCGATGTCGTCGGGGGCGGCGAGGAACATGCCGAGCTTGTCGGTGGCTATCTGCTTCTGCAGGTCGCCCCATTTGAGCAGCTGGGTCTTGCCCATGCTGTCGTCCTCCCAGCGCATGGCGTGGAGGTTCTTGGCGACCTGCTTGCCGAGCTCGTTGTTGAAGGCGGCCTTCTTGCCGCTCGCGTCGACGACCTCGCCGCCGACGCTGTACATCTGGGCGGTGAAGTGCCAGCCGCCGGTGTTGCCGGCGCTGTACTCACCGAAGCCGGCGATGCCGTTGCCGAGTCCGGCGATCTTCTTGGCGGCGGCGCGGAGCTCCTCCCAGGTGCGCGGCGGGGCGTCGGGGTCGAGGCCGGCGTCCTTGAAGAGCTTGCGGTTGACCAGCAGGCCCATCGTGTAGTTGCTGGTGGGCAGGCCGTACAGCTTGCCGTCCTGCCTGAGGGAGCCGAGGACGTTCGGGTCGATGTCCTTGAGGAGCGGGACGCTCTTGTCGTTGACGTACGCGGTGATGTCCGCGGCGCCGTTCTCGGAGAGCACCTGCGGCAGGTCGGTGAAGTAGGTGTAGAACACGTCCGGCTGGGACTTGGCCTTGAGCATCGCGGTGAACCGCGGCGGCTCCAGACACTGGCCGGGGGTGGAGCGGCCCTCGATGGTGACATTGGGGTACGTCTTGTTGAACTCGGCGACGTCCTCCTTCCACTCCTTGAGCTCGGCCGCCTTCGCCGCGGGGGGCATGCAGTCGATCGTGAGCGTGACCTTGGTCTTCGGGTCCAGCGGGGCGGTGGGGTCGGAGGACCCACCGCCCTCGGAACCGCCGCTGCCGTTGTTGCTGCTGCTCGTGCCGCAGGCGGCGAGCGCGGTCAGCGTGAGCGCGGAGACGAGGGTGACCGCGCTGGCGCGGCGCGTACGGCGGAACCGGGCACTTCTCATGAGTGGTCCCCTTCGGGCCTGAACGTGGAGGTCGCCCCACCGCCTGTGCGTTGTGGGGCGCCGCTCACTCAACCACCATCAACAAGTGAACGCAAGATATCGCGCTGATTTCGTAATTGCCTGACAGTCAGGGGCTGATGGGACTGGTTGACCGCTCAGGAAGCCGATAGTTCAGGGGCACGAGACCGGGGCCACAGGGCACCGCACGAGAGACGGGTGACAGAACGCACGCAAGACCGATGCAAGTGACTGCAAGCCACCTGCATCGGCCTCGCGAGGTGAGGGCGGGGTGTCCCGCCGGCCGGACTACGGGTTGACGACGTTGATCTTGAAGGTGGAGGTGGTGTTACGGATGTCCACCGCGTTGCCGCTCAGCCGCAGCCCGTTGAAGGTCACCTCCCCCACGGCGGGCCCCTGCCCCGACTCGGGCATCTCGTTGGCCCACAGGCCGAACCCGGACTTGGCGTCGAACGCGTCACCGCTCTTGCGCGCGCCCGTGATCGAGACGTCCGTGAACACGGTGTCCTTGATGGGGAACTGTGGCTGGCCGCCCACGTAGTTCGTCTGGAACATCACCCCGCTGTACGTGGGGTCGACGATGTCCACATGGCTCACCCTGATGCCCTGGAAGACCTTCGACGCGGAGAACACCCAGATGCCGGGGAAGGTCTGGGAGCCCCAGAAGTGGCCGCCCGCCCGGACGACGGAGATGTTCTCGAAGGTCGTGGGTTCGGTCCCGAAGCCGTTCATCGGATAGCCGAAGTCCAGGGACGAGATGGTGATGCCGGCGTAGACGAGCGTGTCGGCGATGTGGATGTTGCGGAAGGTGTTGTTGTAGCCGCCGTAGACGGCCACGCCCGCCGCCCGCCAGGTCAGGGTGGTGGTGAGGTTCTCGTAGACGTTGTTCTTCATGTCGGCGCCGCCGGCGTCGATCGCGGAGAACAGGGCGAAGCTGTCGTCACCGGTGGCCCGCGCGTCGTTGTTGACGACGTGGTTGTCCGTCGAGCCGTTGGTCATGTTGATGCCGTCGGCGAACAGGTTGCGGATCCGGGAGTTCTTGACGGTGATCCGGTCGGTGTTGGCGCCCCAGTAGAGGCACACCATGTGCTCGTTCCAGATGTCGTCGATGACGATGTCGGTGACGTTCGCGAAGTCGAAGACCTTGCCCGGTCCGTCGATGCGCGAGGTGTAGTTCCCGAAGTAGGCGAAGCCCTTGAACAGCGAGCCCTTGGCCGCCGCCTCGGCGCGGAAGCCGACGTCGGTGTTGTCCTGGGTCGACGGGGCGTGGAACGTCGTGAACCACGGTCCGGCGCCGACCACCTTGACCGGCTTCCCGTACACCTGGAACTTGCTCGCCGTCTGGTAGTCGCCCGGCGGCAGGTAGACACCGACGAGCGTGCCCGTGGTGTCCATCCGGACCTTGTCCAGGGCGTTCTGCACGTCCTGGTGGCCGAATCCGGCCGGCACGGTGTACGCGGCCGGGTCCGGGTTCCCGGCCGGGGCGACCTGCTCCAGGTTCACGAAGTCGATCGCGTACGTGGAGGTGTTCGCAGCGTCCTTCTGGAGCCGGATCCTGCTGCCCGCCGGGACGGTCCCGCCGAGGAGCAGGTGCGCCTCGTCGTAGATGTGGCGCGGTGCCCCCGAGCCCGGGGAGTTGCCGGGTCCGGCCTCGGCACCGTACAGCCAGGCGTACTTCGACGTCAGCGGGAGCGACTTCTTGAACACCCCGTCGACGTAGACGTTGATGGTGGAGTCGATGCCGCCGCCGCCCGGGGAGTCCGGGATGGAGAAGCGGGTCACCAGGGTGTTGGTCGAGCGCCGGGTGGTGAACTCGACGT
The DNA here is from genome assembly GCF_001418135.1 of Streptomyces aureus. Lineage (GTDB taxonomy): Bacteria > Actinomycetota > Actinomycetes > Streptomycetales > Streptomycetaceae > Streptomyces > Streptomyces aureus_A. The sequence goes on from NZ_LIPQ01000256.1 coordinate 3,009, forward strand.
ACTCCCCCGTCGCGTCCAGGCTGACGGCCCTGCGGCCGGAGGCCTCGCCCGCGATGTCGCCGATGGTGCGGTTCGGCCCCGCGACGGTCGCTCCGCCGCCGACGGTGCCGTCCTCCGCCTCGTACATGTCGTACGGCATGTTGGCGCCGCGTCCGACGAAGAGGGGCTGGGTGGAGGTGTTGTTGGCGCGCTTGACCGGGAGTTCGTTGGCGTCGTCGGCGACGACCGTCTTCACCGTGTAGGAGCCGTTGGCCGCCGTCCACGGGCCGAGGTTCACCTCGGCGCCCGCACCGGCCGCGAGGGCTCCGTTGTGGGTGCCCGTCAGGGTCTTGACGGTGGCGCCCGTCGAGTCCGTCAGGGTCAGGGTGACGCCGTGGGCGCCCGCTGCGCTCGCCGCGGTGCCCTGGTTCCTCAGGGCCACCTTGAAGGTGACAGTGTCACCTGCGGCCGGGCTGGACGGCGACGTCGTCACCGCGGCGGCGACCAGGTCGGAGCTGGACACCGGCGCGACCACCAGGGCGGTGGGGCGGGTGTGGGTGTTGTTGGACTCGTTCTGCTCGATGACGGCGTTCGCCTCGTCGGCGACGGCGCTGAGCTGGTAGCTGCCGGCGTCGCGGGCGCCGATGGAGGCGCTGACCGTGGTCTGGGCGCCCGCGGCCAGGGCTCCGACCTGCGCGGTGGCGACCTTGGTGCCACCGAGGCGCAGCGCGACGGCGCTGGCCGGTGCGGCGGCCGGACCGCTGTTGCGGACGGTGGCGGTGACGGTGATCGGGTCCGACTCGACCGGCGAGGCGGGCGTGGTGGTGAGGCCGGTGACCTCGAGGTCGGGGTTGGGGGCGAGGACGCCGATGACCTGGAACTCGGCGAGCTGGCCCGCCGCGGAGCCGGTGTTGGCGGTGAACTTCAGCTGGACGTCGGCGACGCGGGCGGAGACGGGGAGGGTGACGGTGTTGCCGCTCGCCGGGTCGAAGGTGTAGCTCTTCGCGGCCGTGATGACGCTGAAGCCGGTGGCGCTCTGCTCGCGGCCGAGGACCTCGACGGTCTGGCTGCGGGTCGACCAGGCCGTGCCCGGGTTGAGCTTGAGGACGAGGCGGTCGACGTCGGCGTTGGAGCCGAGCTTGACGGTCAGGGTGTTCGGGTAGCTGCCGCCGGCGCCTTCCCAGTAGGTGCTGACGTTGTTGTCGTTGGCGTTGGCCGCGACGAAGGTGTGCACGACGGAGGAGGCGTTGATCTCCTTGCCGACGGAGAGGTTGGAGCCGGTGCCGCCGCTGCCGGTGCGGGTGACGGCGTTGCTGTCGCTCGACTGGTTGCCCGCCGCGTCCTTGGCGCGGACGCGGTAGGTGACGGTCGCGGAGGCCGGCTGGTTGTCGGTGTAGGTGGTGACGTTTCCGGCGACGCTGCCGCGGAGGACGTTGTCGGCGTAGACGTCGTAGCCGGTGACGCCGGTGTTGTCCGAGGAGGCGTTCCAGGTCAGCTTGATCTGCCCGGCGGCGGGCTCGGTGAACGCGAGGTTCGCGGGGGCCGTCGGAGCCTGGGTGTCGCCGGTGTCGCCGGTGCGGGTGACGGCGTTGCTGTCTGCGGACTGGTTGCCCGCCGCGTCCTTGGCGCGGACCCGGTAGGTGACCGTCTGGTTCGCCGGCCGGGTGTCGGTGAAGGTGGTGACGTTCCCGGCGACGCCGGCCAGCAGGGTGCCGTTGGCATAGACGTCGTAGCCGGTGACGCCGGTGTCGTCGGTGGCGGCGTTCCAGGTGAGCCGGATCTGGTCGGTGGCCGGCTGGGTGAGGGCGAGGTTCGCGGGCGCGGACGGTGCCTGGGTGTCGCCCGAGGCCGGCCCGTAGATCTCCAGCTCGGAGAGCTGGGCGGCGGGCTGGACGCTGTTCGCCGTGACGAGGGCCCGGACGTACCGGGTGGTGGTCGCGTCGAAGGTGATCGTCGCGGCCCGTCCCCCGGCGGCGTCGAAGGTGTACGCCTGGGCGGCGGTCAGATCGGTGAAGGCGGTGCCGTTCGCACTGCCCTGGATCTTGAGGGTCTGGCTGCGCGCGCCCCAGCCGTCGGGAAGCCGGAGGACGACCCGGTCGACGCGGACGGACGAGCCGAGGTCGGCCTGGATCCACTGCGGGAGGGCGTTGTTGGCGCTCTCCCAGTAGGTGGCCCGGTTGCCGTCGTTGGCGTTGCCCGCCGCGTACACCTCGGTGTGGCTGCTCGCGGTCAGGGTACGGCCGCTCGCCAGGTTGGCCGAGGACCCGTCGGCGGCGTGGACCTCCAGTTCGGAGAGCTGCGCGGCCTGCCAGCCGGTGTTGGCGGTGATGTCGACCCGTACGAACCGGGCCTGGGTGGCCGGGAAGGAGACCGTCACGGTGTTGGCCGCGCCCGGGGCGAAGGTGTAGGAGGCGGAGTTCTTGAGGGTGGCGAAGCTCGTGCCGTCGGCGCTGCCCTGGACGGAGAGCGTCTGGTTGCGGCTCTCCCAGCCTGCGGGCAGTCTCAGGACCACCTCGTCCACGCGGGTGGTGGCGCCGAGGTCGACCTGGACCCACTGGGGCAGGGTGCTGCCGGCGCTCTGCCAGTACGTTCCCTGGTTGCCGTCGGTGATGTTCGCGGCGCCGTACTCGGCGTGGGATCCGGAGGCCGCGGCGGCGTCGCCCAGGGCGATGTTGGGGCCGCCCGCCGCCTGGGCGGACATGAGGGGTCCTCCCAGGGCCAGGAGGCTGGTCGCGATCACGGCGCTCAGGCCCCGTGATCTCCAGTGGCGGAAACTCATCCGTCCTCGCTCTCGATTCGTGTGCACGGGGTCAGCCGGTCCGGTTGACGACGAACTGGGATCCGGGCTCGACGAGGACGTCTCCCTCGGCCGAGTGGGTGATGGTGACGCCGGTCAGCGTCGCGCTGCCGCGGGCGCCGCTCATCGCGAGGATCCCGGAGCCGTTGACCGACTTGTCGATGCGGACGTTGGTGATCCTCACGTCCGGCATCTCGCCGCCACCCGTCTTGAACTGGATGCCGTCGTAGGTCGAGTCGAGGATCTCGGTGTCCCGGATGGTGACGCCGGGGATCGGCTGGCCCTGGGCGAAGAGGGTGATGGCGCCGAACTCCTGGTCCTCGTTCCAGAACGCCCCGCCGGTGCGGTGCAGGGCGTTGTTGGAGATGAGGGTCTGGCCGGAGAAGGGCAGCGGGTCGTGGTCGGTCGCGAGCATGATCCCTGGGTAGTTCATGGTGTCCGAGATGATGTTGTTCTCGATGGTGTTGCCGTAACCGCCGTAGACCGCGATGCCGTTGGCACGCCAGGGCAGCTGGACGGTGTTGTTGCGGAAGTGGTTGTCGTGGCCGACGTCGACCGAGGTGTCCTTGACGTACTTGCTGGCCCAGACGGCCAGGGCGTCGTCGCCGGTGTTGCGGAAGGACGAGTTGAAGACGGTCGAGTTGCGGGTGCCGTTGGCGAAGTTGATGCCGTCGGCGTAGGTGTTGCGGATCCGCATGCCGGTGAACTCCAGGCCGTCTCCGGGGCCCCACAGTTCGGGGAGGTTGGAGTAGTCGCGGCCGGCCCAGACGCCGACGTTGGCGTGCTCGATCCAGACGTTGCTGATCTTGGTGTCCTTGCCGAAGCGCCCGTTGAGGCCCACGCCGCCCTCGGCGTTGCCGTCACCGCCGCGGATCGCCCCGGAGCCGAAGATGGCGATGTCGGAGATCTGGGTGTTGTGGTCGATGTCGAAGCCGAAGTTGCCCTCGTGCGGGTGGTTGATGCCGCCGGCCTCGTGCGGCGGGGTGAGGGTGTAGAGCTGGGAGTGCCACATGCCCGCGCCGCGGACGGTGACGTCGCGGATGCCGACCTGGTTGAACTGACCGCGGTCGAGCGGGTCGTCGGTGAGGATCTTCTGCTCCTGGCGCCACTGTCCGGCGGGGATCCAGACACAGGGGATCTGGCCGTTCTGGTCGGCGGTCACGGCGCGCTGGAGGGCGTCGGTGTCGTCGATGCCGTCGTTGGGGACGGCGCCGTACTCGGTGATGGAGACGCAGTTCGCCGGCTTGGCGGCCGGGGGCGCGACCTGCTCCAGGTCGATCAGGTCGATGATGTAGAAGGACGCCGAGTCCCCGGCGTCGCGTTGGAGGCGGAACTTCGTGCCCACCGGGTAGGACTGGGCGAGCAGGGCGTGGGACTCGTCGAAGAGGCGCCGGGCGTCGCCGCCGGGACGGTTGGTGAGTCCTTCGGGGTCGTCGGTGCTGCCGTAGAGCCAGCTGTGCTTGGACGACAGGGTCAGCTTGCGGACGAAGACGTCGTCGGCGTAGAGGCTGATCGTGGCGTCGGCGCCGCCGCCCGCGGCGGCGTCGGGCACGGAGTTGCGGACGACGACGGAGTTGGCCGGGTTGGTGGAGGTGAACTCGACGAACTCACCGGTGGCGTTGAGCCGGACCGACTTGCGGCCGGAGGACTCGGTGGCGAAGTTGGTGTGCCCGAAGGTCCGCTTCTGGTCGGCTGTGAGCAGGGTGCCCTGGTAGCGGGCGTCCTCCGCCTCGTACTCGGTGTACGGAACCGCGGCGCCCCGGCCCACGACGAGGGAGCGCGAGAAGACGTTGTTCGTCTCGTCGGTCTCGGTGAGGGTGCCCGTGGCGTCGGCGGTCCCGGTGAGGGTGGCGCCGCCGGTGGTGGCGGTCCAGCTGCCGGAGATCGGCACGGTGACCGTCTGGCCCGCGGCGATGGTGCCCGTGGTGCCGTTGAGGGTGGTGGTGCCCGCGGTCAGCCGGGTGACCGTGCCGGCGGCGGTGGTCGTGCCGCGGTTCTGGACGGCGACGGTGAAGGTGACGGCGGAGCCGACGGCGGGGCTGGTCGGGTTGCTGGTGATCCCGGTGACCCGCAGGTCGGGGCCGGGGCTCTGGCCGACGACCAGTTTCGTGGCGGCTGTGCGGCTGTTGTTGCCGTTGTCCTGCTCGGGGACGGTGTCGGTCGGGTCGACCACCGCCGAGACGGTGTACGAGCCCACGGGCCGCTTGCCCACGGTGACCGGGACGGTCGCCGAGGCACCGGCGGCGAGGGCGCCGACCTGGGCGGAACCGGCCACGGCACCTTCGACACTGACCTCGACGGTCGAAGTGGCGGCCGCCGCGGTGCCGGCGTTGCGCACGGTGGCGTCGACGGTCACGGTGTCCGTCTCGGAGGGGGTGGACGGAGACCAGGTCAGATCGGTGACGGTGAGGTCGGGGCCGGGTGCCGCCGCGCCCACGACCTGGAACTCCGCGACCTGGGCGCCGGGGGCGCCGGTGTTGGAGAAGAAGGTCAGCCGCAGGTCGGCGTAGCGGCCGGTGACCGGGATGGTGACGGTGTTCTGCCCGGTGGAGGGGTTGAACGCGTAGTCGGCGCGTGCCTTGAGCGAGGTGAAGCCGGAGGCGGCCTGCTCCCGCCCGAGGACCTGGATGGCCTGGGTGCGCGGGCCCCAGACCTGGGCCGGGTTGAGCTTGACGACGACGGCCGTGACATCGGCGTTGGCACCGAGCTTGACCGTCAGGTCGGCCGGGAATCCGGCGGACTCCCAGTAGCTGGTGGTGCTGTCGTCGTTGGCGTTGGCCGCGACGTACGTCTGGGTCGTGGAGCTCGCCTCGATGGGCTTGTTGCGCGCGAGGTTGGTGCCGGTGGGCGGCGGGTCGACCGGGCCGCCGCCGCTCTCGCCGTAGACCTCGACCTCGGAGAGCTGGGCGGCGTTCCAGCCGGTGTTGGCCGTCACCTGCACGCGGACGTACCGGGTCGTCGTGGAGGTGATGCCGACGGTGACGGTGTTCGACGCGGAGGGGTCGAACGCGCGCGGCTGGGGCGTGGCGAGGGTGGTGAAGGTGGTGCCGTCGGTACTGCCGAGCACCGCGACGGTCTGGGAGCGGGCCTCCCAGGTGGTGGGGAGCTTCAGGACGACGCTGTCGACGCGGGTTCCGGCGCCGAGGTCGACCTGCACCCACTGCGGGAACGATCCTGCGGGGCCCTCCCAGTAGGACTGCTGGCTGCCGTCGGTGACGTTGCCGGCCGGGTAGGCGCCGTGGGCGCCGGATGCCGTGGCCGTTCTGCCGAGGGCGAGGTTGGTCGCGGCCATCGCGTACGCGGTGACCGGAAGGAGTCCGACGGCGATCAGTCCGGCTATCAGGACGCCGATCGTCAGCCGCCAGCTCAGGATTTTGCCTCTCATATGGGCCTCTCCGCCTGCTGGGCCACCGGTTCGGAGCCGGCACACGGCCTCTCGCCAGGAACCCAGCGGAACTCTGACAATGAATGACGGCGAGTGACAGATTTATTGAGCATTTTCGTTAATCTTTTGCGCCGCCGGGGTGTCAGGTTTCTAGCAGGTCACCGCTTTGTCAACAGCCGTGACAGAAACGGGGGTTGGGCCGCCGCATCCGCGCAGGTCAACGAAAAACGGCGCCGGGGAGGCGGTGAGGCCTCCCCGGCGCCGGAGCCGGGAACGGTGAGCGGGAGGATCAGACGGTCGGCGGCGGCGCGGTCGAGCCGCGCACCACGAGTTCGGGCTCGAAGAGGAGCTCACCGGGGTCCGTCTGCGTGCCCTGGATCTGGGCGCAGAGCAGCTCGACGGCGGCGCGCCCCATGGCCTCGATGGGCTGGCGCACGGTGGAGAGCGGCGGCTCGGTGCAGTTCATGAAGGCGGAGTCGTCGAAGCCGACGACGGACACCTGGGCGGGAACCGAGAGGCCGCGGCGGCGGGCGGCCCTGATGGCGCCGAGGGCGAGCGGGTCGCTGGCGCAGACGATGCCGGTGACACCCCGCTCCAAGAGGCGGGTGGCGGCGGCCTGCCCGCCTTCGAGCGAGAAGATCGACCGTACGACGTACTCGTCCGGCAGGTCCCCGCCGGCGGCCTCGGCCACGGCCCGGGCCGCTTCGAGCTTGCGGCGGGAGGGGACGTGGTCACCGGGGCCGAGGACGAGGCCGATCCTCTCGTGCCCGAGGGAGGCCAGGTGGCGCCAGGCCTGCTCGACGGCGACGGCGTCGTCGCAGGAGACGCAGGGGAAGTTGAGCCCCTTGATGGAGGCGTTGATCAGGACCACCGGGATGTTGCGCTCGGCGAGCTGGTGGTAGTGGTCGTGCGGGGCGTCGGCCTGCGCGAACAGCCCTCCGGCGAAGACGACTCCGGACACCTGCTGCTGGAGCAGGAGGTCGACGTAGTCCGCCTCGGAGACGCCGCCCTTGGTCTGGGTGCACAGGACGGGGGTCAGCCCCTGCTGCGCGAGCGCGCCACCGATCACCTCCGCGAACGCGGGGAAGATGGGGTTCTGCAGCTCCGGCAGCACGAGGCCGACCAGGCGCGCGCGCTCGCCCCGCAGCTGTGTGGGCCGCTCGTATCCGAGCACGTCGAGCGCGGTGAGGACGGACTGCCGTGTCGCCTCGGAGACACCGGGCTTTCCGTTGAGGACACGGCTGACCGTCGCCTCGCTGACTCCCACCTTCTTGGCCACTTGAGCAAGTCGTCGCGTCATGCACGCAAGAGTATCGCAAGCTTCGCAAGCGAGTTGCGTCGTTACCAAGCTCTTGCAGTGCACGAACGCAACCCATGAGAGCGGACAACGCTTGAAGGGTTGACGGGCAGAAGGGCGCCTCATAACTTCATGACTTGATAAAAGGCTTGCTGCTGTTGTCCGTTGGGCGCGAGACGGCGAAAGGGTTGTCAGGTGCATAACACACGTAGGCGTGTACGCACGTTCCTCCGGCGGGGAGTGGAGAGACGAGAGCGGCGAGCGGCCGCCGGGCTCCGCACCCGGCGCCTCCGGCCGCTCACCGCCCTGACCGCCGGCGCACTCGTCGCCGGCAGCCTGGTCCTCACCGGTCCCGGCACCGCCCAGGCCGCGGGCGAGCGGGTGGACGTCTGGCTCACCACGACCTCCGACTCCGGCGGCCGCACCGTCACACGCGGTCTCGCCCAGCAGGCGCCCCTCGCCTTCGGCCCGGCCGGCGGCTCCGCGAACCACACCGTCACCGTCAACGAGAACACCACGTACCAGCAGTTCGAGGGCGGTGGCGCGTCGATCACCGACACCACCGCCCATCTGCTGCGCGGCGGCGCCGTCAGCGCCGCCACCCGTGACGACGTGATGCGCAAGCTGTTCTCGCCGACCGAGGGCATCGGCCTGTCCTTTGTCCGCAACCCCATCGGTGCCTCGGACCTCTCCCGGCCCGGGAACGTCTCCCTCGACGACACCTGCTGCGGCCTCGACGACTTCGGCACCAACGGCTACGACACCAACGTCCGGCTGCTGACCGCGCAGGCCAAGCAGCTCAACCCGGCCCTCCGGGTCAAGGGCGTGCCGTGGAGCGCGCCGGGCTGGATGAAGGACAACGGCCGGATGGACCAGATGGGCTGGCTGAAGGCGGAGTACTACCCGCTGTACGCCCAGTACCTGGTGAAGTACGTGCAGAGCTACCAGGCCGCGGGGGTGAAGGTCGACTACCTCTCCGTGCAGAACGAGCCGAACTGCTGTCAGGCCGGCAACCCGACCGCCATGAACTACCCGGGCATGAGCTGGAACCCGGCCGGGCTCGTCGAGTTCACCAAGAACCACGTCTACCCGGCCTTCCGGGCCGCGGGCATCACCACCAAGGTCCTCGTCCACGACTGGAACTACGGCGACTACGCCAACTTCGGCGCCGGGATCCTGAACGACGCGGGAGTGCGCAACGATCCGCTGTTCGGCGGCATCGCCTGGCACGGCTACTTCGGCGACCCGGCCGTCGGCACCCAGGTCCACAACCAGTACCCGTCGGTGAAGCAGTTCAGCACCGAGCACTCGGGCGGCACCTGGATCGGGAACCAGCACAACGAGGACATGAGCGACATCGTCACCTACGCCCGCAACTGGAGCGGCAGCCTGGTCAAGTGGAGCCTGGGCCTCAACCAGAACATGGGTCCGCACAACGGCGGCTGCGGCACCTGCACCGGCCTCATCACCGTGCAGGAGGGCGGCGCCCGTGCCGGACAGGTCGACTACACCGTCGAGTACTACACCACGGGCCACCTCACCAAGTTCGTGAAGCCCGGCGCGTACCGCATCGACTCCACCGCGAACAGCACGGTCCAGAACGTGGCCTGGCGCAACACCGACGGCTCCAAGGCGCTGATCGCCCACAACGGCGGCACCTCCGCCCAGTCCGTCCGGGTCGACTGGGGCAACCAGTCCTTCACGTACACGCTGCCCGCCCGCACCACCGCGACCTTCACCTGGTCCGGGACGAGCGGTGGCGGCGAGAGCGGTGGCGGCACGCTGACCGGTCTGGCCGGCAAGTGCCTGGACGTGGCCGGCGGCGCCGGCGCCGACGGCACCCCCGTCCAGCTGTACGGCTGCAACGGCACCGAGGCGCAGCGCTGGACGCTCGCCGCCGACGGCAGCGTCCGGGCACTCGGCAAGTGCCTCGACGTCACCGGCGGTTCGACGGCCGACGGCGCCCAGGTCCAGTTGTACAACTGCAACGGCACCGCGGCTCAGCGCTGGACGTACAACGCCACCACGCACGACGTGGTCAACACCGGCGCGAACAAGTGCCTGGACATCACCGGCAACTCCTCCGCCGACGGGACCCGGGCGCAGATCTGGACCTGCACCGGCGGGGCCAACCAGAAGTGGACCCACAACGCGGCCTGATCCGCCGCCTCCCGCTCCCCTCCGTCCTCCTCCCCCGCACAGGGCCCACAGACCGGCCCTTCAAGGAGCCCGAATGCCACCCGCACGTCCCCGCAGAACGGTGAGCGCGACCGTCGTCGCCACCACGGCCGTCCTCACCGGTCTGCTCACCGGCGGCCTGCCGAGCGCCGCCGCACAGGAACCCGCACCCCGGGCCGTCGACCGGTTCGAGGGCGAGGTCCCCTTCGCGTCACCGCCCGCCGAGGGTCTGTTCACCTGGGGAAACGCCACCGAGTCGCACCCGAAGCTCGAACTGAGGGAGCGCGCCGACGCTCCCGAGGGCGGCAAGGTCCTCGAAGGCCGCTACGACATCAGCGGCTGGGGCGGCTTCACCCACGACTTCGCCTTCGACCGGCCGGCGCACGACTGGACGGCGTACAAGGGCATCCGGTTCTGGTGGTACGGCCAGAACACGGCGCCGCTGCCGCCCGGCTCGGGCAAGCGGATCGCCCTGGAGATCAAGGACGGCGGCGCGAACGGCGAGGCGTCCGAGCTGTGGACGACCTCCTTCACCGACGACTGGGAGGGCTGGCACCTCGTCGAGGTCCCGTTCTCGGAGTTCCAGTACCGGACCGACTACCAGCCCGTCGGCGGCATCGACCAGGTCCTCGGCCTCGACCGGATGTGGGGATACGCGGTCACGCTCCCGACCGGCGGGCCGGGGTCGTTCGCCCTGGACGGCGTCGAGCTGTACGGCACGGCGGAGCCCGCCCTGAACACCAAGGTGGTCACGAAGTCCGTCGTGCACCCCGTCGACGAGGGCGGCACTGCCCGGGTCGACGTCTCGGTGGCCACCACCGGCTTCGGGCCGATCGGTGAGCCCGTCACCGTGACGTACGGGACGGAGAGCGGCGGCACCGAGCCGGGAGGGGCCGAGCCGGGGAAGGACTACCGGCCGGTCACGGGCAGCGTCGAGTTCCCCGCGGGGACGCCCTCCGGTACGACCCGCTCGATCACCGTGCAGACCCTGAAGGACGGTACGGCCGAGTCCGCCGAGACGATTCCGCTGCGGCTCACGGTCGACGGCGCCAAGGCTCCCGCCGAGACCCCGCTGGTCGTGGTGAACGCGCACGGTCTGCCGTACCTCGACGCCAGGCTGCCGGTACGCAAGCGGGTCGCCGATCTGCTCTCCCGGATGTCCCTGGCGGAGAAGGCCGGACAGATGACGCAGGCCGAGCGCAACGCGCTGAAGGCCCAGGGTGACATCGCCGGATACGCCCTCGGGTCACTGCTCTCCGGCGGCGGCTCGGTCCCCACGCCGAACACGCCCGCGGCCTGGGCGGCGATGGTCGACGCGTACCAGCTGCGCACGCGGGCGACCCGCTTCCAGATCCCGCTGATCTACGGCGTGGACGCCGTGCACGGGCACAACAACGTCATCGGCGCGACGATCATGCCGCACAACATCGGCATCGGCGCCGGCCGTGACCCGGAGCTCGCCGCGCGGACCGGCGCCGTCACGGCGAAGGAGGTCCGGGCGACCGGCGTGCCCTGGGACTTCGCCCCGTGCCTCTGCGTGACCCGCGACGAGCGCTGGGGCCGTTCCTACGAGGCCTTCGGCGAGGACCCCGCGCTGGTCACCGCGATGGAGACCGTCATCACCGGCATGCAGGGCGCGCGGAACGGCAAGGACCTCGACCGCAACGACAAGGTCCTCACCAGCGCCAAGCACTTCGTCGGCGACGGCGGCACCGCCTTCGGCTCCTCGACCACCGGTTCGTACACGATCGACCAGGGCGTCACCAAGGTCAGCCGCGCGGAGCTGGAGGCCGTGCACCTGGCCCCGTTCGCGGAGGCGGTGAAGCGCGGTACGGGCACGGTCATGCCCTCGTACTCCTCGCTCGACATCCTCGGGGACGAGCAGGGTCCGGTGAAGATGCACGCCAACGCCGAGATGATCAACGGCGTCCTCAAGGACCGCATGGGCTTCGAGGGCTTCGTCATCAGCGACTGGCAGGCCATCGACCAGATCCCCGGCGACTACCCCAGCGATGTGCGCACCTCGGTCAACGCCGGTCTCGACATGATCATGGTGCCGACGAACTACCAGGAGTTCACCCGGACCCTCACCTCCGAGGTCGGGTCCGGCCGGATCCCCACCGCACGGATCGACGACGCGGTGGCCCGCATCCTGACCCAGAAGTTCCGCCTCGGTCTCTTCGAGAAGCCGTACGCGGACACCACGAACCTGCCGTCGATCGGCTCGGCCGAGCACCGCGCGGTGGCGCGGGAGGCCGTGGCGAAGTCGCAGGTGCTCCTGAAGAACGAGGGTTCCGTCCTGCCGCTGAAGCCCGGCCAGAAGGTGTACGTGGCCGGGTCGAACGCCGACGACCTCGGCAACCAGGCCGGTGGCTGGACCATCAGCTGGCAGGGCTCCTCCGGCCGCACCACGACCGGCACGACGATCCTCGAAGGCATGCGGAAGGCCGCGCCGGAGGCCAGGATCGGCTGGTCGAAGGACGCCTCCGCGCCGACCGAGGGCTACGACGTCGGTGTGGTGGTGGTCGGCGAGACCCCGTACGCGGAGGGCTTCGGTGACGTGGGCAACGGCAACGACCTCGAACTGACGGCCGCCGACAAGGCCGCGGTCGACAAGGTCTGCGCGGCGATGCCGTGCGCGGTCCTGGTCGTGTCGGGGCGCCCGCAGCTCATCGGCGACCGGCTGCCGGCCGTCGACGCCCTGGTCGCCTCCTGGCTGCCGGGCACGGAGGGCGACGGCGTCGCCGACGTCCTCTACGGAAAGCGGCCGTTCACCGGGCAGCTTCCGGTGACGTGGCCGAAGTCGGAGTCCCAGCTGCCCCTCAACGTGGGTGACAGCAGCTACGACCCGCAGTACCCGTACGGCTGGGGGCTGACCACCCTCACCCCGGCACCGTCCGGTGGGGAGCCCGCTCTGCGGGCCCTGCGGGTCGCCGCCAAGGCGCTCCAGGCGGTCGGCCGGGGCGACTCCGCCGAGGGGCGGAAGCTCGTCGCGGTGGCGCGGCAGATCGTCCAGAAGAGGATCGGCCAGCACATCACCGAGGCCACGGCCGGGCCTTTCGCCGACGCGGACCATCTGCTGCTCACGGGGGACCTCGCGGGAGCGGTCGGCAAGCTGACGGAGGCGTACCAGGCCGCGGGCTGACGGAGAGCGCGGGGACAACGGCCCGACCCCCGGGGGGAGAGTGACACCCCCCGGGGGTCGGGCTTGTCGTGGTCAGCTTCCGGAGCTATCTTGCATTGCATGGTTCCTGGTAACGCAATGAACGAGGCGGGCGACAGGGTCCCCAGCCAGCTCCGCAAGGGAGTGCTGGAGTACTGCGTCCTCGCGCTGCTCAGGAACGAGCCGAAGTACGGCGTCGAGCTCGTCGCCGAGCTCTCCGCGGTCAGCGTGATGACCACCAGTCAGGGCACGATCTACCCCCTGCTGTCACGACTGCGCCGCGAAGGACTCGTCGCCACCGAGCTGCGCGACTCCCCCAGCGGACCGCCGCGCCGCTACTACACGCTCACGCGCGTCGGCCGGGCCTCCCTCACCGAGTTCGCCCATGCGTGGCCGCTGTTCAGGGACGCCGTCGACCACTTCCTCACCGACCCACAGGGGGACTCCGGATGAACACCACCGACCAGCACCCGCTCGTCGCCGCCTACCTCGACGCCGTCGCACGCGAGACGGCCGAGCTGCCCGCCGAGCGCCGGGCCGAACTCCTCGCGGACCTCCGCGAGCACGTCGAGGTCAGCGGCGCGGAGGGCGACGACCAGATCCGCGCCGTCCTCGCCGGCCTCGGCGAGCCCCGTACCGTCGCCGCCTCCGCCCTCGCCGAGGAGGCCCCGGCCGGACCGGCGGCACCGCCCAGCACCGGCCGCACCAAACTGACCGCGATCCTGCTGGGCGTCTCCGGAGTGCTCCTCCTGCTCAACCCGTACGCCGGGGCGATCGCGCTGATCGTCGCCCTGGTGCTGCTGTGGGGCGCGCCCCAGTGGGAGAACCGTCAGAAGCTCATCGGGACCGCGACGGGCGCGGCCGTGCCCTTCGTGGTCTTCCTGGGCGCGCTGCTCGGAGACGCGTCCCGGATCGGGCCGATGGAGGTCCTGCTGATCCTCGCGTTCTCGCTGGCCGTCCCGGCCCTCGGCGCCGCCCTCCTGCTGCGGGCCCTGCGCCGCTGACCCCGGGGAGCGACACGGCTCCGGGTCGGGCCCTCACCGAGGGGCCGACCCGGAGCCGCCCGTTTGCGCGGAGCAGCTGTCAGGCGGCGGGCCCGGGAATCCGGAGCGCCTCGGCGTTGCGGTCCCAGCCGGACCACAGGTCCCCGTCGACGCAGTAGCCGCACCCGGGGCCGAAGAACATCCCGCGCGCGTTCTCGTCGCCGAGCAGCCAGTAACGCAGCCAGGCGGTGGTCGGGCCGCGGAAGTCCCCGCCGTCGCCGATGGAGCTGAGGTGCCCGGCGCCCCGGACCTCGCCGTACACGGCGGGGGCGTGGTCCGTGTCCCGGTACAGCGCCTTCACCAGGGCCGGCCACACCGTCAGGTCGCGCTGGCCGGCCAGATAGAAGACGGGCTCGTCCATGAGGTCCGGGTCGGTCAGCGGACCCGGCTGGATCGGGATGGCGGTGTCGACCCGGGGGTCCACGGCCGCGTTGACGGCGGCGGCTCCGCCCTGCGAGTGACCCGCCGAGGCGATGTGGTCGAGGTCCACCTTGCCGTGGAACGCGCTGGAGCTGTCGGCGTTCCGGTGCTCCAGGACGTCGATCCCCGCGCGCATGCTGAGGGCGAAGTTCGACGTGGGGGTGTTGGCCGCGGCGACGATGAAGCCCTGGCTCGCCCAGTGCCGCAACAGCGAGCTGTAGACGCCGGGCACGGCGCCCGTACCGTTGCCCCAGATGACGACCGGGTGGCGCTCGCCCGCCTGCCCCATGTCCCGCGGATAGTAGAAGGTGTGCACGGCCTCGATGTCGACGGCCACCTCGTACGGCCCCGTCCGGCCCCAGTCGGTGCCGACGGACGGAATGGTCCCCGCGGTCCCCGCGTCGGCGGCCGCGCCGGCCGTGCCCGGCGCGGTGCCCACGGCCATCACGGCGGCGAGCAGAAGACCGCCGAACACCCGACTCGCTCTCCCTGGCATACGAACTCCTTTACGGATCCGGCACGTTGCGCGTCCTCGCAAGCGTGACCAGGCCATGATCGAGCTCACCGGGGCGGGTGTCTGTCCGCAGGAGCCCAGACCTCGCGCCACCCGTTTGTGCATCTGCCCAGAACGCACACCGCCCCCGCCGAATCCGTGGTTCGGCGAGGGCGACGTGCGAGGGCGGAGCTCGGTGCCGGCGTCCGGGGTCAGCGGGCCAGCAGCTGGAGCGTGTCGATCACGCGGTTCGAGAAGCCCCACTCGTTGTCGTACCAGGCGACGACCTTGATGTGACGGCCCTCGACACGGGTGAGCTCCGAGTCGAAGATCGACGAGGCCGGGTTGCCCGTGATGTCGGAGGAGACCAGCGCGTCCTCCGAGTACTCCAGGACACCGGCGAGCGGACCGGCCGCCGCGGTGCGGTACGCCTCGAGGACGTCCTCACGGGTCACGTCGCGGGCGACGGTCGTGTTGAGCTCGACGATCGAGCCGACCGGGACCGGAACGCGGATCGAGTCGCCCGACAGCTTGCCGTCCAGGTTCGGCAGCACGTGGCCGATCGCCTTGGCGGCACCCGTCGAGGTCGGAACGATGTTCACGCCGGCGGCACGGGCACGACGCGGGTCGCGGTGCGGGCCGTCCTGCAGGTTCTGCTCCTGCGTGTAGGCGTGGACCGTCGTCATGAAGCCGTGCTCGATGCCGGCCAGGTCGTCCAGGACCTTGGCGAGCGGCGCGAGCGCGTTCGTGGTGCACGAGGCGTTCGAGACGATCGTGTGCAGGTCCGCGTCGTACGCGTCGGTGTTGACGCCGTACGCGAGGGTGACGTCGGCACCGTCGGCGGGCGCGCTGACGAGGACGCGCTTGGCACCGGCGTCGATGTGGGCGCGGGCGGCCTTGGCGTTGGTGAACCGGCCGGTCGCCTCAAGGACGATCTCGACGCCGAGCTCGGCCCAGGGAAGCTGCGCCGGCTCGCGCTCGGCGAGGACCTTGATGCGGCGGCCGTCGACGACGAGGGTGTCGCCGTCGACGCTCACGGGACGGCCGAGGCGGCCCGAGGTCGAGTCGAAGGCGAGCAGTCGCGCGAGGGCCTTCGGCTCCGTCAGGTCGTTGACGGCCACGACCTCGAGGTCGGTGTCGCGCTCGAGCAGCGCGCGGAGCACGTTGCGTCCGATGCGGCCGAATCCGTTGATGGCGATGCGAGTCATGAATGGTGTCCCTTCAACTTCTGCGTCGCCACCAGGTTCGCCCGGCGGGAACGGTCCTGACAGAGGCGTGATCGCCACGGTCCGCAAGGATCGCGCCAAGACCGGCGAGGGGTCTACTCGCCCTTGGTGAAGGTGCGCCGGTACTCGCTCGGCGTGGTGCCGAGGATGCGCTGGAAGTGCAGTCGCAGATTCGCTCCGGTGCCGAGGCCGACATCGGCGGCGATCTGCTCGACGCTCCGCTCCGAGCGCTCCAGGAGTTCCCGCGCGAGGTCGACGCGGGCGCGCATCACCCACTGCATGGGCGTGTACCCGGTGTCCTCGACGAAGCGGCGGGAGAAGGTGCGCGCCGAGACCGCCGCGTGGTGGGCGAGGACGTCCAGGGTGAGCGGCTCTCCGAGCCGGTGCAGGGCCCATTCACGGGTGGCGGCGAACCGTTCGCCGAGCGGCTCGGGCAGGCTGCGCGGCACGTACTGCGCCTGGCCGCCGCTGCGGTAGGGGGCGGCGACCAGGCGTCGGGCGGCGTGGTTCGCGGCGGCCACGCCGAGGTCGCCGCGCAGGATGTGCAGGCACAGGTCGATGCCGGAGGCGGCGCCGGCGGAGGTGAGCACGCTCCCCTCGTCGACGAAGAGGACGTTCTCGTCGACGTGGACGAGGGGGCGCTTCGCCGCGAGGGCCTGGGTGTAGTGCCAGTGGGTGGTGGCCCGCTTGCCGTCGAGCAGGCCGGTCGCGGCGAGCGCGAAGGCGCCCGTGGAGATGGCGGCGAGGCGGGCGCCCCGGTCGTGGGCCGCGATCAGCGCGTCGACCACACCGCGCGGCGGGTCCTCGCGGTCGGGGAAGCGGTAGCCGGGGACGAAGACGATGTCGGCCCAGGCGAGCGCGTCGAGACCGTGGGCGACGGCGTACGAGAGGCCGTCGCCCCCGGCGACCAGACCGGGTTCCGCGCCGCACACCCTCACCTCGTACGGCATGCTCGCGCGGGTCGTGAAGACCTGCGCGGGGATGCCGACGTCGAGCGGCTTCGCCCCTTCGAGCACGAGGACGGCGACGCGATGGAGGCGGGGAGTGTGCGGCACGGGTACCAGCCTAGGCGGGCGGCCCGCGTCGCCCGCAGACGGCTCCGCAGGTCAGCGCGTCACCGACCGGACGCGGTCGGCGGGTCGGCGCGTCACCGACCGGACGCGGTCAGCGGGTCGGCGGGCCTGCGAGGTCAGCGCGTCACCGTCCACTTCTGGTTCGCGCCGCCGCCGCACGACCAGATCTGCAGCCTGGTGCCGTTGGCGGAGCTGTTGCCGGTGGCGTCCAGGCACTTGCCGGATCCGAGGTTGACGATGTCGCGGGCGGCGTTGGCGGTCCACTGCTGGGCGCCGGTGCCGTTGCAGTCCCACAGCTGGACGGGGGTGCCGTCGGCCGTGCCGGCGGAGGTGACGTCGAGGCACTTGCCGAGCGCCCGAATCGTACCGTCGGCCCCCACGGTCCACTGCTGGGCGCCGGTGCCGTTGCAGTCGTAGAGCTGCACGGGGGTGCCGTTGGCGCTGTTCGCCGCGGCGACGTCGACGCACTTGCCGCCGATACCGGTGATCGGCCCGCCGGTCGTCGGGCCGTCGGCGGTGGTGACGCGGACGTGGTCGACGACGAGCTGCTGAGGGAAGGCGGTCGAGCCGTCCGGGTCGCCGGGCCAGTAGCCGCCGACCGCGAGGTTGAGGATGAGGAAGAACGGCTTGTCGAAGACCCAGGCGCGGCCGCCGAGGTCGGCGGGCGTACGGGTCTGGTAGACGGTTCCGTCCACGGACCAGGTGATCTTCCCGGGAGACCAGTCGACGGCGAAGGTGTGGAAGGCGTCGGCGAAGGCCTGGCCACCGGGCAGGGTGTAGCCGGCGCCGATGCCGCCGGAGCCGGAGTAGCCGGGGCCGTGCAGGGTGCCGTGCACGGTGGACGGCTCGAATCCGACGTTCTCCATGATGTCGATCTCGCCGGAGGCGGGCCAGCCGACCTGGCCGAGGTCGTTGCCGAGCATCCAGAACGCGGGCCACATGCCCTGGCCGCGCGGCACCTTCATCCGGGCCTCGACGTGGCCGTACTGCGCGGTGAACTTTCCGGCGGTGTTGAGCCGTGCCGAGGTGTACTCGCACCGGCCGTACCAGCACTGGTAGTTGCCGGGGTTCTCCTTGCGGGCGGTGATCACGAGGTGGCCCTGGCCGTCGAGGGCGGCGTTGCGGTTTCCGGCCGTGTAGTACTGGCGCTCGTGGTTGTTGACGTTGTCGCCGGTCTCGATCTGCCACCGCGAGCCGTCCACGGGCAGCCCCGCGGCGCCGTCGAAGGTGTCGGAGAAGGTGACGGCGGCTGCCCCGGCCGCCGGCTGGAGGGCGGCGGTCCGGAGGGCGGTGGTCGCTTCGGCGGGGCCGGTGGGCTGGGCGAGGCCGGTGGGACCGAGCGCCGCGGTGGCCAGGGCCAGGGCGAGTGCTGTCGCGGCGGTGAACAGCGGCCGCCGTGCTGAGCGGGCGGAGGGCATGACTCTCACTTCCGTCGGGTGTGGGGGAAAGGCAGGCTGTCGCCATGCCCATGACATGACGAGAGCCTTGGGCGCCTCCATGATTTAAGAAGTGAAGTAAGGGGGCGTCAAGAGGTGCGGACTCCCCGCGTGTTCCGGTCAGTTGGGGTTGCCGGCGTGGGTGAGGGTCTCCCAGGCGACGAAGAGGTTGTTCGTGCCCGCCGGGCGCCGGGACTCGGTGAGGTTCTGGGTGTTCGTCATCCCGTACCCCATGCGGTGGTGGAGCGCGTTGAAGCCCACCTCGGTGACCGGCCCGAGGTGGTCCTTGAGCGTGCCGCCGCAGAGCCAGCCCGGGACCGCCGCGCCGAGCTCGTACTTGGCCTGGAGGCCGAGCGCGTGCCGAAGCCGGTCGGCGACCTCGGGATAGAGGTCCTGGCCCTGGATCCGGCTCGTCTCGGCGATGTGCGAGATGGCGGACAGGCCGTAGCCGGTGTGGGTGAGGTCGCGGCAGGTCTCCTGGGTGAGGCCGTCGACGAAGGTCGTCTGCCCCTGCCAGTACCGGACGATCTCGTCGCGCGTGTCGAGGCCGCTGCCCGGCGCCGCCTTCGGCAGGGCGCCGTCGCTCGCGAGGTAGATGTACGCGGGGACGCGGCCGCGGAACTTCGTGACGGCCTTGTCGTACGCGGCGCGGTCCTCAAGGAAGACGGCGATGCCGATGGCCGCCTCGGTCATGCTGAGCTCCCAGTTGCCGTTGGAGTGGGAGCCGTTGGCGACCTCGGGGAGGTAGACGTTGCGCAGCATGGTCTTGAACCGGTCGACGCGGGCCTGGGGCCAGCCGGTGTAGGTGTAGCGGATGATCTCGGCTGCGCGCGGCCAGGCGGATCCGGCCCAGCCCGTCTGCAGGGGCGCGTTCGAGTTGGTGTGGTCGGTGATCACCCCGGACCAGGCGTCCATGATCTCGATGGCCTTCTGGGCGTACCGGCTGTCCCGCGTGACGTACCAGGCGAGGGAGAGCGTGTACGCGGCGATGGCGTCCTCACGCTCGTCGGTGCAGCCGTTGTTCGGGTTGGAGTACGAGCCGCACTCGACGACGGAGCGGGGTTTCGGGACCCGGGACAGCGAGGCGTACTTGCTCGCCGCCATCTGGTCGTAGGCGGCCTTCCAGGGCTGCGCGCCGGCGTTGACCCGCTCGCGGGTGAAGTCGAGTTGGCCGCGGGAGACCAGGACGCCGGGGTGCGTGAACGTGGTGGGGGCCGCTTCGGCGCGGCCTCCCCCGGGTCCCGTGACGAAGGCGCCGAGGAGAGCGGCGGCCAGCAGGGGGACGGTGAGCAGCACCCTCCTTCCCTTGCGCCTCGCATGGGAAGCATCGCGCCGTATGACCATGGGGTTGCCCCTTCTTCAGATATGTGAACCAGCGGTGGCTTTCGAGGGTGGAACCTAAAGGTCTGAACCAAAGGCGTCAAGGTTGCGAGATAAGTGAGCACTGCATGCTTTCGCCGGTTCGAACGACCAGATGAGCGGATCACCAACCCTGCCGTGGTCACATACATGAACACTCAACGATCGGTCACGCCTGGCCCCACCTGACGGACGTGTCCGGTGGGCGGGCCGCCACGCCGTACGATTCCCCTCGTTGTCACTTACCTCGTCCGAAGGAGATATCCCATGGCCCAGGTCACGCTGAAGGGCAGCCCCGTACAGGTCAACGGCACCCTGCCGACCCCGGGAAGCCAGGCTCCTGACTTCACGCTCGTCGCCGAGGGCCTGGCGGACAAGTCGCTGAAGGACTACGCCGGTCAGCGCAAGGTCCTCAACATCTTCCCGAGCGTCGACACCCCGACCTGCGCGTCCTCGGTCCGCGCGTTCAACGAGAAGGTCGGCGCACTGGAGAACACGGTGGTGCTCTGCATCTCCGCCGACCTCCCCTTCGCACAGGCCCGCTTCTGCGGCGCCGAGGGTCTCGAGAACGTCAAGAACCTCTCGACGCTCCGCGGCCGTGAGTTCCACACCAACTACGGCGTGGAGATCGCGGACGGCCCGCTGGCCGGTTTGACCGCCCGCGCGGTCGTCGTCCTCGACGAGAACGACACCGTGCTGCACGCGCAGCTCGTCGGCGAGATCGCCGAGGAGCCCAGCTACGAGGACGCGCTCGCCGCCCTCAAGTAGGAGCGCCGCCGCCTCTCGGCGACGCACGGGAGCCCCTCCACCGCCCTGGTGGAGGGGCTTCCGCCGTTTCGGCGGGTCAGGCACAGGCGGGGCAGAGCCCGCGGTACGTCACGTCGGCCTTCGAGACGGTGAAGCCGAACCGCTCCTCGGGCGGGAGGACCGTCAGCGGGTCACCCGTCGGGTGGACGTCGCGGATGAGGCCGCAGTTCGAGCAGACCAGGTGCTGGTGCGCGTGGTGCGCGTTCGGGTCGTACCGCTTCGCCCGGCCGTCCGTGGAGAGCTCCACGACCTCGCCGATGGCCACCAGCTCACCCAGGGTGTTGTACACGGTCGCCCGCGCGATCTCCGGAAGGCGTGCCACGGCGCGCGCGTGCACCTCGTCGGCCGTGAGGTGGACGTGCTCGCCGGCGAGGACCTCCGCGACGACACGCCGCTGGGATGTCATGCGCCAGCCACGCGCACGCAGGCGCTCCAGCAGGTCACTCATTTCGGCTCACCCCTTCGGATGGTTGGCGTGGTTCTTGACTTGGACTCTGTCCATCGTAGGATTAGTTCCGGCAATAGCCAAGGCACACCACGGCTCCGGTCGGGCACCCGACACCCCGCTGGTGCCCGCCCCGGCTGAGCACCACGATCCGCCCCGTCCGGAAGGATTTGCATGTCCGAGAACCACGACGCAATCGTCACCGACCCCGCCCCCGAGGGCTCGGGCGGCTGCCCGGTCGCGCACGGCCGTGCCGCGCACCCGACCCAGGGCGGCGGCAACCGCCAGTGGTGGCCGGAGCGGCTCAACCTGAAGATCCTCGCCACCAACCCCGTCGTGGGGAACCCGCTCGGTGCGGAGTTCGACTACGCCGAGGCCTTCAACGCCCTCGACCTCGCGGCCGTCAAGCGGGACATCGCCGAGGTGCTCACCACCTCGCAGGACTGGTGGCCGGCCGACTTCGGCAACTACGGCCCGCTCATGATCCGCATGGCCTGGCACAGCGCGGGCACGTACCGCATCAGCGACGGCCGCGGTGGCGCCGGTGCCGGTCAGCAGCGCTTCGCGCCGCTGAACAGCTGGCCGGACAACGGCAACCTTGACAAGGCCCGCCGTCTGCTGTGGCCGGTGAAGAAGAAGTACGGCCAGAACATCTCCTGGGCCGACCTCATGATCCTCACGGGCAACGTCGCCCTGGAGACGATGGGCTTCAAGACCTTCGGCTTCGCCGGTGGCCGCGCCGACGTCTGGGAGGCCGACGAGGACGTCTACTGGGGCCCCGAGACCACCTGGCTCGGCGACGAGCGCTACACCGGTGACCGCGAGCTGGAGAACCCGCTCGGTGCCGTCCAGATGGGCCTCATCTACGTCAACCCCGAGGGCCCCAACGGCAACCCGGACCCGGTCGCCGCGGCCCGCGACATCCGTGAGACGTTCCGCCGCATGGCGATGAACGACGAGGAGACCGTCGCCCTCATCGCCGGTGGCCACACCTTCGGCAAGACCCACGGCGCCGGCCCCGCGGACAACGTCGGCGACGACCCCGAGGCCGCGCCCCTGGAGGCGCAGGGCTTCGGCTGGGCGAACTCGTACGGCACCGGCAAGGGCGCCGACGCGATCACCAGCGGTCTCGAGGTCACCTGGACCACCACGCCCGCGCAGTGGAGCAACGACTTCTTCAAGCACCTCTTCGAATACGAGTACGAGCTCACCCAGAGCCCGGCCGGTGCGAACCAGTGGGTGGCGAAGAACGCCGAGGCGATCATCCCCGACGCCCACGACGCGTCGAAGAAGCACCTCCCGACGATGCTCACCACCGACCTCTCGCTGCGCTTCGACCCGGCCTACGAGCAGATCTCGCGGCGCTTCTACGAGAACCCGGAGCAGTTCGCGGACGCCTTCGCCCGCGCCTGGTACAAGCTGACGCACCGTGACATGGGTCCGGCCGTCCGCTACCTCGGCCCGGAGGTCCCCTCCGAGGTCCTCCTGTGGCAGGACCCGCTGCCGGCGCACGAGGGCGAGACGCTCGACGCCGCGGACATCGCCTCCCTCAAGGAGCAGATCCTCGGTTCCGGCCTCACGGTCGCGCAGCTGGTCTCCGCGGCCTGGGCCTCGGCCTCCTCCTTCCGTGGCAGCGACAAGCGGGGCGGCGCCAACGGCGGCCGCATCCGCCTGGAGCCGCAGCGCAACTGGGAGGTCAACAACCCCGACGAGCTCGCGCAGGTGCTGCGCACGCTCGAAGGCGTCAAGGCCTCCTTCGACGCCGCGGGCGCCAAGAAGGTCTCGATCGCCGACCTGGTCGTGCTCGCGGGCTCCGCGGCCGTCGAGAAGGCGGCCAAGGACGGCGGCTTCGACGTCGAGGTGCCGTTCACCCCGGGCCGCGTGGACGCCTCGCAGGACCAGACGGACGTGGAGTCCTTCGCCGCGCTCGAGCCGCAGGCCGACGGCTTCCGCAACTACCTCGGCAAGGGCAACCGCCTCCCGGCCGAGTACCTGCTGGTCGACCGCGCGAACCTGCTGACCCTGAGCGCGCCGGAGCTGACGGTCCTCGTCGGCGGCCTCCGCGTCCTGGGCGCGAACCACCAGCAGTCCGCGCACGGCGTCCTCACCACGACCCCGGGCTCCCTGACGAACGACTTCTTCGTCAACCTGCTCGACATGGGGACGACGTGGACGGCGACGTCCGAGGACGCGACCACGTACGAGGGCCGCGACTCCGCCACCGGCGAGGTCAAGTGGACGGGCACCCGCGCCGACCTGGTCTTCGGCTCGAACTCCGAGCTGCGCGCGCTGGCCGAGGTCTACGCGAGCGACGACGCGAAGGAGAAGTTCGTGACCGACTTCGTCTCCGCGTGGACCAAGGTCATGAACCTGGACCGGTTCGACATCGCCTGATCGCCGGCCGGGACCGGCTGTGAACGGCTGAACCCCGTGTGATCCCAAGGGCCCGGCCGGTCGACTCCGTCGACCGGCCGGGCCCTTGCGCGTCCCTCGCGTCATCCCCTCCTGGGGACGGGCGCCGTCCGGGCGAGAGCGCGGGGCGCGGACGTGCGGGTTCCACAACCCGTGCCCCGTGTCAGGAACCGTTCTCGGACGTTGGCACTCATGATCCATGGGTACCGGGCCAGGCCTCGCGGTCGGGTGTTCCCGTGCCCTGCGGCGCACGTCCGCCGTGTGCCGTACCGAACGATCCGGAAGAAGTCGAGGAATCACCGTGCCCCTGTCGTCGCACCGACGCCTGGCCGTGAGTGCCACCCTGATCGCCGCGCTTGCCGCAGGCGTTGCCCCCGCCACCAGCGCGTTCGCCGCTCCCGGCGCGCCCGTCGCGCCCACCGCGGCAGCGACTCCCGCGGTCCCCGCGCCCGACATGGACGGCGTGGTCGCCGCGCTGAACTCGGCCATGGCCAACGGAGCTCCGGGCGCGATGGCCCGGTTCGTCGGCCCCGACGGGGTCCGCAGCCGGACCGTCGGCGTCCAGGACCGCGTCTCGGGCGCGCCCATGGACATCCACTCACGTTTCCGGATCGGCAGCGTCAGCAAGACGTTCTCCACCGTGGTCCTGCTGCAGCTGGTGGAGGAGGGCAAGCTCCAGCTGGACACGCCGGTCAACACCTACCTGCCCGGTCTGCTGCCCGACGACCGCATCACGGTCCGTCATCTGCTGACCCACCGCAGCGGGCTCGCCGACTACACGAACGCGATGTTCGAGCACACGGTGCCGGGCTTCGAGGCCGTGCGGAACCGGGTGTTCAGCTACCAGGAGCTCGTCGACCTCTCGCTGAGCGAGCCGCGGACCACCCAGCCCGGTGTCTCCTACCAGTACTCGAACGCCAACTTCGTGGTCGTCGGCATGCTGATCGAGAAGCTCACCGGCCGGCCCGTTGCCGACGCGTACGAGCGCCGCATCTTCAAGCCTCTGAAGCTCGCCAAGACCTCGTACGTGCACCCCGAGACCCGGATCAGGGGCGCCCACGTGCGCGGCTACCTGCACCCGGACGAGGAGGGCGGCGCGCTGGTGGACTCCACGGAGCAGACGGTCTCCTGGGCGCAGTCCGCCGGGGCCGTCATCTCCAGCCCCGCGGACCTGAACACCTTCACCAGTGCCCTCATGCGCGGCCGGCTGCTGTCCCCGGCGATGATGGAGGCCATGACGACGGTCACGCCGACCGACGCCGCCGGCACCCGGTTCTACGGTCTCGGTCTGCGCCGCTACAACCTGTCGTGCGGTACGCAGGTGTACGGGCACACGGGCACGGTGCAGGGCTTCTACACGTACACCTTCTCGACCCGTGACGGCCGCCGCAGCGTCTCGGCGATGGCGAACACCTCGAACCACGGTGCCGCCAACACGGCGCTCGGCGGGACGCTGGAGGCCGCGTTCTGCGGCAAGAAGCCGGCGCCCGCCGCGTCCTCGCGCGCCGCCGCCTCGCCCACGGCACGTGACCTCACGTCACTGCCGGCGGAGCGGGACCTGCCCGAGCGTCACTGATCCGTCGCGACCGGGGTCGTCAGGCCTCGTACTCGGTGAGGTCGATCGAGTAGACCCGCAGGGGAACGCCGAAGGCCGGGTGG
Source organism: Streptomyces aureus (assembly GCF_001418135.1). Taxonomy (GTDB): domain Bacteria; phylum Actinomycetota; class Actinomycetes; order Streptomycetales; family Streptomycetaceae; genus Streptomyces; species Streptomyces aureus_A. The sequence goes on from NZ_LIPQ01000256.1 coordinate 28,181, forward strand.
GTCGTCTCGCGCTCCTCGGTCATGCCGAGCTTGCCGATGACGTTCTCGGAGGCCTGGTTGCTGATGTGCGTGATGGCGACGACCCGGTCGAGCCCGCGGTCCTGGAGTGCGAACTCCAGGACCGCGTGGGCGGCCTCGGAGGCGTATCCCTGGCCCCAGAACTGCCTGCCAAGCCGCCAGCCGATCTCCACGTCCGGCATCACCTCCGGGAGGAACTCCGGCAGGGACAGACCGGCGAAGCCGATCAGCTCGCCCGAGGCGATGAGCTCGACGGCGAAGATCCCGAAGCCCTCCTCGTCCCACTCCTCCTCGTACCGCTCGATGTCCTCGGCGGTCTGCTCCAGGTCCCGGACCGAGCCGTCCCCGATCCAGCGCATCACCTCGGGATCGGCGTTGATCTCGGCCAGCGGGACAAGGTCGTCGTCGCTCCAGGGCCGGAGGATGAGACGGGGGGTACGAATTTCGGTCATGCCCCCATCCTGACGCACGGAACGAGCACTCCACGCCACCGGCCCTCCCTGTCGCTCAGCCCGGGAGCGGTGCCACCACGTGGCCGGTGACCGAGCAGACCCAGGCCGCTCCGCCAGGGGTACGGGTGGCGTGGGGGCCGGTGCGGTGGTCGGGGCAGAGCGGCCAGACCAGGAGTTCGCGGTCGGCGAGGTGGCACTGGACGCCCTCGGCCGCCGAGACGGCGATGTCGACCGGGTCGAGGCCCTCGACGGGCTCGTGGCCGACGGAGACCCGGCCGATCCCGTCCCGGTCGTCGGACCACTCGGAGCGGACGGGTACGTCGAAGATCCGGCCCGTGTCCCGGCGCGCCCGGTCGAGCAGCGCGGTCACGACACGCTCGGCGTGGACCCGCCGGTGTTCGTCCACGAGGGGCGCGAAGTGGGGCGCGGGGACGGCACCGTTGTCGGTGAAGGCCGTCCGGAGGAACGCGCGTGCGCCCGGCGAGCCGAGGTCCTCCTCGAAGTCGCGGCCGAGAGCGTGGGAGAGCGCCTGGAGCCAGGCCCGGAACGCCGGGTCGTCGGGGTGGGCGAGGGCTGCTTCGAGGCGGGAGTGGTCCATGTGCCGCGCTAAGCGGTTTCTGTGGTGGGCGTGAGGTCGGTGGGGTCCGTGTTGGCGCCGCAGAGGACCACGCAGACCTTCTCGCCCGGGGCCGGGCGGTAGCCGTGGTCCGTCGCGCCCTTGGGGTCCGGTGCCGTGAGGGCGGCCAGGGCGGTGGCGGCCGCGTGCTCGACGGCGAGGCGGCGGTCGTCCCACAGGGCCCGGCGGGCACGGATGATCTCGGTGTCCGGGACGAGGACGGTACGGACTGCGTCGTGCTGAGCGGCCGCCAGGGCGGTGGCGGAGGCTCTGCGGGCGCCGAGCGAGTCGGCGGCGACGGAGTCGACGGTCACGTCGACGGGGTGCCCGGCCCGGAGCGCGGCGTCGAGGGCACGGCAGTGCTCGGGTTCGACGGCGACGGTGCGGATGCCGTGGTGCCGTGCCGCGGTGGCGACGCCTGCGAAGAGGCCGCCCCCGCCGACCGCGACGACGACCGTGTCGAGGTCCGGGATCCGGTCGTGGATCTCGTCGAGCAGGGTGCCGGCCCCGGCTGCGATCAGCGGATGGTCGTAGGCGTGGGAGGCGAGCGCCCCGGTCTCGGCGGCGAACGACTCGCAGGCCGCGAGCGCTTCGGCGTACTCCGTGCCGACGAGCCGGACCTCGGCGCCGTAGCCGACGAGCTTGTCGGCCTTCACCTTCGGGGCGGTGGCCGGCAGGAAGACGGTGGCCCGGACGCCCTGCCGCAGTGCTGCCCAGGCGCAGGCGAGCCCGGCGTTGCCACCGGAGGCGATGGTGACTCCGGCGGCGGGAAGGGTGCCGTCCTCCTGGTGGGCGAGCAGGAAGTTCCGTGCGCCCCGTGCCTTGAAGGAGCCGGTGTGCTGCATGTGTTCCAGGGCGAAGTGGAGCCGGTACGGCTCGTTGCCGGGCTCGGCCTCGGTCACCGTGACGGGGCGGACCTGTCCGGCGATCCGATCGGCGGCGGTCTTGATGTCGGCGTAAGTGAGGGGGGTGTGCACGGGGGCTCCTGGTGCGGATGGGAGTGCCGAGGGGCTGTGTTGTCGTCGATCCTCTGTGATCCTCTCAGCAGCGCGGTCCTGCCGCGGCGGGGCCGGGGCATGGCACCGCCCCGGAGGCGCCGGCTGCCTCCGGGGCGGTGCCCTGTCCGGGACTACGGGACGATCTTCAGGAGCCGGTTCGGGGAGCCGCTGCCCGGGCTGGTCACCTTGCCGGTCGTGGCGCCGTTGACGAGGGCGGCGGACACCTGGGCAGGGGTCGCGGAGGGGTGCCCGGCGAGGTAGATCGCGGCCGCGCCGGCGACGTGCGGGGTGGCCATCGAGGTGCCCGAGATGGTGCTGGTGGCGGTGTCGCTCGTGTTCCAGCCGGCGGTGATCGACACCCCGGGGGCGAAGAGGTCGAGGACCGAACCGTAGTTGGACCAGCTGGCCTTGGCGTCGGTGTTGCTCGTGGCACCGACCGTGATCGCGGCCGGGACCCGGGCGGGCGACGTGGACGAGGCGTTGACGCCGGAGTTGCCGGCGGCGACCGCGTAGGTGACGCCGTCGGCGATGGAGTTCTTCACCGCGTTGTCGAGGGCGGTGGACGCGCCGCCGCCCAGGGAGAGGTTGGCGACGGCCGGGGCGCCGGCGGTGTGGTGGGCGGTGACCCAGTCGATGCCCGCGATGACGCCGGCCGTCGTGCCGGAGCCGTTGTTGTCGAGGACGCGGACGGCCACGATCTTCGCCGACTTGGCCACACCGTAAGTGGTTCCGGCGATCGTGGTGGCGACATGGGTGCCGTGGCCGTTGCCGTCCTGGGCGACGGTGTCGCCGTCGACCGCGTCGTACCCGTTCACCGCGCGCCCGGCGAGCTGGGAGTGGCTGATCCGGACACCGGTGTCGATCACGTACGCCGTGACACCGCTGCCGGCGGAGTCGGGGTAGGTGTACGTGCCGGACAGCGGCAGGTTCGCCTGGTCGATGCGGTCCAGGCCCCAGGGGGCGTTGGTCTGCGTCGCGTCGGCGCGGACGATCTGGTTCTGCTCGACGGAGGCGACGGCCGGGTCGGCGGCGAGCCGGCGGGCCTCCGTCGCGTCGAGGGTGGCGGTGTACCCGTTGACGGCGGAGCCGAACGTCTTGCGGACCGTGCCGCCGTAGTCGGCTATCAGGCTGCGGCCCTGGGCGGAGGCGGCCTTGAAACCCGCGCCCTGCTTGAGGGTGACGATGTAGCTGCCGGGTATCGCGTCGGCCGAACCCGCCGCGAGCACGGTGCCCTCCGCGGGGGCGGCATGGGCCGGGACGGCGGCGAGGGTGCCGAGCAGGGCGGCGGCGCTCGCGGCGGAGGCCGTCACGGCGAGGCGGGTCCGGGTGTTCTGCGGGAGTGCCATTACGAGGGATTCCTCCTCATGGGCGTCGCGCCCGGTGGGGTGGGACTGCGCGACTGTGGGGGGCGCACGTGGGGCCACGTGCACGGCCGGGACCGGTGTGTCCGGTCCTGGCGTGATCAGCAGCCTGGCCGCTCCACGGGCGTGGCTCAAGGAAGTTGGGGCCTTGTCATGCATCTGCCATACGCCTGCAATCGAACCCCCGTCGAACCCCTCCGAAGTGGCCTGATCAGGTTCTTTCGTGGCCGGGACGCGAGGTCGGGGCGTCCGCCAGGGCGTGAGCGAGGGCCGCGGCGAATCCGTCCGGGTTGTCCAGCATCAGGTTGTGCCCCGCCCCGGGGATCTCGGTCACCGGGACGCCGAACGCGACCACCGTCTCCGCGTCGGGGTCCGGCAGGCTCAGCTCCCCCACCAGGTACGTCCGGGGGATCCCGAGCCCGGCGAGGAGGTCGCCGGGGGCGGGCGTGCTCCCCTCGACCAGGGCGACCGCGCTGCGGTGCACGGCCAGAGGATCGGCGAGGCGCAGCCGGGCCGCGTAGTCGGCGCGGTCGGCACCTGCCACCATCCGGGCGAACCCCTCCGCCACGAACACGTCCTCGTCCTGGGCCGCCACCGGAGAGCTGAACGCTCCCCCGCCCCGTAAAGGTTCGGCTCCGCCACCACGAGTCTCGCCACCAGCTCCGGACGCGCCGCCGCCAGATGGATCGTCACCGCACCGCCCATGGAGTGCCCGACGAGGTCCACGCCCGTGAGCCCGAGGTGGTCGAGGACCGCGGCGACCGCCTCGGCCTGGGACTCCATGCGGTAGTCGAAGTCCGCGGGCCGGTCACTCAGCCCGTATCCGAGCAGATCCACGAGAAGTGCCCGGCCGCCGCCGAGCGCGGGGTGGGCCGCGATGTGGGCGAAGTCCGAGGCCGAGGTGCACCCGAGACCGTGGACGAACACGCGCACGGGCCCGTCCTCCACGCCCGGCAGCTCGATCCACCGGATGTACGCCCGCCGACCCGCCAGGAACAATTCCCGCATGCTGTGTGCTCTCCCCTGTGTCGCGCCTGTCCCTCACGTCGGGGCCAGCCTAGGAGCCGGCACTGACAACGCCGGGGCGAGCGCGCAGCGATACCGGATCAACGAAAGGGACACCATGCCACTCGAAGGTGAATACGAGCCCAGCCCGTCGGCATGGGTGCGCAATCAGGTCGAGCTGTACGAGTCGTCCGGCGGCACCAAGGGCACCACCATGCGGGGCATGCCGGTCGTCCTGGTCACGAACCGCGGCGCGAAGAGCGGGAAGCTCCGCAAGACCCCGCTCATGCGCGTCGAGCACGAGGGGGCGTACGCACTCGTCGCGTCGAACGGCGGTGCCGTCAAGCACCCCGTCTGGTACCACAACCTCGTCGCCTCGCCCCTCGTCGAGGTGCGCGACGGCACCCAGGCGTGGGACATGGAGGCCCGTCTGGTCACCGGCGCGGAGCGCGCGGCCTGGTGGGAGCGGGCCGTCGCCGCCTTCCCCGACTACGCCGACTACCAGCTCAAGACCGAGCGGGAGATTCCCGTCTTCGTGGTCGAGCGGGCCTAGGGGGTGTCCGGCCGATCGTGCCGGGCTCGCGGCCCCGATCCGGCCTGATCGACAAGACACCCCCTAGCCGCTCGAAGAGGCGCTCCGGGCGGTACGCGCGACCGTCCGGGGCGCGACCGTCGCGTCGGGCTCCTCACGTGGCCGGCGCGTCCGTGACCTCGTCAGGCCCACCCCCACCAGGACGACCGCCATCCCGGCGACCACGCGTACCGTCAGCGGTTCGTCGAGGATCAGCGCACCCAGGGTCACGGACACCACCGGGAGCAGATAGCCGACCGTGGCGGCTGCGGTCGGGCCCTCCTCCGCGATCATCCGGTAGTTCAGGTGGAAGGTGAGCCCGGTGGCGAAGACACCGAGGACCACGACCGCCAGGACGCCCGCCCAGGTCACCGGCGCCGTTCCGCCGGCCGCGAGCGCGGGCGCGCTCAGACCGGTCGCGGTGAGGAGCTGCGCGGCGGAGAGCGCCAGCGGCGCGGTGCCGCGACCGGTGAGGTGACGGGCCATGTAGGCGAAGGCCACGGCATAGCTCGCGGAGGCGCCGAGGAGAGCGAGGGCGCCCCAGCTCATCAGGCCGGAGCCGTGGCTCCAGGGCGCGAAGATCAGCAGCACTCCGGCGAAGCCGAGGGCGAGCCCGGTCAGCCGGGTGGCACGCAGCGGGCGTTCGGTGCCCAGGGCCAGACCGATGAGGAGGGACCAGAGCGGGGTCGTGGCGTTGAGCACGCCCGCCACTCCGCTGTCCACGGTCTGCTCACCGACGGAGAAGAGCAGGAAAGGCAGCGCGTTGCAGAAGAAGGCGGCGACGACGAGCCGGCCCCAGGTGGCCCCGTCCCGCGGCAGTCGCTGCCCCGCGCCGTACGCGAGCGCGAGGAGAACCGCCGCGCCGAGCACGCACCGGACGAAGGTGATCCACCCCGGGGTGAGGCCCTCGTTGAGGGAGATCTTGATCCAGAGGAAGCCCGAGCCCCAGAGCAGGGCCAGCACGCCCATACGTGTCGCCGATGTCATGTCCTCACCGTCCCGCGGGTGATCCGACAGGACAAGCGATGAATCATGCATCGAGCGTTAAGCTGTGCTACATGCTGGATGTGAGACGCATGCAGGTGCTCCGGGCCGTCGTCACCAGTGGCTCCGTCACCGCCGCCGCCGCGAACCTCGGCTACACCCCGTCCGCCGTGAGTCAGCAGATCGGCGTCCTGGAGAAGGAGGCGGGCATCGCCCTGCTCGAACGGTTCGGCCGGGGGGTGCGCCCGACCGCCGCCGGGCGGCTGCTCACCGAGCACGCCGCCGTCATCGGCCGGCAGGTCGCCGAGGCCGAGACCGCTCTCGCCGATCTGCGGGCGGGCCGCACCGGGCGGATCTCGGTCCGCTACTTCGCCACCGCGGGCGCGGAGCTCGTGGCCCCCGCCCTGGCCCGCTTCCGTACCGAGCACCCGGGCGTGCGCGTCGATCTGAGGATCGCCGACGGCGCGCCGCCCGACGAGGAGGCGGACCTCACCCTCGTCGTACGGCCCCGGGGCGGCGGCCCGGACGCGGCCGGCGACGGCCTCCGGCTGGTCCATCTGCTCGACGACCCCTATCGCGCCGTGCTGCCCAGGGGTCATCCGCTCGCCGACCGCCGTACCGCCGTCGACCTGGCCGAGCTCGCCGGCGAACCCTGGGTGGGCAGCGAGCGGCCCGGCCCCTGTCTGGACGCGGTCCTCGACGCCTGTGCGGCGGCCGGATTCGCCCCGGACATCGCGGTGGAGTGCGAGGAGTACGCCACCGCGCAGGGTTTCGTCGCGGCCGGTCTCGGCGTCAGCCTGGTCCCGCTCATGGGCCTGGGCAGCCGCCATCCGAACGTGGTCGTCCGCAGGGTCCGCGGGCCGGAGCCGGTCCGTTCGATCCACGCGGTGGTACGGAAGTCCTCGCTGTCCCTCCCGGCCGTCCGCGGTCTCCTCGCGGCGCTCCAGGAAGTGTGATCAGGCGCGAGGAGGCATCCACCTTCGACCTTCATTGGTATGCATGGGGACCAATCCACAGGCGCATATCCCTTGGATCCAGGCCGTCCAGGGCTGTTAATCAACTAATTACCGCACGGATGTATACCTTTAAGCTCCCCTCCCCCATCATGTCTCCGACGTGCCGCCGGGGCACACCGTGACAGGAGAGGCGGAGCATGATTCCCATCAGCCGCAGAGGATTCGTCGGTATCGGCGCGGGGCTCGTGGCCGGCGCGGCGCTGCCGACGGCCCGGGCCTCCGCCGCCGCGAGGGCGGCCACCGGCACCCTCACCGATGTCCGGCACGTGGTGATCCTCATGCAGGAGAACCGCAGCTTCGACCACTACTTCGGCACCCTGCGCGGCGTACGGGGCTTCGGCGACCGCGCCGCGGGCAACATCCCCGGCGGCTGGGGCGTGTTCAACCAGCCCAACTGGGGCGGCCGCCAGTACCCCTGGAAGCTCAGCGACACCCCGCCCGCCGGCGGTGTGGACGGCGAGACCCTCGCCCAGTGCAACGGCGACCTGCCGCACAGCTGGACCTCGCAGCACGCCGCCTGGAACAAGGGCCGTCTCGACAACTGGGTCACCGGCGTGGGCAACACCCGGACGCTCGGCCACCTCGACCGCGAGGACATCCCCTTCCACCACGCGCTCGCCGACCACTACACGATCTGCGACGCGTACTTCTGCTCGGCGCTGAGCGCCACCGGCCCCAACCGCACCTTCCTGTGGAGCGGGAAGATCGACGGTTCCAGCAAGGACGGCGGCGAGGAGTCGGGACTCACCTGGGAGACGTACGCCGAGGCGCTCCAGAGGGCCGGGGTGAGCTGGAAGGTCTACCAGAACGCCCAGGACAACTACGGCGACAACGGTCTCGCGTACTTCAAGAAGTTCACCGACGCGCGGCCGGGGGACCCGCTGTACGACCGCGGCATGGGCTCGGTCCCCAAGGTGACCGGCTCGACCCCGGACGACATCGCCGCAGCGATCCGCGCCGACGTCGTCGCGGGCACGCTGCCCCAGGTGTCGTGGGTGGTCGCGAGCGAGGCGTTCTCGGAGCACCCCTACGCACCGCCCGGGGACGGCGCGCACTTCGTCGACCTGGTCCACCGCGCGCTCGCCGCCGACGCCGACGTGTTCGACTCGACCGTGCTGTTCCTCAACTACGACGAGAACGACGGCTTCTTCGACCATGTGCCGCCGCCGGTCGCTCCCCCGGGCACCCCGGGCGAGTACCTCGACGGCGTACCGATCGGCCTGGGCTTCCGGGTCCCCATGATTGTCATGTCCCCGTGGACCCGGGGCGGCTGGGTGAGCTCGGAGGTCTTCGACCACACGTCCGTGCTGCGCTTCATGGAGACGTGGACGACGGCCCTCGGCACCCCGGCCACCTGCCCCAACATCAGTGCCTGGCGACGGAAGGTGACGGGTGATCTGACCGGCGTCTTCGACTTCGCCCACCCGGTGTACGGCGTGCCGGCCGGCCTCCCCTCCACCACGAAGGTCATCGGCCAGGCGACCTGCGGTCCGCTGCCCAACCCGGCGCCCCAGAACAACGCCCAGCCCGCGCAGGAGTCCGGCACCCGGCCGGCCCGCGCACTGCCGTACCAGGTGAACGGCAACCTCGACCGCTTCGAGTTCGGGGCCGCGGGCAAGATCCTCGCCTGGTTCTCGATGACGAACCAGGGCACCGAGGCCAAGCGGGCGGCCCACTTCTCCATCCACCCGCACCAGCACCGCGACACGGCAGCCTGGCAGTACACCGTCGACGCGGGCGGCACGGCCACCGACTACTTCAACATCGGACTGGGGTCGGGGTCCGGCAAGTACGACATCTCGATGATGGGCCCCAACCGCTTCCTGCGCCGGTTCATCGGGGACGCCTCCAAGGCCGGCAAGGCCATCGAGGTGGCATCCCGGTTCGCGACCGAGGCGGGGACGGGCCGGACCGCCCTGTGGTTCAGGCTGAGCAACACCTCGGCCGGACCCGTGACGTTCACGATCCGCTCGAACGCCTACCGCACGGACGGCCCCTGGACCTACACGGTCCCGGCCGGCTCCACGCGGGAGGACTTCTTCAACGCGGTCGCCCATCACAACGGCTGGTACGACTTCACGATCCTGGCCGACATCGACGGGACCTGGTCGCGCCGGTACACCGGTCACATCGAGACCGGAGCCCCGAGCGTCACCGGCTGATCCCACCGCCAGGTGCGGGGCCGCCGCCTCGCCGCCGCCCCGCACCTGCGGACCGGCCGTCAGCGTCCGGCGTGCGCCGCGCGGTGGATCGTGGCGTCGAGGAGGTCCACCGCCTCGGCAGCGGTACGGCCCGGGGCCCGGTTCCACGGCCCGATCAGCTCGTGCCACCCCCGCGACCGGAGCTCGGCCATGATCCAGGCGGCCGCCTCGTTCATCGTCGTCGCACTGCCGTAGCCGAGACGGTGCGCGGCCAGGAGCGCGCCGCAGACACACCGGGCCCCGCGCACGTCGCGCAGCTTGTACGGGGTGTTCTGCCAGCCCCACTCCGTCAGTACGAGGCGCGCGTAGCCGAGGTGGACCGAGGGGCGCAGCTCGGGTCGGCCGATGCGACGCCAGGCGTGCAGCCGGTCGGGCAGGACGGCTCCGATCCGGCCGGGGAGCCGCCGCTCGGCGGGAAGGGACGGCGGCAGGGCGTCGAGCGCGTCGGCCACGAGTCGCTCCACCGGCACGGAGAGCAGGTCGCGCCAGCTCTCCACGGCGGGCGCGGGCACCGGTGGCCCGGTCAGGTCCGTGACGATCCGCTGCCAGGCGGCGCTCTCGTAGAGGGCGGCGGCCTCACGGTCGAGGGTCTCGGGATTGAGCAGGGAGGCGGAGGGCGACATCCGGGCGGCTCCTCGGTCGGGGGACTCCATCTTTCACGAGGAATGTCGGTTTTGCGACTTATGCCCTTGAGTGCCCGCACGGCCGAACGGGTCTTATCGCCCACTCCACCATTAACAGAATTACCGTGCACATTCGGACATTGAGCACCTGGTGACGCGACTCACTTTCCCGGAAATCCTCCGGTGATCAGAATCCGCGCAAGCCGTGCGGGACAAGGAAGTTCGATGCGCAGGAGTCACCGTCGATCTTGAATTCCATGAATTCGGTGATCCTTTCACCGACCCCCGGTCCCAGATCCTCTTGTTCTCCGTCGCATTACTGGCCTACGGTCACCTCCATTCGAGCGGATCGCCGAATCCTGCCACCGCTCGAAATACCTCCCTTTCACCCGACGGCAGGAGCGGGGGACCCACGAATACGCCGGCCCGGATTCCGGAACGGCTCGGGGTGAAGCCGCGTGCGCGCGGCCGGACATCTCCAGTCCGAACCCGACAGCTCACCCCGAAGGCGCCGGAGAGGAATCCCGTCATGCCTGCTCACGGTAAGCACCGCCGCCCCCGCCGCCGCCCCGTCTCCCGTGGACTCGCGCTGGTCGGCACGGGCGGAGCCGCTCTCGCCCTCCCGCTGATCGCCCCGGCCGCGGCCGGCGCCGCGCCCGTTTCCGGAGCCCCTGAAATCGCCGCCAAGGCCATCACCGCCCCCGCCGCTCCGGTCGCCTCGAAGGCCGCCGGCAAGGCGCCCGCCGCTCCCGCCGCCGCACGCACCTACACGGTCGTCAGCGGCGACTCGCTTTCCCTGATCGCCCAGAAGAAGGGAATTCAGGGCGGCTGGAAGGGCCTTTACAGCGCCAACAGGAGCGCGGTGGGTGACAATCCGTCACTCATTCACCCCGGTCTCGAACTGACGCTTCGTCGGGATGCCGTGAAGGCCGCCCCCACGCAGGCGAAGAAGACCGCCACGACCGAACGGGCGAGCCGCTCCGAGCGCCGCAGCGCCACCCCGGCCGTCGCCACCACCACCGGTGCCTCGGCCGCCGCTCCCGCAGCTGCCGCCGCTCCGGTCAAGGCCGCGCCCGTCGCCGCCACCCAGTACGCGAACAACCTCGACGGCTGGATCCGCGAGTCGCTGGACATCATGGCCCAGCGAGGCATCCCCGGCTCGTACGAGGGGATCCACCGCAACATCATGCGGGAGTCCTCCGGCAACCCCCAGGCCATCAACCTCTGGGACTCCAACGCCGTGGCCGGCACCCCCTCCAAGGGCCTGCTCCAGGTCATCGAGCCGACCTTCCTGGCCTATCACGTGCCCGGCACGTCGATGGACCTGTTCGACCCGGTCGCCAACATCACCGCCGCCTGCAACTACGCGGCCGACCGCTACGGCTCCATCGACAACGTCAACGGCCCCTACTGATCCCGGAAGTGCCCGGTGAACCAGGAGGTGGCGAGCTCCGCCACCTCCTCCAGGGCGCCCGGCTCCTCGAAGAGGTGCGTGGCGCCCTCCACGACCTCCAGCCTGCTCTCGCAGCGCAGCAGCGACTCGGCCCGCCGGTTGAGGTCCAGGACCAGCACGTCCCTGCCTCCGACCACGAGGAGCGTCGGGGCCTTGACCCGTGCCAGGTGGTCGGCCGCGAGGTCCGGCCGGCCACCGCGTGAGACGACGGCGGCCACCGAGGACTCGAGGTCACCCGCCGCCCACAGCGCGGCGGCCGCCCCCGTACTGGCGCCGAAGTAGCCCAGCGGGAGGCCCTCGCTCTCCGGCCGCCCGGCGAGCCACTCCGTGGCGCGGGCGAGCCTGCCGGCGAGCAGCGGGGTGTCGAAGACATGGGCCCGGTCGACCGCCTCGGCCTCGGTGAGCAGGTCGAACAGCAGCGTTCCGAGTCCCGCCCGGTTCAGCGCCCCCGCCACCGCCCGGTTGCGGGGGCTGCGCCGACCGCTCCCGCTGCCGTGGGCGAACAGGACGATGCCGGTGGCGCCCTCGGGCACCGCCAGCCGTCCGGCGAGCGTGACGCCGTCGGCGACGGGGATCCTTACGTCCGTGTCCTGGACGACCGGTCCGTGCGCGGCGCGGATCCGGTCCAGACAGGCGACGACCTCCGCGTCCGGGGTCTGGGTGAAGTCCCGGTAGAACTGTCCGATCGCGTAGAAGAGCTCCGGCGTGTGCACGCTCACCGTCTCGTCGGCCTCGCCACCGAGCCGGGCCGTCCATCCGCGGGGCGCCACCGGCACCGCGAGGATGATCCGGGCGGCCCCCCGGGCCCGTACCACCCGGCAGGCCGCCAGCGCCGTGGCCCCCGTGGCGAGACCGTCGTCCACGACCAGGACCGTTCGGCCCTCCAGCGGCACGGAAGGCCTGCTCCCCCGATAGCGGCGGCCCCGCTGATCGAGCTCGGCGTGCTCGCGCTCCTCGACCGCGGCCAGTTCGCGCGCCCCGACCCCGGTCTCGTGGAGCACCCGCTCGTTCACCACCCGTACGCCACCCTCGCCGAGCGCGCCCATCGCCAGCTCCGGCTGCTGGGGCACCCCCAGCTTGCGCACGAGACAGATGTCGAGCGGGGCGTCGAGGGCGTCGGCCACCTCGGCCGCCACCGGCACCCCACCACGCGGCAGACCGAGCACCACGACGTCATGGCCCCTGAGATGGTCGAGCCGGGCGGCCAGCTGGCGACCGGCGTCGGTGCGATCACTGAAGAACATGGCCCGCCGTCCTTCCGCCTGCACGGCTCCGGGCTCGGGGAGGAACGTCCGTGCTCCGTCCTCTGCCCGTCCCTCCAGGGTAAGACGCCCCTTCCCCCGCGGGTGGGTGGGCCGGGCGTCAGCGGGACCGGAGGGCGCCGAGGGCCACGGCCTGGGCTGTCGCGAGTCGCCGGTCGAGTTCCGGGTCCGCTGTGTCGAGCACGTACCGGTCGCGGAGACCGAGGACCTTCTCGACGGTCTTCTGGTGGGCGAAGGCGACGAGCCAATGATCCGGTGTCCAGGGGCCGCACCGCTGTCCTCGGAAGTCGTCGAGAACCCGCCGCTCCTCGCCCCGGATCTCCGCTGTGTCGTGGAAGAGCGGCGTGGGATCGGCAGGTCCCGTCGCCGGTGTCCACGCGCGCACCACGCGCAGCTCCGCGCCACGCGCCGCCGTGGATCTCGACTTCGCGGAGGCGGCGGCGCGTGGCGCGCAGC
>NZ_LIPQ01000257.1 GCF_001418135.1 Streptomyces aureus
GTCGTCGAGCGGGCGCGGGCGCGTGCTCTGCTCGACGTGGACGTGCGGGCGCCCGAACCCGTGCGGGGCCAGACCGGCGGGGCCTTCTCCTGGATGGGTGCCATGTTGAAGAGCGGGGCGTCCTGGCGGCACCTGCTGTACGCGATCGTGCACATGCCGTGGGCGATCTTCTCGTTCTCCGTGACCGTGGCCTTCTGGACCTGGGGCTGGGGCCTCTTCACGTATCCGCTGTGGCAGTGGGTCTTCCCGGCGTACGTCGGGCAGGACGGCATTCAGCTGTACGGCGACGGGACCCACAACCTCTTCCTCGACTCCCCCTTCGAGATCGCCGTCACCAGCCTCGTCGGGCTGCTCTTCGTGATGGTCGGCCCCTGGCTCCTGCGCGNNGCTGGAGTCGGACCGGGGTGTGGTCGTCGACACCGCGGCGGCGGACCTGCGGCGCATCGAACGCGATCTGCACGACGGGGCGCAGGCCCGGCTCGCCGCGCTCGCCATGGACCTCGGGCTCGCGAAGGAGAAGCTCGCGCAGGATCCGCAGGCGGCGGCGGTACTCGTCGACGAGGCGCACGGCGAGGTGAAGCTCGCGCTCCAGGAGCTGCGGGACCTCGCCCGGGGCATCCACCCGGCCGTCCTCACCGACCGGGGTCTGGACGCGGCGCTGTCGGCGGTGGCCTCGCGGTGCGCGGTCCCGGTGTCGGTGGACGTCGACCTGCCGGCGCGGCCGGTCGCGGCGATCGAGGGCATCGCGTACTTCACCGTCTCGGAGCTGCTGCGGAACGTCACGGCGCACGCCCGCGCCCGGCGGGCCTGGGTTGACGTGTGGCGCACGGGCGACCGGCTGATGCTCCAGGTGCGGGACGACGGGGTGGGCGGGGCGCACGTCGTGACCGGGCGGAGTCTGTCCTCGCTCACCGAGCGGGTGGGGGCGGTGGACGGAGTGCTCGCGGTGGATTCGCCGGAGGGCGGGCCCACGACGGTGACGGTGGAGCTGCCCTGGCGGGCGTGACACCGCGCCGGGCTTGCAGCCCCGGGGCCCTTGGGCCTCGGGGCGCTGTCCTGTTGCGGGGAGGGCCGCCGGCGGGCTCTCCTCCCTGGAATGAGCACAACGCGAGGCGACCCTGCGATGCTGGCCGAGTCGTAGGAAGTACTCGGGCAAGAAGACATGGGGGCTGTTGGGCGTGGGTGCGGATCAAGGGGCCGGGCGCGTGCGGGTGGTCATCGCGGAGGATTCCGTGTTGCTGCGGGAGGGACTGACCCGGCTTCTCACCGATCTCGGGCATGACGTGGTCGCGGGCGTGGGGGACGGTGAGGCGCTCGTCGAGACCGTTGGCGGGCTCGCCGCGCAGGGCGCGTTGCCCGATGTCGTCGTCGCCGACGTGCGGATGCCGCCGACGCACACGGACGAGGGGGTGCGCGCGGCCGTGCGGCTGCGCAAGGAGCATCCGGGACTCGGCGTGCTCGTGCTGTCGCAGTACGTGGAGGAGCAGTACGCCACCGAACTTCTGGCCGGTTCCAGTCGCGGTGTCGGGTATCTGCTGAAGGACCGGGTCGCCGAGGTCCGGGAGTTCGTGGACGCCGTGGTGCGGGTCGCCGGTGGCGGTACGGCACTGGACCCCGAGGTCGTGCAGCAGCTGCTGGGCCGGAGCCGTCAGCAGGACGTGCTCGCGAACCTGACCCCGCGCGAGCGGGAGGTCCTCGGTCTGATGGCGGAGGGGCGGACGAACTCCGCGATCGCGAAGGCGCTGGTCGTGAGCGACGGCGCGGTGGAGAAGCACATCAGCAACATCTTCCTGAAGCTGGGGCTCTCACCGAGTGACGGCGATCACCGGCGGGTACTGGCGGTGTTGACGTATCTGAAATCCTGATCATCTGACACCCTGTCAGATGGCGGGAAGCCGCCCTCCGGGGGTCACGCCCCGGGTCGGGACCCGGGTCGAGGCCCGGGTCGAGACCCGAGGTCACCACCCGGAAGGCGGCCCACGGGAGGCCCCCAGGGGCCTGGATCCAAAGAATGAGGCGGAATCCGGCTTTCCGGAACACTCCGGGTGGCGACAGAACATGACAATTCAGGGCAAGCGGGCGTCTCAAAAAGAGGTCCATGATGTGAGAAGTCCCGGGAGGGCCCCCCTTACCGTCGTAGGGTGGGCCTCGGGACGGACGGTGATCGGCCGACCGCATCCCGAGCCTTCTCCCGCCTCCGGCGGAGAGTCCCCTTGCCGCGAGGGAGGTCCAGTTCAGTGACCAGCCAGGTCAGTAGCGAGGCCGGTGAGGCATTGCTCGGGGAGCAGCGCAGCGCCCCGGCGAAGCCGCACCACGGCACCGAGAAGGAAGTGCGCCGTCTCGATCGGGTGATCATCCGCTTCGCGGGTGACTCCGGTGACGGTATGCAGCTGACAGGTGACCGCTTCACCTCGGAGACGGCGTCCTTCGGGAACGACCTCTCCACGCTGCCGAACTTCCCGGCCGAGATCCGGGCACCCGCCGGAACCCTGCCGGGCGTCTCGTCCTTCCAGCTGCACTTCGCCGACCACGACATCCTGACGCCGGGCGACGCCCCGAACGTGCTGGTCGCGATGAACCCCGCCGCCCTCAAGGCCAACATCGGGGACGTGCCGCGCGGTGGCGAGATCATCGTCAACACCGACGAATTCGCCAAGCGCGCCATGGCCAAGGTCGGCTACGCGACCTCGCCCCTGGAGGACGGCTCGCTGGACGGCTACCGGGTCCACCCCGTGCCGCTCACCACGCTGACCGTCGAGGCGCTCAAGGAGTTCGGCCTGTCCCGGAAGGAGGCCGAGCGCTCCAAGAACATGTTCGCGCTCGGGCTGCTCTCCTGGATGTACCACCGGCCGACCGAGGGCACCGAGACCTTCCTGCGGCAGAAGTTCGCGAAGAAGCCGCAGATCGCCGAGGCCAACGTCGCCGCCTTCCGGGCCGGCTGGAACTTCGGCGAGACCACCGAGGACTTCGCCGTCTCGTACGAGGTCGCCCCCGCGACCAGGGCCTTCCCGACCGGCACCTACCGGAACATCTCGGGGAACCTGGCCCTCTCGTACGGCCTGGTCGCCGCCTCACGCCAGGCGGACCTGCCGCTGTACCTGGGCTCGTACCCCATCACCCCGGCATCGGACATCCTCCACGAGCTCAGCAAGCACAAGAACTTCGGTGTCCGCACCTTCCAGGCCGAGGACGAGATCGCCGGCATCGGCGCCGCCCTGGGGGCCGCCTTCGGCGGCGCGCTCGGCGTGACGACCACGTCCGGACCCGGTGTGGCGCTCAAGTCGGAGACGATCGGGCTCGCGGTCTCCCTGGAGCTGCCGCTGCTGATCGTCGACATCCAGCGCGGCGGCCCGTCCACCGGTCTGCCCACCAAGACCGAGCAGGCGGACCTGCTCCAGGCGATGTACGGCCGCAACGGCGAGGCGCCGGTCCCGGTCGTCGCCCCGAGGACGCCCGCCGACTGCTTCGACGCGGCCATCGAGGCGGCCCGGATCGCCCTCACGTACCGCACGCCGGTCTTCCTGCTCTCCGACGGCTACCTCGCCAACGGCTCCGAGCCCTGGCGCATCCCGGACGTCGACGAACTCCCGGACCTGCGGACGCGGTTCGCCACCGGCCCGAACCACGAGCTGGCCGACGGCACCGAGGTCTTCTGGCCGTACAAGCGCGACCCGGAGACCCTGGCCCGCCCGTGGGCCGTGCCCGGCACCCCCGGCCTCGAACACCGCATCGGCGGCATCGAGAAGCAGGACGGCACCGGGAACATCTCGTACGACCCCGCCAACCACGAGTTCATGGTCCGCACCCGGCAGGCCAAGATCGACGGCATCGACGTCCCCGACATCGAGGTCGACGACCCGGACGGCGCACGGACCCTGGTCCTCGGCTGGGGCTCCACCTACGGGCCTATCACGGCGGCCGTCCGCCGCATCCGCCGGGAGAACGGCCACATCGCCCAGGCCCATCTGCGGCACCTCAACCCCTTCCCGAAGAACCTCGGCGAGGTCCTGAAGCGGTACGAGAAGGTCGTCGTGCCCGAGATGAACCTCGGCCAGCTCGCCACCCTCGTCCGGGCGAAGTACCTCGTCGACGCCCGCAGCCACAC
Source organism: Streptomyces aureus (assembly GCF_001418135.1). Lineage (GTDB taxonomy): Bacteria > Actinomycetota > Actinomycetes > Streptomycetales > Streptomycetaceae > Streptomyces > Streptomyces aureus_A. The sequence continues at coordinate 4,106 of NZ_LIPQ01000257.1, forward strand.
CCAGGTCAACGGCATGCCGTTCAAGGCCGAGCAGCTCGCCGCCGCTCTCAAGGAGGCCATCGATGAGTGAGCCCCTCCTCCACCTGGTCCCCAGGGCCGAGGCGCAGCAGTCCATGAAGGACTTCAAGTCCGACCAGGAGGTGCGGTGGTGCCCCGGCTGCGGCGATTACGCGGTCCTGGCCGCCGTCCAGGGCTTCATGCCCGAGCTCGGCCTGGCGAAGGAGAACATCGTCTTCGTCTCGGGCATCGGCTGCTCCTCGCGCTTCCCGTACTACATGAACACCTACGGGATGCACTCGATCCACGGCCGCGCCCCGGCCATCGCCACCGGCCTCGCCACCTCCCGCCGTGACCTGTCCGTCTGGGTCGTCACAGGAGACGGCGACGCGCTGTCCATCGGCGGCAACCACCTCATCCACGCCCTCCGGCGCAACGTCAACCTCAAGATCCTGCTGTTCAACAACCGGATCTACGGGCTGACCAAGGGCCAGTACAGCCCGACCTCCGAGGTCGGCAAGATCACCAAGTCGACGCCGATGGGCTCCCTGGACTCGCCCTTCAACCCGGTGTCGCTCGCCCTCGGCGCGGAGGCCTCCTTCGTGGCCCGCACGGTCGACTCCGACCGCAAGCACCTCACCGAGGTCCTGCGGCAGGCCGCCGACCACAACGGGACGGCGCTCGTCGAGATCTACCAGAACTGCAACATCTTCAACGACGGCGCCTTCGAGGTCCTCAAGGACAAGGACCAGGCCAAGGAAGCGGTCATCCGCCTCGAACACGGGCAGCCGATCCGCTTCGGCGCCGAGAACGAGAAGGGCGTCGTCCGCGACCCGGCCACCGGCGACCTCCAGGTCGTCACGGTCACCCCGGAGACCGAGTCGCGGATCCTGATCCACGACGCGCACGCGACGACCCCCACCACGGCCTTCGCCCTCTCCCGGCTGGCGGACCCGGACACCCTCCACCAGACCCCCATCGGGGTGTTCCGGTCGGTGGAGCGACCGGTGTACGACACCCTGATGGCGGACCAGCTGGAGACGGCCCTGGAACGGCACGGCAAGGGCGACCTGAGCCAGCTCCTCGCGGGCAACGACACCTGGACGGTCGTCGGCTAGCTCGCCCCGCACGACGTCGGGGGCCCGGTCCGTGGGCACGGACCGGGCCCCTTTCACGTGCCCTTCGCCGCCGCCTCCCTGAACTCCCCGAGGCATCGGGGCACTCCGCCCTTCACCTGCCAGAGGTAGAGGCCCACGAGGGCCGTGGTCGTGTTCTTGGTCGTTCGGGCCACGTACGTCTTGACGATCCCTTCGTACGGGGTCGCCAACATGCTGTTGATGACGCCCGACGCGGCCGACTCCGCGTGGTTCAAGGCCGCCGTGCGCAGCGCCTGGAGCGCCCAGTTGGTGACGTCGTACACCTCCGTCGCGAACCGGTCGACCGGGGCCGTGCCGGAGAGGCCCCAACGCTTCCGGTACGCGGCCGCGAACTTCCGTGCCGCCGGCAGCACGTCGGGGTCGACGTAGCCCGTACCGAAGTACCAGCCCTCGGCGGCCGGGCCGGCGACGGTGAGGAACTCCGGCTGGAGCACGTACTCGACGGTTCCGCAGGGTCCCCGGTACCCCTGGTCGCGCAGGGCCCTGGCGCACAGGGCGGCCCGGCGCGGCGACATCCCCGCGTACATCACGCCCTGCGGGTCGGTGGCAAGGGCGGCCCGTACGGCGGGGCCGAAGTCCTCGCTGTCCGCCTCGACGGGGTGCGAGGTCACCACCCCGCCCTTGTCTCCCGACGGCGGGTACTCGTTCAGGCTCTTGACGGTGTACCAGCTGTACCGGCCTGCGGCCCGGTCCTCCACGATGGCCGTCCGGACGGCCCCGCGAGCGGTGAGGTAGCGGCCGAAGGGCACGGTCATCAGGTCGTGGAGGGAACGCGGCTGGAAGTACGTCACCCTGGTGTCCTGGCCCTCGATCCGGTCGGCCGGGACATCGGCGATGACACTCGCCAACGCCGTCCGGCGGCGGACGAGTTCGTTCCCGACGGCGATGGCGGTCGGAACCGTCGTCGGCCCCATCACCCCGACCAGCGCGGGGTCCTTGAGTAGCGCGGCCGCCCCGACCTTCGCCCGCTCCGGTTTCCCCCCGTCGTCCTCGACCCGGAGCCGCACGTCGAAGGGCCGGTCGGCGCGGGCGTTGAACTCCTCGACGGCCAGCCGGATGCCGCGCTCCTGGCCGCGCCCGTCCGGTGCGGTGGGGCCGCTCAGATCGGTGACGACGCCGATCGTGTAGGAGGCGAGGGGGCCGCCGGTACCGCCCGTACCCGTGCCCGCACCACCCGGGTTACGGGTCAGGAGCCAGGCGGTGAGGCCGCCGGCACCCGCGACGGCGGCTGCTGAGCCGGCCATGAGGATGCGGCGCCGAGAGACCCCCGGGGGCCGCTCCTCCTGGGTGAGCAGGGTCGGTTCGGCGACGGGCAGGTCGAGGACGCGGGTGGAGCGCTGGGCGATCAGGGCGGGCAGGCCGGGGGGCAGCCAGTCGCCCGCGGGGCCGTCGGCGTCTCCGAGTGCGGCCCGC
>NZ_LIPQ01000258.1 GCF_001418135.1 Streptomyces aureus
CGGGCGCGGAGGCGCTGAGGGCGGCGGCGAGGGCACACCTCGGCGAGATGCCCCTGACCCCGGCCGCCTCGGCGAACGGCGTTCCCGTACGGCTCTACGAGGGGCGGGAGGACCTCGTCGTCGTCTTCGCGCACGGCGGCGGCTGGGTCCTGTGCGACCTGGACACCCACGACCGCACGTGCCGCGCGCTCGCCGGCCGCACCGGCGGCACCGTCGTCTCCGTCGACTACCGGCGGGCACCGGAGCACCGCTTCCCGGCGGCCGAGGACGACGTGTGCACGGCCCTGGCGTGGGCGGCCGACCGGTACCCGGGCCGCCCGCTGGTCCTGGCGGGCGACAGCAGCGGCGGAAACCTGGCAGCGGCGGCGGCCCTCCGAGCCCTCGACGGAGGCGGCCCGCCCCTGGCGGCCCAGCTCCTCGTCCACCCGGCCCTGGACCACCGCCTGGAGGGACGGTCGGCCCGCGACTTCGCGGAGGGCTACTTCCACACGACGGCGCACATGCGCTGGTACTGGCAGCAGTACGTGGCCCCCGGGACCGACCCGGCCGCGGCCTCGCCCGGCCTGGCCCCCGATCTCTCAGGCCTCCCCCCGACCCTCCTCGTCCTCGCCGACTGCGACCCCCTCCGCGACGAGGGCCTCGCCTACGCCCGCCGCCTCTCCGCCGCGGGCGTCCGGACCGAGGTCCACCTGCACACGGGCATGTTCCACGGCTTCCTGGGCGGCGCGGGCGCACTGCCGGAGGCGGACGCGGCACTGGAGGGGGCGGCGGCGTGGCTGAGGACGGTCTCCCGTTGAGGCTCCCCCCGTCGAGGCTCGTCCCTCCCGTTGAGGGCCGTCCCTCCCGTTGAGGGCGGTCCCTCCCGTTGAGGGCCGTCCCCGGACGAGGGCCCCGCTGGATGGGCCTCATCGAGGTCCTCGCAGCGCACGAACACGTCCGGACGCGCATCGGCGCCCCTCCAGTCGTCCGGTCGGGGACATTCGGGGGGCGCCGCGCTCAGTTCCGTACGTCGTTGTACGGGACGTTCTCGGGGTGATCCGGTCGGATCAGACCATCAGCGAACGGTCCGTCGGGCGGATCGGGGCCGGCAGGGAGCTGGCGCCGGTCAGGTAGCGGTCCACGCCACGGGCGGCCGAGCGGCCCTCGGCGATGGCCCAGACGATGAGCGACTGACCGCGGCCGGCGTCGCCGGCGACGTACACGCCATCGACATTGGTGGCGAAGTCCGCGTCTCGGGCGATGTTACCCCGCTCGTCGAGGGCCAGACCAAACTGGGCGACCAGGCCGTTCTCCACGTCCGTGCCGGTGAAGCCCATCGCGAGCGTGACCAGCTGGGCGGGGATCTTCCGCTCCGTGCCCGGCTTCTGGGTCAGCTTGCCCTCGACGAACTCGACCTCGACGAGGTGGAGGAACTGGACGTTGCCGTCCTCGTCGCCCTCGAAGTGGGTGGTGGAGACGGAGTAGACCCGCTCGCCGCCCTCCTCGTGCGCGGAGGTGACCTTGTAGAGCATGGGGAAGGTCGGCCAGGGCTGCCCCGGGTTCCGCTCCTCGCCCGGTCGGGGCATGATCTCCAGCTGCGTGACCGAGGCCGCGCCCTGGCGGTGGGCCGTACCGACGCAGTCGGCGCCGGTGTCGCCGCCGCCGATGACGACGACGTGCTTGCCCTCGGCGGTGATCGGCGGGGCGACGAAGTCACCCTCGACGACCTTGTTCGCCAGCGGCAGGTACTCCATCGCCTGGTGGATGCCGTTCAGCTCACGGCCCGGGACCGGCAGGTCGCGGGCGGTGGTGGCGCCGGCGGCGATGACGACCGCGTCGTACCGGTTGCGGAGCGCCGTCGCCGGCATGTCGCGGCCGATCTCGACGCCCGTGCGGAACTTGGTGCCCTCCGCGCGCATCTGCTCGATGCGGCGGTTGATGTGCCGTTTCTCCATCTTGAACTCGGGGATGCCGTACCGGAGGAGTCCACCGATGCGGTCCGCGCGCTCGTAGACGGCGACGGTGTGGCCGGCCCGGGTCAGCTGCTGGGCGGCGGCGAGACCCGCCGGGCCGGAGCCGATGACGGCGACGGTCTTGCCGGAGAGGCGGTCGGGCGCCTGCGGCTTGACGTCGTTGGCGTCCCACGCCTTGTCGATGATGGAGACTTCGACGTTCTTGATCGTGACGGCCGGCTGGTTGATGCCGAGCACACACGCGGACTCGCACGGCGCCGGGCAGAGGCGGCCGGTGAACTCCGGGAAGTTGTTGGTGGCGTGCAGGCGCTCCTGCGCCGCCGACCAGTCCTCGCGGTAGGCGTAGTCGTTCCACTCGGGGATCAGGTTCCCGAGGGGGCAGCCGTTGTGGCAGAACGGGATGCCGCAGTCCATGCAGCGGCCGGCCTGCTTGCTGATGATCGGCAGCAGGGAGCCGGGGACGTAGACCTCGTTCCAGTCCCTGACGCGCTCGCCCACGGGGCGGGTCTTGGCGACCTCGCGACCGGTGGTCAGGAAGCCCTTGGGGTCAGCCATGGGTCGCCGCCTCCATCATCTTCTCGGTGGTCTCGGCCTCGGAGAGACCGGCGAGCTCAGCGGCGTCCTTGGCGGCGAGCACTGCCTTGTACGTGGTGGGGATGATCTTGCTGAACCGGTCCGCGTTCGCGGCCCAGTCGGCAAGGAGCTTCTCGGCGACCGTGGAGCCGGTCTCCTCGTGGTGGCGGCGCACGACATCGTGCAGCCACGCCTTGTCGGTGTCCGACAGGGCTTCGATCGCGCCCAGGTTGCCGGAGTTGACGTTGTCCCGGTCGAGGTCGACGACGTAGGCCACACCGCCCGACATGCCGGCCGCGAAGTTGCGTCCGGTCTCGCCGAGGACGACCGCCGTACCACCGGTCATGTACTCGCAGCCGTGGTCGCCCACGCCCTCCGAGACGACAAGGGCGCCGGAGTTGCGGACGCAGAAGCGCTCGCCGGTGCGGCCGCGGAGGAACAGTTCGCCGCCGGTCGCTCCGTACCCGATGGTGTTGCCCGCGATCGTCGAGTACTCGGCGAGGTGGTCGGCGCCCCGGTCGGGGCGGACGATCACGCGGCCGCCGGAGAGGCCCTTGCCGACGTAGTCGTTGGCGTCGCCCTCCAGGCGGAGGGTGACACCGCTCGGCAGGAAGGCGCCGAACGACTGGCCCGCGGAGCCGGTGAAGGTGATGTCGATGGTGTCGGCCGGGAGGCCGGCGCCGCCGAAGCGCTTCGTCACCTGGTGGCCGAGCATGGTGCCGACCGTGCGGTTGATGTTGCGGATGGCGACCTGGGCGCGGACCGGCTGGGCCTCCTCGGCGGAGGCGGCGTTCAGGGCCTCGGCGGCGAGCTGGATCAGCTCGTTGTCGAGGGCCTTCTCCAGACCGTGGTCCTGCTCTGTCAGGGCGTGGCGGACCGCACCCTCGGGCAGCTCCGGCACGTAGAAGAGCGGCTCCAGGTCGAGACCCTGCGCCTTCCAGTGGGTGACGGCGCGGCTGGTGTCGAGCAGCTCCGCGTGTCCGACGGCCTCTTCGAGGGTGCGGAAGCCCAGCTCGGCGAGGAGCTCGCGGACCTCCTCGGCGATGAACTCGAAGAAGTTGACGACGAACTCGGGCTTGCCGGAGAAGCGGTCGCGCAGGACCGGGTTCTGGGTGGCGATGCCGACCGGGCAGGTGTCCAGGTGGCAGACGCGCATCATGACGCAGCCGGAGACGACGAGCGGCGCGGTCGCGAAACCGAACTCCTCGGCGCCGAGCAGCGCGGCGATGACGACGTCGCGGCCGGTCTTGAGCTGGCCGTCGGTCTGGACGACGATCCGGTCGCGCAGGCCGTTGAGCAGCAGCGTCTGCTGGGTCTCGGCGAGGCCGAGCTCCCAGGGGCCGCCCGCGTGCTTGAGCGAGGTGAGCGGCGAGGCGCCCGTGCCGCCGTCGTGGCCGGAGATGAGGACGACGTCCGCGTGGGCCTTGGAGACACCGGCGGCGACCGTGCCGACGCCGACCTCGGAGACCAGCTTCACGTGGATGCGGGCGACCGGGTTGGCGTTCTTGAGGTCGTGGATCAGCTGAGCCAGGTCCTCGATGGAGTAGATGTCGTGGTGCGGCGGCGGCGAGATGAGGCCGACGCCGGGCGTCGAGTGACGCGTCTTGGCGACCCACGGGTAGACCTTGTGGCCGGGCAGCTGGCCGCCCTCGCCGGGCTTGGCGCCCTGGGCCATCTTGATCTGGATGTCGTCGGCGTTGACCAGGTACTCGCTGGTGACGCCGAAGCGGCCGGAGGCGACCTGCTTGATCGCGGAGCGGCGGGCCGGGTCGTAGAGGCGGTCCGGGTCCTCGCCGCCCTCACCGGTGTTGGACTTGGCGCCCAGCTGGTTCATGGCGACGGCGAGGGTCTCGTGCGCCTCGCGGGAGATGGAGCCGTACGACATGGCGCCGGTGGAGAAGCGCTTGACGATCTCGGCGACCGGCTCGACCTCGTCGATGGAGATCGCGGGGCGGTCGGAGGTGAAGCCGAAGAGGCCGCGGAGCGTCATGAGGCGCTCGGACTGCTCGTTCACCCGGTCCGTGTACTGCTTGAAGATGTCGTACCGCTTGTTGCGCGTGGCGTGCTGCAGGCGGAAGACGGTCTCCGGGTCGAACAGGTGCGGCTCGCCCTCGCGGCGCCACTGGTACTCGCCGCCGATGTCCAGGGCGCGGTGCGCCGAGGGGACGCCGGAGACGGGGTACGCCTTGGCGTGGCGGGCGGCGACCTCCTTGGCGACGACGTCGAGTCCGGCGCCGCCGATCTTGGTGGCCGTGCCGTTGAAGTACGTGGCGACGAAGGCCTCGTCGAGGCCGACGGCCTCGAAGACCTGGGCGCCGCGGTAGGAGGCGACGGTGGAGATGCCCATCTTGGACATGACCTTGAGGACGCCCTTGCCGAGGGCGTAGATCAGGTTCCGGATGGCCTGCTCGGGCTCCAGGCCCTCGATGAAGGTGCCGGCGCGGACCAGGTCCTCGACGGACTCCATGGCGAGGTACGGGTTGACCGCCGCGGCGCCGTAACCGATGAGCAGGGCGACGTGGTGGACCTCGCGGACGTCACCGGCCTCGACGAGCAGACCCACCTTGGTGCGCTGCTTGGTGCGGATGAGGTGGTGGTGGACGGCCGCGGTGAGCAGCAGCGAGGGGATCGGCGCGTGCTCGGCGTCGGAGTGCCGGTCGGAGAGCACGATGAGGCGTGCGCCGCCCTCGATGGCGGTGTCGGCCTCGGCGCAGATGGCGTCGATGCGGGCGGCGAGGGCGTCGCCGCCGCCGGAGACACGGTAGAGGCCGGAGAGGGTCGCGGCCTTCATGCCGGGCATGTCGCCGTCGGCGTTGATGTGGATGAGCTTGGCGAGCTCGTCGTTGTCGATCACCGGGAAGGGCAGGGTGACGCTGCGACACGACACCGGGGTCGGCTCCAGGAGGTTGCCCTGGGGGCCGAGCGAGGAGCGCAGGGAGGTCACGAGCTCTTCGCGGATGGCGTCGAGCGGCGGGTTGGTGACCTGCGCGAACAGCTGGGTGAAGTAGTCGAAGAGCAGCCGCGGGCGGGCGGACAGGGCCGCGATCGGCGAGTCCGTGCCCATGGAGCCGAGGGGCTCGCCGGCGGTGCGGGCCATCGGGGCGAGGATGACGCGGAGCTCTTCCTCGGTGTAGCCGAAGGTCTGCTGGCGGCGGGTGACCGAGGCGTGGGTGTGCACGATGTGCTCGCGCTCGGGGAGGTCGGAGAGCTCGATCTCGCCGGTCTCCAGCCACTCCGCGTACGGGTTCTCGGCGGCGAGGGCGGCCTTGATCTCGTCGTCCTCGACGATGCGGTGCTCGGCGGTGTCGACGAGGAACATCTTGCCGGGCTGGAGGCGGCCCTTGCGGACGACCTTGGCGGGGTCGATGTCGAGGACGCCGACCTCGGAGGAGAGGACGACGAGGCCCTCGTCGGTGACCCAGTAGCGGCCGGGGCGCAGTCCGTTGCGGTCGAGGACCGCGCCGACCTGGACGCCGTCGGTGAAGGTGACACAGGCCGGGCCGTCCCAGGGCTCCATCATCGTGGAGTGGTACTGGTAGAAGGCGCGGCGGGCCGGGTCCATCGTCTCGTGGTTCTCCCACGCCTCCGGGACCATCATCAGGACCGCGTGGGGCAGGGAGCGGCCGCCGAGGTGGAGCAGCTCGAGGACCTCGTCGAAGGAGGCCGAGTCGGAGGCGTCCGGGGTGCAGATCGGGAAGATCCGGTCCAGCGAGCCCTCGCCGAAGACGGAGGAGTCGAGCTGGGCCTCGCGGGCGGTCATCCAGTTCCGGTTGCCCTTGACGGTGTTGATCTCACCGTTGTGGGCGACGAAGCGGTACGGGTGGGCCAGCGGCCAGCTCGGGAAGGTGTTGGTGGAGAACCGGGAGTGGACCAGGGCCACGGCGGTGGCGCAGCGGCGGTCCGACAGGTCCGGGAAGAAGGGCTCCAGCTGGCCGGTGGTCAGCATGCCCTTGTAGACGATGGTGCGGGCGGAGAGCGACGGGAAGTACGTCGCGGCCTCGCGCTCGGCGCGCTTGCGCAGGACGAAGGCCTTGCGGTCGAGCGCGATGCCGGTGGCGTCGCCGGCGGCGTCCGCGACGAAGAGCTGGCGGAAGACCGGCATGGTGGAGCGGGCGGAGGCACCGAGCAGCTCGGGGGCGACCGGGACCTCACGCCAGCCGAGGACGTTCAGGCCCTCGTCGGCGGCGATCGCCTCGATCCTGGCGGCGGTCTCGGCGGTGCCGTCCTCGGGGAGGAAGGCGATGCCGACGGCGTACGCGCCGGTCTCGGGGAGCTCGAATCCGGCGACCTCGCGGAGGAAGGCGTCCGGGACCTGGAGCAGGATGCCGGCGCCGTCACCGGAGTCGGGCTCGGAGCCGGTGGCGCCGCGGTGCTCGAGGTTGCGCAGTACGGTCAGCGCCTGCTCGACCAGCGCGTGGCTGGCTACACCGGTGAGGGTGGCCACGAACCCGACACCGCAGGCGTCGTGTTCGTTACGGGGGTCGTACATCCCCTGCGGAGCAGGGCGACCGTCCATGGGCGACCAGGCGTCGGAACGCATCGGCTCTCCCGTCGTCGTCGTGGCTGGGGGCACCTCCCAGACCACGTCTGGGGGAGCTCTGCTGCCGAGGGACGACGTTGGCCCTCCGCGAAATTTCGTGCAGGTTACATGATGGCTGGCTTCTCGCGAAGTGGATAGCGCATTCCAACATGCGGACACCACCGATACGGAGCGGTGGTGTGGGTTCACCTGTGGTTTGCGAGGTCAGAGGCCTGCCTCGCGGGGACGGATCGAGGTGATCCGGAGGATCTCCGGGCCGCCGGGGACCCGTCACTGTGTGGGCTTCATTGCCCAGCGACGCTCATGCCTCATTCCCGTTGGTCACGGGTTCGAAACCGCCGAGTAACCGGCTACATATGTGGCGTCCTGCATAGTGTCTCATCGCTGCGGCGGATCGGACCAGGGATATACGTCACAGCCGATACGGGGCTTACGTCCCGTAATTGCCGCACGAAAAGACCGAGAGGCCCCATTGGGGAGCCTCTCGGTCTTCTGTGAGGGTACGGATTCCGCACCCGGACCCGCATCCGTACGGGACGGGCTACAGCGCCGCCCCGAGGAGCATGCCGAGCCCGTACGTGACGGCCGCGGCGGCGCCGCCGAGGACGAGCTGACGCAGACCGCTGAAGAGCCAGCCGCGCGCGGTCACCCGGGCCACGAGGGCGCCGCAGGCGAAGAGCCCGACGAGCGCGAGCAGCACGGCGGGCCAGAGCGCGGTCGCCCCGAGCAGGAACGGCAGCACGGGAAGGAGCGCGCCGAGCGCGAACGAGCCGAAGGACGAGACCGCGGCGACCATCGGCGACGGCAGGTCGTCCGGGTCGATGCCGAGCTCCTCGCGGGCGTGGATCTCCAGGGCCTGCTCGGGGTCCTTCGACAGCTGCATCGCGACCTCGCGGGCGAGCGCGGGTTCGACGCCCCTGGAGACGTAGAGCGCGGCGAGCTCCTCCATCTCGTCGACGGGGTGCTTGCGCAACTGGCGGCGCTCGACGTCCAGTTCCGCCTGGACGAGTTCGCGCTGCGAGGCGACGGAGGTGTACTCGCCGGCCGCCATGGAGAAGGCGCCGGCCGCGAGTCCGGCGAGACCGGTGATGACGACGGTCTGCGTGGAGACCGCGCCGCCGGCGACACCGGTCATGAGGGCGAGGTTGGAGACGAGTCCGTCCATCGCGCCGAACACCGCCGGACGCAGCCAACCGCCGTTCACGTCACGGTGCGTGTGGTTGTCGCGGTGGGCCTCGTGCAGTGGCGCCTGAGCTTCGATGATGGACATGGCTCTCCCCTCGTTCCGGCGGGCCGGGTTGCTCCCGCCGCCACCAACACCCTCGAAAATACGCGCGATGTAAGGGGCGCGCCAGCAAGGCAGGCCGTACTTACTAAGGCGTACCTTGCTGCGTGAACCGGGTTCTGGCGAGGTGTCAGGCGGGTGACAGAGACGTTTCTGCGGCGAGTTCGCGGCCCGTCGTGGCACAGATCCAGGCATCGGGGCGCCGTCGATGCGCCCCCACCGAGGAAGGGGCCACGGACATGGCGACCACCACGGCATGCGATACGCGCGAACGGGCGAGAGGGGCGCTCCTCGGCCTCGCCGTCGGCGACGCGCTCGGCGCGCCCGCCGAGAACATGCGCCCCTCCGAGATCCGCCGCCGCTGGGGCCGGATCGAGGGCTTCGTGACGGACAGCCCGGCGGGCACGGACGACACCGAGTACGCCATCTTCTCGGCGCTGCTCCTGGCCCGGCACGGCTCGGCCCTCACCGTCCACCACGTCGAACGGGCCTGGCACCACTGGATCGCCGACCTCGACGAAGGCCCGTTCCGCGGCGCGGGCTTCTCGGAGCGCGGCACCCTGGAGAACCTCCGCCGGGGCCTCGCCGCGCCGATCTCCGCGCAGCACCGGCACGCCTGGAGCGACGGTCTCGCCATGCGGGCGGCGCCGTTCGGGGTGTTCGCGGCGGGCCGCCCGGCGGAGGCGGCCCGACTGGTCGCGATCGACGGCAGCGTCAGCCACGACGGCGAGGGCATCTACGGCGGCCAGGCGGTCGCGGCGGGCGTCGCGGCGGCGATGGCGGGAGCGGGGGTGACGTCGGTGATCGCGGCGGCCCTCTCGGCCGTCCCGATGGACTCGTGGACGGCCCGGTCGCTGCGTCGCGCGGTGGTCGCCGCGCAGCGCGTCCAGCCGGACCCGCTGACCCGCGAGCGCCAGGTCCGCTCGGCGGTCGTCATCGGCGGCTACCCGTGGACGGACCTGGCCCCCGAGGCGGTGGGCCTGGCGTTCGGCGCCTTCGCGGCGGCGCGGGGCGACTTCCGGACGGCGGTCCTGACGGCCGTCAACATGGGCCGCGACGCCGACACCACGGCGGCGGTGGCGGGCGCGCTGGCGGGCGCGGGCGGCGGAGTGCGGTCGATCCCCGAGGAATGGGCCTCGGCCATCACCCCGGTCACGGGCAGCTGCCTCCCCTCGATGCGCGGCTACCACGTCCTGGACGTGGCGGACCTCCTGACCCCGGAGGGGGAATCCTGATGAGCGGAGACACGACGACGACGACCGCCACTGCCGCCGCTGCGGGCGACACCCCGACGACCGCCACTGCCGCCGCTGCGGGCACCGCCCTCGTCGCTGCGGGCATCGCCCCTGCCGCTACGGGCATCGCCCCTGCCGCCGTGGGCGACGCCGTCGCCGCTGCGGGCGTCGCCCTCGTCGCTACGGGCACCGCCCCCGCCCCTGTGGGCGAGGCCCCTGCCGCCGTGGGCGATCGTCCCGCTCGCCGGGACGGGCGGGCACGGGCACCGTTGCCGGCTCCCGGCTCCACGCACGGCGCCCACCGGAACCCGTCAGCACCGGCCCCGCCTGACACACCCGACCGGCCCCCGCGGGAAGGGGACCGCGCCCCCGGTCCCGCCAGGGTTGCGGGAAGTGGGGGTCCCCCCATGCCGCCGGGCGCCGGGGGAGGGGTGGAGGAGAGCGACGTCCTGCGCGACCGCCTCCACGCCGCCTGGCTCGGCCGCGCCGCCGGCTGTCTCCTCGGCAAGCCCGTCGAGAAGCTCCCCCTGACCGCCATCCGCACCCTCGCCCGCGCCACCGGCAACTGGCCCCTCTCCACCTGGTTCACCGCCCGCGGCGTCCCGCCCGAGCTGCTCGCCGCCCACCCCTGGAACCGCCGCTCCGCCGCCACCTCCCTCGCCGAGAACATCGACGGGATGCCCGAGGACGACGACCTCAACTACCCCCTCCTCAACCTGCTGCTCCTCCAGCGCCACGGCTGCGGCTTCACCACCGCCGACGTCGCCCGCCTCTGGCTCGACGAGCTTCCCGCCGGCCGCACGTTCACGGCCGAGCGCGTGGCCTACCGCAATCTCCTCGACGGGATCGAACCCCCGCTGACCGCCGTCCACCGCAACCCGTTCCGCGAGTGGATCGGCGCCCAGATCCGGGCCGACGTCCACGGCTGGACCCACCCGGGCGACCCGGCCGCCGCCGCCGAGCAGGCGTACCGGGACGCGACCCTCACCCACACGGCGAACGGTGTCTACGGCGCCATGTTCGTCGCCGCCACCCTCGCCACCGCCGCGACCGGCACCGCCGACGTCCACCGGTCGCTCGCCGAAGGCCTCGCCGTGATCCCACCGCGTTCCCGCCTCGCGCAGGCGGTCCGCCGAGGGATCGGACTCGCCCGCGACATCTCCGACTTCGACACCGTCGTCGACCGCCTGCACACCGAACTCGGCGGGTACCACTGGGTGCATGCCGTCCCCAACGCCGCCCTGCTCGCCGCCGCCCTCACCCACGCCGACGGCGACTTCTCCCGCTCCATCTGCGCGGCGGTCTCCGGCGGCTGGGACACCGACTCCAACGGCGCCACCGCCGGTTCGGTCGCCGGGCTGCTCACCGGGCACCCCGACCGGCTGCCGGAGCGCTGGACCTCCCCCCTCAAGAACCGTCTCGCGACCTCCGTCCCGTCCTTCGACGGCATCGGCTTCGACACCCTGGCCGAACTGACCCACCTGGAGGCAGTACGCCCATGACCAGCATCGTCGTACTCGGCAGCACCAACATGGACCTCGTCGCCTACGTCCCGAGGGCCCCGGCCCTCGGGACGTAGGCGAC
>NZ_LIPQ01000259.1 GCF_001418135.1 Streptomyces aureus
CCCGTGGCCCACCACCAACTCCTCGCCCACGGCCTCGGCGTGCAGGCCCTGCGCGCCGCGGGCGCCCGAGAGATCGGCATCGCCGCCTCCCACAGCCCCGTCTGGACCGCCGGCGACAGCGACGACGACCGGGCGGCCGCCGAGCTCTACGACACCCTCACGAACCGCCTCTTCGCCGACCCCGTCCTGACCGGCACCTACCCGGCGGGCCTGGCCTCGCTGCTCCCCGGCCCCGTCGCGGAGGACCTCAGGACGATCTCGGCACCCCTCGACTGGTACGGGATCAACTACTACAACCCGATGCGGGTCGGCGCCCCGCGGCCGACCGCCGCCGCGGCGGCCGACACCGGCTCCTCCTTCGGCGGCATCGAGATCCCGCCGGACCTCCCCTTCGCCGTCCGGCAGATCGAAGGACGCGAACTCACCGACTTCGGCTGGCCGGTGGTCCCGGACGGACTGCGCGAACTCCTCGCCATCATGCGCGAGCGCTACGGCGACCGGCTGCCGCCCGTCTACATCACGGAGAACGGCTGCTCGTACGGTGACGGGCCGGACCCCGAGACGGGGCGCGTCGACGACGCCCGCCGGGTCGCGTACCACGACGGCCATGTGCGCGCGCTGCACGAGGCGATGGCCGAGGGCGCCGACGTCCGCGGCTACTTCATCTGGTCGATCCTCGACAACTTCGAGTGGGCGGAGGGGTACCGGCAGCGCTTCGGGCTCGTCCACGTCGACTACGAGACGCTGGCGCGGACGCCCAAGGAGTCGTTCGCCTGGTACCGCGACCTGATCAGGAGCGGCGGATGAACCGCCGGGGGACGGCGGCGGATGAACCGCCGCCGACCCGGCCCGCCGTGATCGCGGCCCCGGTCGTCACCCACTTCGGCGGCCACCCGGCCCTGTACGCCCCCGCGGGCGCCCTGGCACTCCCGGGGGCGGTCCCGGTACGCCGCATCCGCTCGGTCCCCTGCGACCACGGCACGCCGATCAGCGCGGGCGTGCCGACCCGCGCCCCCTCCGGGTCTCACGCCGGCCCCCGGTGGCAGACGGGCGAGGGGCGAAGCCGGGCGGCCCGGTGGGGGACCTCGGCCCCGGCCCTCAGACCTCGGGAAGGGACGGATCGGGTGTCCAGGGGGCCGGTGCGGTGACGGCCCAGCGTTCGTGGTCCCGCCAGCCCCCGTCGATGTAGAGGTAGTCGGGGGAGAGGCCCTCGTAGCGGAAGCCCAGCCGCCGGACCACCGCCAGGGAGGCCTTGTTGCCCGGCTGGATGTTGGCCTCCAGGCGGTGGAGCCGCAGCTCCGTGAACGCGTACTCCAGGACGGCCGTGAGTCCCTCGGTCATGTAGCCGCGCCCGGCGGACGGGGCGAAGGCCGCATAGCCGAGGGACGCGCCCTGGTAGCGGCCCCGGATGATCGAGTTGATGTTGACCATGCCGGCGGCCGCTCCCGTCTCCCGGACACGGATCAGCAGGCCCCGGTTGGATCCGTCGTCGAAACGACGCATCCAGGTCCGGAACTCCTCAGCGGTGGCGGGCAGTTGCATCCAGGGCCCGTGCAGCTCGGAGCTGGCGCGCACGAGCGAGCAGAACTCTTCCTGGTCGGCGAGGGTGAGCGGGTGCAGTGCGACCCGTGACGGATGGGTGATCATGGGCCAACGTTATCCCCGCACCCCGGCGGTCAGTGGATCCTGTGCTCCGTCCAGAACGGGCCGAGGTCCTTCGGGGTCGCCGCCTGGGCCGCGCGCTTGAAGTCCGCGGTGGTGGCGACACCCAGCCAGTGGTCCGCTGCGTAGCCGCGCAGCATGCCCGCCATCTCCGGGCCGCCGAGGACGCGCTCCAGGTCGTGCAGGGCACAGGAGCCGCGCCGGTAGACGACCCGGACGTACTCCGAGCGGCGACCGTCCGCGTAGTAGGCCATGGACCGGGTGAGGGCGGCCGTGTCGCTGGGCCACATGCCCTGGTCGTCCCAGCAGGTGGTGGTGTCGAGGCGGTAGTAGAGCTCGTTCGCGTACTGGGCGAAGGACTCGTCGAGCCAGGGCGAGGCGAACTGGTCGTTGCCGACGATGCCGTAGAACCACTGGTGGGCGATCTCGTGGACGACGGCGGACCCCTCGGGTTCGGTCCACAACAGGACGAGGCCGGGGAACTCCATGCTGCCGAAGTCGTCGAGGTTGTCGCTCATGACGAGGTCCAGCTCGCCGTACGGGTAGCGCCCGAAGCGCTTGCCGAACTCGTCGACCGAGCCGACGGCGTCCCGGAGATCGGTGGCGACGCCCTCGGGGGACGTGGTGGCGGTCCAGTACGCGTTCAGCCGGACCCCACCGGGCGTGGTCACCGTCTTCGACGCGAAGGGGCCCGCCGCCCACACGAAGTCCCGTACCCCGCGCGCGACGCTGGTGCTGACCGTGCGGCCGGGCGCGCCCGCGCGCCGGGTGGTGGTGCCCGTCGCGGGGACGACGAGCGGGCTCGGGTGGTCGAGGGCGACCCGGAAGTCACCGGCAAGCGAGTGGAAGCTCTCGCCGAAACCGACGTCCGGGTCGAGGTGCCGGCCCTGCGCGTCGCGCACGGACAGCAGCGGCAGCGCGTTGCCGAGATAGCGGTACGCGCCGTCCTTGCCGAAGCGGTGGACGCGGTCCGGGACGGTGATGGAGACGTCGAAGGAGACGCTCGCGCGTGCCCCGTGCGGCAGGGGCGCCGGCAGATCGATCCGCAGCGCGGTGCAGCCCACGGCGAGCGGCCGCGGTGTGCCGCCCGCGACCCCGCTCACCCGGACCGGGGACGGACTGCCCGGGGTCCCGCAGCCGTCGGTGCCGTTGCCCCACAGCCGTACGTCCACCGAACGCAGCGGCGTGCGGGCGGCGTTGCGGAAGGACACCGTCTGGCGGCCGGTCCAGCGCGAGCCGTCGTCGTCGGCGCGCAGTGCCACGTCGTACGAGGGGCGGTCCGGTGTCGCCGCCGGCCGGGGGGCCGCCGAATCCGTGGGGTCCGCCGGGGCCTGTGCCACGGCCGGCCGAGGGGCGAGCGAGAGGACGGCTGCGAGGGCGAGGAACAGGGCGGCTACGAGGACGAGGCGGGGCGCCCGCCAAAACCTGAACGAGGTCATGACAAGCACGCTAGAACGTGAGTACGCCCGGAAGGGTGTGTTCCGGGGTGACGCCGGAGGGCGCGCCATCGTGGTCGGGCGTAGCCGCACCGCCGTGGGCGGGTACGCGCGCACCGTCGTGGCCGGGCGCGGGCGCACCGCCGTGGTCGGGCCCGCGCGACCTTGGGCCGCCATCGGATCCGCGTCCACGCGGCCACCCGCGCGTACCCGCCGTCGCCATCGCCGCCGCCACCGTTTGACGCAACCTTTAACGTCACCTGCTGTGCGGACGCGCCGAGCCGAGGTGACCTTCCGCTGTCACGCTTCCCGTCGCGGTCGATGTTTCGCAATGGAATGGCCAAGTCCCCTTGATGGCTGGGTAAACGCCAGACGTGACCGGCGTTGATTCGCGAACGCAACGGCTTGACATGACTTGTGGTCTATGGCTGGCTGGGGACCGGTCGTGCTCGGGAACCTGTCAGAAGAACGGGTCTTCGAGCGTGACGTCAGCCCGGCGTCTTGGGTGCCGGGTCAACGGGGAGTGCCACCATGTGGCACACACAGGGATATCGGGGGATATCTATGTTCACGCGTAGCCGGCCCGGGTCGGCGCCTTCCGCACGCCGCCGGACGTAGCGGCTCTCACCGAGCTCTCGCGGCTCGCCGAAGGCGGCCCGCGTCGCCACAGTCTCCACAGGCCGCAAGCACTGGGTGCGCAGCGCTCCTGCCCTGCTCTGCCCCGCCCCGCCCACGTCGTCGTGCGGCGGGGCGGCAGGAGGCGTGCGCCCTCTTGGAACCGAAAGACGGAGTGACTCGTGAACAGTTTCGCCGGGCGCTTACCCGTGTCCACCGCGCAGCACGAAGTGTGGATGGCCCACCAGATGGACACCGGAGGCGCCCTCCACAACTGCGGGGGACACGTCGAGATCCGGGGGCGTCTGGACGAGGGCAAACTGGCCGAGGCGGTCCGGCGGGCCGTCGGCGAGGCCGATGCCTTACGCGTCCGGTTCGTTGCTGATGAGAAGGGCCACCCGTGGCAGTGGCCGGCCGATGTCGACGCCCCGCTCCACATCAGGGATTTCAGCGGGGAGAACGATCCCGCGGGCGCCGCGGAGGAGTGGGCGCGGTCGGACCTGGCCACTCCGGTCGACCTCGCGAAGGACGCGTTGTTCACCCACACGCTGCTGCGACTGGCCCCGGACCATTTCCTCTTCCACCTCCGTTACCACCACATCGTGCTGGACGGATACGGCCAGGTCCTCCACTGGCGCAGGCTCGCGCAGATCTACACCGCGCTCGAGCAGGGCACGCCGGTCCGCGAGAGGACCGCGGGCACACTCCGCGATCTCCTCGACGAGGAAGCCGGGTACCGGGCGTCGGCGGCCCAGGACAGCGACCGCGCCTACTGGCTGGGCGGCGCGGCCGACTGGCCCGAGCGCATCAGCCTGAGTGACCGAGCGGCCGGAACGTCCCGGCCGGCCGAGCGGTTCCAGCCCCCCGTGCGGGTCGAGCGGATCGACGAGACGGCCGCCGCGCACGGGACACCGTGGGCGGTCGTCGTACTGGCGGCGACTGCCGCGTATCTGCACCGGATCACCCAGCGGGACGAGATCGTCGTCGGACTCCCGGTGCGGGCCCGGACGACGCGCACCGCGCTGACCACGCCCGGCATGCTCGCGAACGTCCTTCCGCTGCGGCTGTCCGTACGCTCCGACATGCCGTTCCACGAGCTCGTCCAGCACGTCGCGGCACAGGCCGGTGAGGTGCTCGCGCACCAGCGGTTCCGTGGCGAGGTCCTGCGGCGTGAGCTCAGGCGCACCGGTGCGGCCGAGGAGTCCTCGGGTGTCGTCGTGAACGTGGTGTCGTTCGACGGGCGGCTGCGCTTCGCCGAACTCCAGGGCACCGTACGGCAGTTGTCCTCAGGGCCGGTGCGCGACCTCTCGATCGAGTTCTTCGGTGGCGCTGACGGCGCGGACCTCCACATGTCGTTCGACCCCAACCCGGAACTGCACGACGCCGCGACCGTGACCGCGCACCGCGACCGGTTCGCCGCCTTCCTGGCGACCCTCGTACGGGCGGACGCGCAGGTGCCCGTGGGGGAGATCGAGGTGCTGACTCCCTCCGAGCGTGCGCTGGTGGCGTCGGAAGCCGACGCCCACGCACGGGACTTCGACCTCACCCGGCCCCTCCACGAACTGATCGAGGAGCAGGCCGACCGGACGCCGGACGCCGTCGCCGCGGAGACCGGGGACGGCTCCCTGACCTACCGCGAGCTCGTGGGCCGGGCCCGGAACCTCGCCGCCCGCCTCCGCTCCCACGGGGTGGCGGCGGGCCAGGTGGTGGGCGTGTACGACGAGCGTTCGCCGGACCTGGTGGTGGAGCTGCTCGCCGTCCTGATGTCCGGGGCGGCCTATCTGCCGCTGGACCCCGAACTCCCCACCTCGCGGGTGGTGTTCCAGATCGAGGACTCCGGAGCGCGGATCGTCCTGACGCGATCGGACCTCGCCGGGAGGCTCGCCGGCGCCGGGGTCGCGGTCATCGCCGTCGACTCGCTGCCGCCCACGCCGTCCGAGCCCGGTCCGCTTCCGCGCACGGCCACGCCCGAGGACACCGCGTACGTCATCTACACCTCGGGGTCGACCGGTCGGCCCAAGGGCGTCGCCGTACCGCACCGCGGCGTGGTCAACCGGCTCCTGTGGATGCAGGAGGAGTACGGCCTCGGCGCGGACGACCGCGTCCTGCAGAAGACGCCCTTCACCTTCGACGTCTCGGTCTGGGAGTTCTTCTGGCCCCTGCTCACCGGCGCCGTGCTCCACCTGGCGGCCCCCGGCGCCCAGCGCGACCCGCGGGCGCTCGCCGACGTCATCCGCAGGCACGGGGTCACCACGGTGCACTTCGTCCCCTCGATGCTGGACCTCTTCCTCGCGGAACCCGCGAGCCGGGACCTGCCGGCCCTGCGCCGTGTCGTCTGCAGCGGCGAGGCCCTGCGCTCCGAGACCGTGGGCCGGTTCTTCGAGCGGTACGGTGCCGGCCCCGAACTGCACAACCTGTACGGGCCGACCGAGGCGTCCATCGACGTCACCCACTGGCGGTGCACCCCGGAGGACGCCCACAGGCCGGTGCCCATCGGGCGGCCGGTCGCCAACACCAGCCTGTACGTCCTGGACCGGGAGGGGCGCCCGCTGCCCCACGGAATCGCGGGCGAGCTGCACATCGGCGGCGTCCAGGTCGCCTCCGGATACCTCAACCGGCCGGAGCTCACCGCCGCGAGCTTCGTCGACAACCCCTTCGGCCCCGGCAGGCTGTACCGCACCGGAGACCTCGCCGTGCGCCGCGAGGACGGGGTCGTCCTCTACCGCGGGCGCCTCGACCATCAGGTGAAGGTGCACGGATTCCGCATCGAACCAGGCGAGATCGAGTCCGCGCTGCTCGCACACCCGGCCGTCGAGCAGGCAGTGGTCACGGCGCCCCTCGGCGACGACGGCCTGCGCCGGCTCATCGCCCACGTCGTGCCCGACGGTGCCGCGCCGGAACCGGCCGAGCTCCTGGAGTGGCTGCGGGAGCGCCTGCCCGCCTACATGGCCCCGGCGCACTTCGTCACCCTCGACGCCCTGCCCCTGCTGTCCAACGGCAAACTGGACCGCAAGGCGCTGCCGATGCCGGACACACGGCCGGTCCGCACCGTGACGCAGCCGCGGACCGCCGAGGAGAGCCTGCTCCACCGGGCGTGGCGCACGGTCCTGGGCGTCGACGAGATCGGCGTGGACGACTCGTTCTTCGTCCTCGGCGGCGACTCCATGCACGCCATCCAGGTCCGGGCGGAGGTCGAGCGGGAAGGCCGTACCTTCGAGGTCGCCGACCTGCTCCAAGGGCCTTCCATTCGCGAACTCGCCCGCATAGTAAGGCCGTTGGTCGAGCGTGAGGCCGCCGCCGACCGCGTACCCTTCGGGCTGCTCTCCGCGGCGGACCGGCTGCTCCTCCCGGACGGGCTCGACGACGCCTACCCGCTCAGTGCCATGCAGGCGGGCATGCTCTACCACGCGGCCTACGCCGAGGACTCCTCCGTGTACCGGGTGGTGACCAGCGCACGCGTGGCGACCCGCCTCGACCCGGCCGCCCTGCGGGCCGCGATCGACGACACCGCCGCCCGGCACCCGTCCCTGCGCTGCTCCTTCGACCTGGCCCGCTTCTCCGAACCCCTGCAGCTGGTCCACGGCCACGTCGAGATCCCGCTGGAGACCGGCCTGGACCTCGCCGGCCTGGACGACGAGGCCCGGTTGCGGGCCGTGACGGACTGGGTCGAGGCGGCCAAGTTCACCCGCTTCGACCCGGAGATCGCGCCCCTGCTGAAGTTCGTGGCGCATCCGTGCGGTCCCGAGGCGTTCGAGCTGTCGGTGATCGAGCACCACGTCGTCCTCGACGGGTGGAGCGACATGCGCATGCTGGAAGAGGTGGTCGACCACTACCGGGCGCGCCTCGCCGGCGAGGAACTCCGCCTGCCGCCGGTCCGCTCGGCCTACCGGGACTTCGTGGCGGCGGAGCGCCGCGCCCTGGCGGACGAGCGGGCACGTGACTACTGGACGGGACTGCTGCGCGGCGCCGAGCCCACCCGGCTGGTGTCCCGCACCACCGGACAGGAGCACCCCGACGGCGCACGGCCGGCCGCGAACCACCGCTACGACGTACCGGTCGACGACGAGGTGGCCGCGGCGCTGCGGGCCCTCGCCGGACGCGAGGGACTGCCGCTCAAGTCGCTCCTCGCCACCGCGCACCTCGCCGTGCTGCGGCTGGTCAGCGGCGACGACGAGGTGCTCACCGGCGTCGTGGCCAACGCCCGTTTGGAGGAGGAGGGCGGCGACGAGACGATCGGCGTCTTCCTGAACACGCTCCCGCTGCGCCTCGACGTGTCCACCGCCACCCTCCTGGACACCGCGCGACGGGTCTTCGACCACGAGCGCCGGTCCGCGGCCCACCGCCGCTACCCCTTCGCGCAGATGCAGCACGACGTGGGCGAGGGCCTCCAGCTGGACAGCTACGTCAACTTCATGGACTTCCACCGCGACCGGCACCGGTCGGCGGACGGTCTCATGGCCGTCACCGTGGGCGTCGCCGAGACCAACTACCCCCTGGCCGTGAACTTCCTGATCGACCCCGAGCTGGGCCGGCTGCAACTCTGGCTCGACTGCGACCTCGCCGTCCTGCCCGAGGAGTTCTGCGCACGCCTCACCGGCTACTACGAGCGTGCCCTGGCGACCGTGGCCCGGCAGCCGTCGGAACGGCTCACCTCCGTCGACCTCATGGATCCGGCCGAGCACGCCCAGCTGGCCGCGTGGAACGACACCGCCGTCGCGTACGACCCCGACGACACCGTGCACGGACGGTTCGAGCGCCAGGCGTCGGCGCACCCGGACGCCGTCGCGGTCGCCCATCGCTTCGACGAGCTGAGCTACGCCGAGCTGGAGTCCCGCGCGAACCGCCTCGCACACCATCTGCGCGGTCAGGGAGTCGGACGGGGAGACCTCGTCGGCGTGAGCCTGCGCCGCGGCGCCGACCTCGTCGTCGCTCTCCTCGCGGTGCTCAAGAGCGGCGCCGCGTACGTGCCGATGGACCCGTCGTTCCCCGGCGGACGGCTCGCGGACATCGCCGCCGACTCCGGCATCGGCTGTCTGGTCAAGGGACCGGGCACACCCGACGGGATCACCGCACCGCGTGTCGTGGACATCGCCGCGGACGCGAGGACCATCGAGCGGGCGCCGGCCACACCGCCGGACGTCGGGGTCTCCGGCGACGACACGGCGTACGTGATCTACACATCCGGCTCGACCGGCAAGCCCAAGGGCACCGCCCTCCGCCATCGCAACGCCGTCAACTTCTTCGCCGGCATGGACGAGCGCGTCGGCTGCGACCGTCAGGACGTCGTCCTCGCCGTCACCAGCGTCTCCTTCGACATCTCCGTCCTCGAACTGCTGTGGCCGCTCACCCACGGCGCCAAGGTGGTCGTCGCGGGAGAGCGCGTCATCACCCGACTCGTCCCGCAGTCGGAGACGAGGGAGCGGCCCCTCGGATTCAGCCTCTTCTTCTTCGCCGCGTCCGCGGGAGCGTCCCACCGCGAGGGCTACCAGCTGGTCCTCGACGCCGCCAGGTACGCCGACACCCATGGATTCGAGGCGGTGTGGACGCCCGAGCGGCACTTCCACGAGTTCGGCGGCCTCTACCCCAACCCCTCGGTGATGTCCGCCGCGCTGGCCGCCATCACCGACCGCGTCGCCCTGCGCTGCGGCAGCGTCGTCTCCCCGCTGCACGACGCGGTACGCATCGCGGAGGAGTGGGCGCTCGTCGACAACCTCTCGGACGGCCGGGTCGGCCTCGCGTTCGCCGCGGGCTGGAACTCCAACGACTTCGTCCTGCGGCCCGAGAACTTCCCGGTACGCAAGGAGCTGATGTCCGAACAGCTGGCGGAGTTCCGCAGGCTGTGGCGCGGCGAACCGGTGCAGCGGGTCGGCGGCAGCGGCGAACTCGTCGACGTACGGATCTTCCCCGCCCCCGTCCAGGCGGAGCCGCCGGTCTGGCTCACCTCGGTCGGCACCGTGCAGACCTTCGAGAAGGCCGGCGCGTCCGGCGCGAACCTGCTCACCCATCTGTTCGGGCAGAGCCCCGACGACCTGGCGGAGAAGATCAAGGCGTACCGGCAGGCCCGAGAGGCCGCCGGGCACACCGGGCCCGGACAGGTCACCGTCATGGTGCACACCTTCATGTCGGACGACCCGGAGCGGGCCAGGGAGCAGGCGCGCGAGCCCTTCCGCGACTACCTCCGCAGCTCCACCGAGCTGTGGCGCACGCTCTTCGCCTCCACCGGCAAGGACCTCCCGGAGATGGGCGCCGAGGAGCAGATCGACGCGGTGATCGACATGGCGATCAACCGGTACTTCGAGACCTCCGGCCTGTTCGGGTCGCCGGACACCTGCGTCGACCTCGTCCGCGCGCTGGCCGCCGCCGGTGTCGACGAGATCGCGTGCCTGGTCGACTTCGGCGTCGAGGCCGAGGCCGTCCTGGAGAGCCTCACCTGGGTCGACCGCCTCCGTGACAGCCATGACACCGAGGTCGCCGAGGGCGCCCACTCCTTCGCCGAGCTCTGCGAGCGCCACGGGGTCACCCTCGTCCAGGGCACCCCCTCACTCCTCACCGCGGTGGCCGCGGAACCCGCCGCCCTGGAGGCGCTGCGAGGCCTGCGCGCCCTGCTGATCGGCGGTGAGGCCTTCCCGTCGGGCCTCGCGCGGCGACTGCTCGAAGCCCTGCCCGAGGTACGGATCCACAACATGTACGGCCCCACCGAGACGACGATCTGGTCGACGGTGCACGAACTGGACGCGCTCCGGGACGCGACGGCCGACACCATCTCCATCGGCCGGCCGATCGCCAACACCGAGGTGCGCGTGGTCGACGACCGCGGCCGGCCCCTCCCCGTCGGCGTCTCCGGCGAACTGTGGATCGGCGGGGACGGCGTCGCCGCGGGATACGTCGGACGGCCGGAGCTGACCGCCGAGCGGTTCGTCACCGGCGTGGAGGGCACCGGCCGGTTCTACCGGACCGGTGACCGGGTACGCCGGCGCGCCGACGGCAGCCTGGAGTTCCTGGGCCGGGTCGACCGGCAGGTGAAGATCCTCGGTCACCGTGTCGAGCCCGACGAGGTGGAGAGCGTCCTCTCACGCCATCCGAGGCTCGACGCGGTCGCCGTCACAGCCGTCGACGGAGCCAACGGCACGGAACTCGTGGCCTACGTGTCTCCCGCGGACACCCTGTCCGACGCCTCGGTGCAGGACGCGCACGTCCGCAGCTGGGGCGAGGTCTGGGAGAGCGCCTACACCGCGTCCGACGCCTCCCCGCAGGACGGCGGCGAGTTCGCGGGCTGGCTCAGCAGCTACACCGGCGACCCCATCCCCGTCCCCGAGATGCGCGAATGGCTGGGGCACACCGTCGACCGGATCCGCGCGCTGCGCCCCACCGCGCTCGCCGACATCGGCGTCGGCGTCGGGCTCGTCCTGCGGAACCTGGCCGACCAGGTCGGCGAGTACCACGGCGTGGACCTCTCGCCCGCCGCGCTCACCGCCGCGGCCGCCTCCCTGGGACGACCGCTCCCCGCACATGTACACCTGGAGCAGTCCGGGCCCGAGTACCTGGCGCGCCTCGCACCGGGAAGCCTGGACACGGTGGTGATCAACTCGGTGGCGCAGTACTTCCCCGGGACCGACTACCTGCGCACCGTGCTCACCGACGCGGTACGCGCCGTACGGCCCGGTGGCGCGGTCTTCGTCGGCGACGTCCGCTCGGTCGAGATGCTGCCCGAG
This sequence comes from Streptomyces aureus, assembly GCF_001418135.1. Lineage (GTDB taxonomy): Bacteria > Actinomycetota > Actinomycetes > Streptomycetales > Streptomycetaceae > Streptomyces > Streptomyces aureus_A. The sequence continues at coordinate 11,426 of NZ_LIPQ01000259.1, forward strand.
TTCCACACCGCCGTGGCGCTGCACCGGGCCGGACCGCTCCAGACGGTCGAGGAGATCCGCTCCGCGGTCTCCCGCCGGCTCCAGGAGGAACGGGAACTCTGCCTGTCCCCGGCCTTCTTCCACCGGCTCGCCGCCGACCTCGACGGTGTCGGCGAGGTCCGGGTCGAACTCAAGCGCGGCACGGCGGACAACGAACTCTCCCTCTTCCGCTACGACGTGACCCTGCTGATCGGCGACCGGCCGGCGACCGCCGCGACCGAGTGCCGTCTCTCCTGGGACGCGCTCGGCAGCGGTCTCGACGGCGTACGGCGGCGACTGGCCGGCAGCACCGAGGGCCTGGTGGTGACGGGCATCCCCAACCGGAGGCTGCTGCGGACCGCGGCCGCCGTCCGGGCGCTCGAGGAGGCCGACGGCTCGGCCACCGGCTGGGACCTGGAGCGGCTGCTGTGGGACCTGGACGACGAGGCCGGAGCCCGCCCGGAGGAGCTGTTCGACCTGGCCGCCGGGCAAGGACGCCAGGTCGGGGTCCTGGTGCCACCGGACGGCCGACTGGACACGTTCGACGCGGTGTTCGGCGCACCGATCCCCACCCACGACGACGCTGAGGACACGGAATGAGCGCGCCCCGACCACTCGCCAACGACCCGCTCACCTCGGCCTGGGCGGCGGGACTGCGCTCCTCCCTGCGCGCCTACGCGAGGACGCACCTCCCCGACGCCATGGTCCCGGCGCACTTCGTGGTGCTGCCGGAACTGCCGAAGCTGCCCAACGGCAAGGTGGACCGGGGGAGCCTGCCTCCGCTGACGGCCGAGGAGACCCCCGAGACCGCCTTCGTCGCACCCCGCACCCCGGTGGAGACACAGCTCGCCCGGATCTGGCAGGACCTCCTCGGTCTGCCGAAGGTCGGAGTGGAGACCAGCTTCTTCGACCTGGGAGGCGACTCCCTGACGGTCCTGCAGATGACCGCCCAGGTGCGGGAGATCTACGACGTACGCCTCGACCTCCGCAGGATGTTCGAGGACCCCACCGTGGCCCAGCTGGCGCGGATGGTCAGCTCCCAGGCCGACCCCACGGTGACCGGGGCCGGCAACCCCCGGGGCGTCACGAGCGAGGCCATGGCGGCCGACGCCGTGCTGCCGGCCGACATCGTCCCCGAGGAAGGGGCCGCACCGGCGTCGACGGGGCCGTACCGCACGGTTCTCCTCACCGGCGGCACCGGATACACCGGGGCCTTCCTGCTCCGCGAACTGCTCGACCGCTCGGCCGTCACGGTGCACGTCCTGGTCCGCGCCGACGGGCCGGACCAGGACGTGCACCGTG
>NZ_LIPQ01000026.1 GCF_001418135.1 Streptomyces aureus
TGTCTGCCAGGGCGCGCAGCAGGGGTACGTCTCCGTCGGCGGCGCCCGCGAGGGCGTCGAGGTCCGCCGCCGCCTTCGCCGCCCGTGACGTACCAGGGGCGGCGAAGGCGGCGGCGGACCTCGACGCCCTCGCGGGCGCCGCCGACGGAGACGTACCCCTGCTGCGCGCCCTGGCAGACACGGCCCTCGGCTCGGTGGCCCTCGCCGAGAAGCGCCCCGGCGCGCTGCTCCCGCTGCGCCGGGCGCTCGCCGGATGGCTGGAGCTGCGGGTGCCGTACGAGGCCGCTCAGGTACGGATGCTGCTCGCGGCCGCCTGCCGTGCGGCGGGCGACGAGGAGGCGGCCCGCCTTGAGCTCGGCACCGCGCGGGCGGTCTTCGAGCGGCTCGGGGCCGTACCGGACGCCCGGCGCGCGGCCGCCCTGCTCAGCGGCGGGTCGCGGCGGCGGCTCCCGGGCGGGCTCACCGCGCGGGAGGCGGAGGTGCTGCGGCTGATCGCCTCGGGCGGCACGAACAAGGACATCGCCCGTGCCCTGGTGATCAGCGAGCACACCGTCGCCCGGCACCTGAACAACATCTTCGCCAAGCTGGGCGTCGGCTCCCGCGCCTCCGCGACGGCCTACGCGTACGCTCACGACCTGGTCTGAACGGCCCATACGGACCGGTGCCCGCACATGGGCGGTTCGGGCGATGCGCACCGGGAACCCACCGGGCTACACCGGAGACATGACCACCACGACCGACCCCCTGAACACGCTCCGCGGTGCCGTGCGCGGCACCGTCGTGACCCGCGGCGACCCGTCGTACGACGAGGCCCGCCGGGTCTACAACGCCCTGCACGACCGCCACCCGGCCGTCGTCGTCCACGCCGTGGACGCCGGCGACGTGATCGCGGCGGTGCTCCACGCCCGGGAACACGGGCTCCCGCTGGCCGTGCGCGGCGGCTCCCACGCGGTCGCCGGCTTCGGCACCGTGGACGACGGCCTCGTTGTCGACCTGTCCCGGATGCGCGGCGTCCGCGTCGACCCGGAGGCCCGTACGGCACGCGCCGAGGGCGGGGCCACCTGGGGCGACTTCAACCACGCCACCCACGCCTTCGGGCTCGCCACCACCGGCGGGGTGATCTCCTCGACCGGCATCGGCGGTCTCACGCTCGGCGGCGGCATGGGCCACCTGGCCCGCCGTTACGGCCTGAGCTGCGACAACCTGATCGCGGCGGACGTGGTGACCGCCGAGGGCACCCTGGTGTCCTGCGACGCCGAGCGGAACCCGGACCTGTTCTGGGCGCTGCGGGGCGGCGGCGGCAACTTCGGCGTCGCCGTCTCCCTCGCGTACCGGCTGCATCCGGTCGCGGACGTCTTCGGCGGTCTGAGCTGCTACCCCCTCGACGGGGACGTGGCACGCGCCTGGCGCGAGCTGATCGCGGACTCCCCCGAGGAGCTGAACTCGATCCTGGTCCTCGCGCTCGGCCCGGAGGAACCGTTCCTCCCCGAGCGCTGGCACGGCCGCCCGATCTGCGCCGCGTTCACCTGCTTCAGCGGCCCGGAGGCGGAGGACGAGAAGGTCCTCGCCCGCCTGGACGGACTCGGCCCGGTCATCGGCCGGTTCATGGAGCGGATGCCGTACCCGGTGATCAACACCCTCTTCGACGAGCAGCTGCCCGCCGGGCTCTACCACTACTGGAAGGGCAACTTCAGCCGCGAGCTGTCGGACGGGGCGATCGCGGTCCACATGGAGTACGGCGCGACGATGCCGTCCCTCGAATCGGACACGGCGATCTTCCCGATCGACGGCGCCTGCCACCGGGTGGGCCCGGAGGAGACCGCGTTCGCGTACCGGGACGCCGTCTTCTCGCACTCCTTCGGCGGCACCTGGACCGACCCGGCGGACTCGGACCACAACATCGCCTGGACCCGCGCCTACGACACGGCCCTGCGCCCGCACACCCAGGAGGGCGGCTACGTCAACTTCATGGACACCGACGACCAGGACCGCGTACGGGTCAACTACCGGCAGAACTACGACCGGCTGAGGACGGTCAAGCGCCGCTACGACCCCGACAACGTGTTCCGGCTGAACCAGAACATCGCGCCCTGAGCGGGCCCCGCGCGACTACGAGACCGTCCGGGCCGAGGCCAGCAGACGCACGACGTCGTCCGGGGCGAGCGCCAGCGCGTTGCCGACCGTCCCCAGGACCTCCCGCTCGGCCGGGCTGTAGACCCCGTCGGCGAGGGCGATCCCGGCGGCCTGGAGCAGGATCGACTCCCGGCCGGAGGGCGCCAGGTGCGGGGTGAGGGGCTCCAGGGCCTCGTGGAGCTCGATCGCGAGGAGCGCGCCCTCGGGGTTCACCTCGGGCATGAAGCGCCCGGTGTCGGCCTCCAGGGCCTCGACGAGGTCGACGAGCTGGACGGCGGTGCACTCGGCGTAGCCGGCGGACCTGACGGCGCTCACGGCCCGGTCGAGGACCGCCCGTGAGCCGGTGCCGCCGGCCGCGAGCACGGCCAGGGCGACGGTGTGCACGGCGTCCCGCAGCATCGCGGAGAAACGGCTGGTCGTGGGGTGGTCGAGCACCTCCGTACCGAAGTGCGTGTGACAGGCCGCGCATTCGACGACGGGTCCCGTACAGCCCCGGGGCAGGACCGGGACCCCCAGGACGGCGAACCTGCGGCGGCCGGTGCGGCGCCGGTAGTTGCGGTCGCCGCCGCACTCCTCGCAGAAGAACTCGCCGTCTCCGACCGTGTTCCAGGAGGTGCGGATTCCGCAGACGCCCACTTTCCCACCACGTGAATTCCGGGCAGACCGCACACGCACCTCCTCAACGGCCCGGCTGCACTGCCGGCGTTGGCGTGATGTTAGCCACATCCTTGATGTGGCGTCAGCACCCCGTCAGGACTTCACCGCGGAGATGGCCGAGACACGTCACCGCCCGCGGAGCGCGGCGGCGGCGCTTTGTGAAGGCCAGGAAGCCTCAGCCGGCCCGGCCGGCCGCCTCCACCGGGCCGATCGCCCCGGAATCGATGGCCGAAGCGGTCGTCGCGAGATCACCCTCCGGGGTGGCGACGAGCCCCGGAAACATGACCCCGGCCGGAAACGGGACGGCCCCCGCCCCTCGGAAGGGTGCGGGAGCCGTCTCCTGGGGGCCGGGTCAGCGGGCGGAGCGGTTGACCGCCGAGATGACCGCCTTGAGCGAGGCGCGGGTCGTGTTGGCGTCGATGCCGATGCCCCACAGGACCTGACCGTCGATGGCGCACTCGATGTACGAGGCGGCCTGCGCGGAGGCGCCCTCGCTCATGGTGTGCTCCTGGTAGTCCAGCAGGCGGGCGTCCACGCCGATCGCCTGCAGGGCGGCGAAGAAGGCGGAGATCGGGCCGTTGCCGGAGCCGGACAGGACGGTCTCGACGCCGTCGACGACCGCCTCGACGGTCAGCGTGTCCGTGCCGTCCGTGTCGGAGGTGGTCTGGCCGGAGCGCAGCTGGATGCGGCCCCAGGCGTTGTCCGGGTTGGGCAGGTACTCGTCCTGGAAGACGGACCAGATCGCGGCCGGCGTGACCTCGCCGCCCTCGGTGTCCGTCTTCTGCTGGATGATCTTCGAGAACTCGATCTGCATCCGGCGGGGCAGGTCCAGCTTGTGGTCGTTCTTCAGGACGTACGCGATGCCGCCCTTGCCGGACTGCGAGTTGACCCGGATGACGGCCTCGTAGGAACGGCCGACGTCCTTGGGGTCGATCGGCAGGTAGGGGACGGCCCACTCGATGTCGTCGACGGTCTTGCCCTGGGCGGCCGCGTCGGCCTCCATGGCGTCGAAGCCCTTCTTGATGGCGTCCTGGTGGGAGCCGGAGAAGGCGGTGTAGACCAGGTCGCCCGCGTAGGGGTGGCGCGGGTGGACCTCCATCTGGTTGCAGTACTCGGAGGTGCGGCGGATCTCGTCGATCTGCGAGAAGTCGATCTGCGGGTCGACGCCCTGGCTGAACAGGTTCATGCCCAGGGTCACCAGGTCGACGTTGCCGGTGCGCTCGCCCTGCCCGAACAGGCAGCCCTCGATGCGGTCGGCGCCGGCCATGATCGCCAGCTCGGCGGCCGCCACGGCCGTACCGCGGTCGTTGTGCGGGTGGACCGATACGCAGATGTGCTCGCGGCGGGTCAGGTTCCGGGACATCCACTCGAAGCGGTCCGCGTGCGTGGACGGCGTCGAACGCTCCACGGTGGCGGGCAGGTTCAGGATGATCTCGCGGCCCGGGCCCGGCTGCCAGACGTCACAGACCGCCTCGCAGACCTCCAGGGCGAAGTCCAGCTCGGTGTCGGTGAAGATCTCGGGGCTGTACTGGTAGCCGAAGACGGTGCGCTCGTCGAGCAGCTTCTCCGCGTACTCCATGACCAGGCGGGTGCCGTCCACGGCGATCTGCTTGATCTGCTCCTTCGAGCCGCGGAAGACGACGCGGCGGAAGGTGGGCGCGGTGGCGTTGTACAGGTGGACGGTGGCGCGCTTCGCGCCGACCAGGGACTCCACGGTCCGCTCGATCAGGTCCTCGCGGGCCTGGGTCAGCACGGAGATGGTGACGTCGTCCGGGATCGCGCCCTCTTCGATGATGGAGCGCACGAACGCGAAGTCGGTCTCGCCGGAGGACGGGAAGCCGACCTCGATCTCCTTGTAGCCCATGCGCACGAGCAGGTCGAACATCTCGCGCTTGCGGGCCGGGGACATCGGGTCGATCAGGGCCTGGTTGCCGTCGCGCAGGTCGGTGGACAGCCAGCGCGGGGCCTTGGTGATCCGCTGCTCGGGCCAGGTGCGGTCGGGGATCCGTACCTGCTCGTACTGGCCGTACTTGTGGATCGGCATCCCGGACGGCTTCTGCAGCTGCGTCGCGTTGGTGATCGGCGTGGGGCGGCTGACGAACGGAGACTGGGACATGTGCGTTGGGCTCCTCGGGTCCAGCAAGAAGGACGGCCGACTGTCGAACGCAACACCAGGTCCCGCGGGGAGGGGGTCGGCCTACGACTACAGGCCCTCGCCGCGGCAGCTAAGGAGAAGCAGCCCGAAACGCATGATGTGCCGCAGCCTAGCCCAGGGACGCCGGAGACGGACGTCCTGTATCAGTATGCGGGACGGCGCCCGCGTCAAGGCCGAACAGTGACGCATCACTCCATTTCGCCAATCCTCGTCTCACCCCGTGACAGTGAGCTCACGCAGTGCCACATTGCGGGCATGACTCCCCAGACGCCTGTCTTCTGCTCGATCGTCCCCCCGCACCTCCTGGAGCACCTGGCGCACTCCTCGAATCCGGCCGTCGCCGCGGCCGCGCGCCGCACGCTCATCGCGGACGCCTCGGCCCGTACGTTCCGGATCCTGCCGCTGCCCGGCGCCGCGCCCACGCTCGCGCCCGCCGAGGCCGGCAAGCCGCACCGCACGATCTACGACTGCGAGCGCGGCACCGACCTGCCCGGGGTGAAGGTCCGCGGCGAGGGCGACGCGGCGACCGGGGACGCCACCGTCAACCGGGCGTACGCCGGCCTGGGCGCCACCTTCGACCTGTTCCTCAACGCCTTCGGGCACGACTCCATCGACGGCGCCGGGCTGCCGCTGCTCGCCTCCGTCCACTACGACGAGAAGTACGGCAACGCCTTCTGGAACGGCGAGCAGATGGTGTTCGGCGACGGCGACGACGAGATCTTCCTCGACTTCACCCTCCCGGTGGACGTCATCGGCCACGAACTCGCCCACGGCTTCACCCAGCACTCGGCGAACCTGGAGTACTTCAGCCAGTCCGGCGCCCTCAACGAGTCGGTCTCCGACGTCTTCGGCTCCCTCGTGAAGCAGTACGCGCTCGGCCAGTCCGCCGACACCGCCGACTGGCTCATCGGCGAGGGCCTCTTCCACCCGAACGTGGAGGGGACGGCGCTGCGCTCCATGAAGGCCCCGGGCACCGCGTACGACGACGACATCCTCGGCAAGGACCCGCAGCCCGGCCACATGGACGACTACGTCCGCACCGGCCGCGACAACGGCGGCGTCCACATCAACTCCGGCATCCCCAACCACGCCTTCTACCTCGCGGCGACCGAACTGGGCGGCAACTCCTGGGAGCGGGCCGGGCAGATCTGGTACGACGTGATGACCGGCGGGACCCTCACCCCCGAGGCCCGGTTCTCCGAGTTCGCGGCGGCCACGGTGGCGGCGGCGCGGGCGCGGTACGGCGACGGGGAGGAGATCCAGGCCGTCCTGAAGGCCTGGTCGGCCGTGGGCGTACCGACCGACTGATCCGGCTGGTACACAGGTCCCATGCGGATTCGAGTGCGGCGCACGGGCGGTTTCGCGGGCATCGAGCGGTCGGCGGAGGTGGAGGTCTCGGACCCCGAGTGGGAGTCCCTGGCCCACACCGTCCTCGCCGAGGGCGACGGCGACGTCCGGGGCGTGCCGGACGGCTTCTCGTACGAGATCACCGTCGACGGCCGCACGGTCCGCTGCTGCGACCCCCGCCTCACGGACGCGCAGAGGACCCTCGTCACGAGGGTCCTCAAGGAAGGCGCGTAGGTCCTAGCGGGAGGAGCGGCGCCAGAACCTGTTCTCCTTCGGCGGCCGGACCTTCAGGGTCCAGTCCCCGTCGGCGCTGACGAGCTGCACGAGCAGGGGCCCCGCGGGCAGGGGACGCGTCTCCCGGGGGAACCTGCTCGCCTCGTTGGCGAGCAGGTGATCGCTGCCGTCCGGCTCGTAGCCGTGAATGTTGAACCACTCGAAGCTCAGCCTCGTGTGGAGCCGGGAGGTGAGCAGGCCGGCCGGGCCCGTGTACAGCAGCGCGTCGGAGCCCCGTCCCTCGGCGGCGCCGTCGAGGACCTCCAAGGTGCTCACCGGACGGACGGCGACCGTCCACGGCTCGTGGCAGCTCACGCGCAGGCGCAGCGGGGCCTTGCCGTCGTACCGCAGGACCCGACGGGCCCCCTCGTCCTCCATCAGCGTGTTCGCGAGCAGGGCGTCGCTGTCGCCCTTCTCGTCGATGCTGTGCACGGCGAAGTAGCCGTCGCCCTTCCGGGTCGATTCGACGACGACGTAACCGACCGGGATCGGGACGTCGACGGTGATGTCGGCCTTGCCCTCGCCGCTGCGGACGAACTCCGGGAAGTCCCCTCCGAAGAGCTCGGCGTCCGACAGCGGGCCGGCCTGCGGGGAGCGCGGTACGGGGACCTGCGCCGGTGTCCGTACGGGGGCGGCCTCGGCCTCCGCCTCGGCCGCCCGGACCTTGGCGAGGAGCTCCTCGGGGATGGCCTCCGGGGCGGCGCCGACGGAGACGGGCTCGTCGGCCGGGGCGGGCTCGTCGTCGCGCACGGGTTCGTCGTCGGGGGCGGCCTCCGGGTCCCGGCCCACGATGCCGAAGTCCTCGGCGAGGCCGACGAGCCCGGAGGCGTACCCCTGGCCGACCGCGCGGAACTTCCACCCCCCGTCGCGCCGGTAGAACTCGCCGAGAAGGAAGGCCGTCTCGGTGCTCGCGTCGTCGACCGCGTACAGCGCGAGCTGCTCGCCGGTGGTGGCGCTGACCGTCCGGATGTGGAGGCCCGGCACCTGACCGAACGTCCCGTGCTCGCTGGACGCGGTGATCACGATGCGCTGGACGGCCGGCTCGACGCGCTCGGTGTCGATCTCCAGCCAGTCGGCGACCCGCCGCTCCTCGTCCCGCACCTGCCCGGTCAGGCGCACCGCGCCGGACGCGTGCACCGGCTGGTTGTAGAAGACCAGGTCGCCGTCGCCCCTGACCCTGCCCGCGGCGTCGAGCAGCAGTGCCGAGGCATCGACCTCCGGCACCCCGTCACCGGCGTCCCGCCGCACGACCGCGATCCGCCACGCCTGCCCGGGGACCGGCAGGTTTCCCCCCTTGACGATCTCTGTCACGGCGCCATGCTGGCACGCGGCACCCGCGAAGTCGACGGGTGCCGCGGCGCGCGGAGAACGGTGGTCGCCCTAGAAACCCAGCTTCCGCAGCTGCTTGGGATCCCGCTGCCAGTCCTTCGCGACCTTGACGTGCAGGTCGAGGAAGACCGGGGTGCCGAGGAGGGCCTCGATGTGCTTGCGGGACTTCATGCCGACCTCCTTGAGGCGGCTGCCCTTCGGGCCGATGATGATGCCCTTCTGGCTGGGGCGCTCGATGTACACGTTGGCGTGGATGTCGAGCAGCGGCCGGTCCGCCGGGCGGTTCTCGCGCGGGATCATCTCCTCGACGACCACCGCGATCGAGTGCGGCAGCTCGTCCCGCACGCCTTCGAGCGCGGCCTCGCGGATCAGCTCCGCGACCATGACCTGCTCCGGCTCGTCCGTGAGGTCGCCCTCCGGGTAGAGCGGCGGGGACTCCGGGAGCAGCGGGACCAGCAGGTCGGCGACGAGCTGGACCTGCTTGTTGCCGACGGCCGAGACCGGCACGATCTGCGCCCACTCGAAGCCCAGCTCCTTGCCGAGCTGGTCGACGGCGATCAGCTGCTCGGCGAGGGTCTTGGAGTCGACCAGGTCGGTCTTGGTGATGATCGCGACCTTGGGGGTCTTCTTGATCCCGGCGAGTTCCTTGGCGATGAACTTGTCGCCGGGGCCGAGCTTCTGGTCGGCGGGCAGGCAGAAGCCGATCACGTCGACCTCGGCCCAGGTGGTGCGCACCACGTCGTTGAGCCGCTCGCCGAGGAGGGTGCGGGGCTTGTGGAGGCCGGGGGTGTCCACCAGGATCAGCTGGGCCTCCGGGCGGTGCACGATGCCGCGGACGGTGTGCCGGGTGGTCTGCGGCCGGTTCGAGGTGATGGCCACCTTCTGGCCGACCAGAGCGTTCGTGAGGGTGGACTTGCCCGCGTTGGGGCGGCCGACGAAGCAGGCGAAGCCGGCCCGGTGGACGGCTTCGGTTTCTTGGTTGCGAGCGCTCATGGGGGCCATTGTCCCCGATGAGCGCCCGCCTCACGTACTCACGTGCGCACTCGGCTCCGCACGGGCCGCCCGGTGCCGCCGGAGCCGCAGGCCGAAGAGGCCCGCGGCACCCCCGACGAGCAGGGTCGCGGCGGCGAGCCAGGGCAGGGCGAGGAAGGAGACCGTGCCCGTTTCCCGGACGTCCTTCGCGGTGGCGGTGAGGGTGATGTCACCCCAGTCGAGCTGCGGGGAGCCGGTCCACCGCTCGGTGAGCCGGATCTTCTGCCGGGGCAGCAGCTCGGACGGCACCCCGGCGAGGTCGCGGTCGAGGAGGGTGCGTCCGAAGAGGCCCTCCGCCCTGAGGGCGACCTTGGGGTTGAGGGTGACGTTGCCCCGGTTGTGCAGCGTGTACGAGACGACCGCGCTGCTCGTGCCGGCGCCGGGGACCAGCGGCCGGTCCTGGTCGACGGTGACGTCCTCGACTGCGAGGGCCGGCACGGTCGGCCCGTTGACCCGCAGGTAGAGGCGGGCGGCGACGGCGCGCTGGACGCCGACGGCGACGGCGCCCTTCCCGCCGGGGCTGATCCGTTCGTCGAGGGCGACGAGCGCCCCGGGGTGGTCGCCGGGGTCGGCGTCGGCGGGGACGGTCAGCGTGTACCGGACGGTGACGGCGGAGCCGGGCGGGACGGTGATCCGGGTCCGCTCGGGCGTGATCCAGGCACCGGCGCCGGTCTGCTTCTCCCGCTGGGTGCGGACGGCGAAGCCGCCGTCCCGGTCGGTGTTGTAGGCGTCGGCGCCGTAGAGCCGGAAGGTCAGCGGGGCGGCCGTCTTGTTGGCGACGGTGACCCGGTCGGTGAGCGTGGAACCCGGATCGGCGCTGAGGAAGAAGTAGGGGCGGCTGCCCAGCCGGGCGGCGGCCGGATAGACGGCCCACTCGCCGTTCTCGGCGGCCTGTGCGTGCGGGGCGGGGCCCAGAAGGAGGAGCAGGACGCTCAGGAGGAGTACGTACAGCGTGCGCACGAGTCGGAAACCCCCGGGGTGCGGAGCGGGCCGGCCGGGTGCGCGCCCGGCCCGCACGGTGGTCAGGACAGGGTGAGCGTCAGCACGCCCGCGTACGAGCCCGGCGCCGTGAAGGCCGGGACGTCGAGGGAGAGCCCCGCGTCGATCGTGAACTCGCCGCCCGTGAGCGCGCCGTTCGGCGTGGAGGCGAGGGTCGCGCCGCCGCTGCCGACCGGACCGGACGAGCCGGCCGCGCAGGCGCTGGGGCTGCCGGCCTTGGCGGTGCAGGCCGGGGTCCAGCTGAGGTTGCCGGCGCCGATGGAGCCGCCGGTGCCGGTGAAGTCGGTGACCTTGCCGGTGAGGGACCAGCCCGCGGGGCCGCCGCGGAAGTCCTTCACCGTCACCGTCCTGAGGTCGCCGGTCGCCGCGCCGCCCTGACCGAAGTCGACGGACGACAGCTCGACGGCGTCCCCGGCCTGGGTCATGGAGAGCTCACCGGCGGTGACGGCCGCGGTGATGGTCTGACTGTTCGGCGGCGCCGGTACGACGACCTTGTACGCGGCGGGTCCGGCGCCCTTGTCGGGGTCCCAGGCCGCGCCCTCGTAGGCCACGATCCCGGTGGTCGCGACGTCGTTGACCTTCAGGCGCGCGGCGAAGGAGCCCTCGCTGTCGGTCGTGACGGTCATCCTGTCCGCGGTCTCCGCCGCCCCTGCCCGGCCGACGACGGTGACCTCGGTGAGCGGGGTGAACTTGGAGCCGTTGACGGTCACCCGGACGCCCGGGTCGCCGGACGCGGTGTCGAGGGACAGCGCACGGGTGTTGGGGCTGGTCACGGGACTCGCGACGACCGTCTCGGAGACCGGGGCGGGCGGGGTGAGCACCGTACAGGGGGTGTCCAGCTCCATGAGGTAGCTGGTGTGGATGTTGTAGTCGCCGGGCGAGAGGGTGATCGACCCGGCCTGGGTGACGGTGAAGGTGCCGGTCATCGAGAAGGCCGGGAAGGAGCCCTTGCCGGGGACCGGCGGGTTCTTCTTGGGGCCGTTGACGGTGACCGCGCCGCTCTGGGCGCCGCCGAGGACGACCTTGCCGCTGGGCGTCATGATGTCGGCCGGCAGGGCGAGGTCGACCGGGTTGGACGCGGCGGGCTTGGTGATCGTGTACGTCACCGTGACCGTCTCGCCGACCTTGGGGCTGGCCTTGTCGACGGTGATCTCGGCGGTGGTGGTGCCCGTGATGGGCGGGATGCCGGCGATCGGCGGCGGGACGCAGCGGGTCTGGAATTCCACCGGCTGGGAGGTGGTCGTCGCGCCGGCCGGGGCCGCGAGCGCGCCTCCTGCGACCGCGAGGGCGGTGGCGCCGAGGACGGCGGTCCAGCGCCGTCTTCGGGCCGCCGCCCGGGATCGGGTGAGTGCCATGGGTGTGCCCCCTCCTGAGGGATGAGTGGGCGCCATTGACGGCTGCGGGCGGAGAGAAGTCAATGCAAGCGAAAGACATCGACTGATGACCCATCAGATAATGTCAAGATCCTCGGATCGGAGGCGTTTCCCCAGGTCAGCCGCCTCTCCCAGGGGGCCGGAACACGACGGAGACCGGTGCCGCCCAGGGCGGCACCGGTCCGGTCGGTACGGGGATCAGCTGAAGACGAACGGGCCCGGCGACTGCGAGGTCAGCGCGTCACAGTTCACCGTGACCCCGAAGATCACCATCTTCAGGGCGACACCCGCGAAGTACGAGTTGAGGCTGTCGCCGGAGGCCACGGTCCCGCTGAGGGGGCCGATGGTCACGGGCCCCACGGGGAGCGCCGGGTTCTTCTTGCCGCTGAAGACCCGCGTACCGCCACCGGCCTTGGCCAGCGTCAGCGTGGCGTTGATCTGGTCGGCGCCGACCGGGATCGGGGTCGTCACGGACGAGGTGAGGGTGATCGTGGCGGCGGTGCCGCTCTGCGTCGCGACGAGGGTGGCGCTGCCGCCGCCCCACGAACCGCAGTCGTACGTCGCCGTGGCCGAGCCCGGCGAGACGGCGGCGGCCGTCGGCGCGAAGGCGAGCGAGGCGGCGGCGAGTCCTCCGGCGACGACCGCGACGGTCCCTAAGGTGCTTCTGCTTCTCATGGCGGGTTCGAACCCCTTCCGATGGCGAACGCAGGGGTGCGGACACTGCGTGAATGGTGGAGATCTGACGGTCCGTCGGGCGGACCGGTGTTCATTGAGACGCAGACCGCATGGGAAGGCAAGAGAAGTTGCGGTGATCCTTCACAAACACACAAACGCGGTGACGCACAAGGGCCCGGCGCGTGTACGCCGGGCCCTCGATGTCCCGTTCTCGCCGCTCGCCCCCGTGCCGCGGCCGAGTCGCTCAGCCCGCCGTGACCGCCACGCGCAGCTGCCCGTCCGGACCGGCCAGCAGGACCGGGGTCTCCGGGCCGCCGAGGTCCCGCACCGCCGCGCGGTCCTCGTCCGACGCCGACTCGGCGCTCGACACGACGGCCGCCGCCTCCAGGGACTGGGCGCCGCTCGCCACCGCCATCGCGACCGCGGTCCGCAGGGCGCTCAGCTTGAGCGACTCCAGCTCCACGGTCCCCGCCACGTACGTACGACCGGTCTCGTCCCGTACGGCGGCCCCCTCGGGCACACCGTTGCGGGCGCGGGCGCTGCGCGCCAGCGTGATGATCTTGAGGTCCTCGGCGCCGAGGTCGCCGTGCTCGCTGCTGAGTGTCATGCCCCGAGCATAGGTCCGCGCCGGAACGCGGCCCGCGACGACCCCGAAGCTCAGCCCGCGACCGGGTACATCGCCCCGCGGCGCCCCTCCGGCGACACCAGCCACTCCAGCTTCTCCGCCGTGCCGGCCTCCGGCAGCGGGGTGTGGAGCACGATCACCAGGTCCGGGCGGGCCGGGACCCTGAGCTGGGTCGCCTCGACGCACAACGTGCCGACCAGCGGGTGCTCCAGCTCCTTGCGGTTCTGGCCGCCGGGCAGGATGTCCCGCCGCTCCCACAGCTCCGCGAACTCCGGACTCAGCTCCCTGACCTCCTCGACGACCTGCCGGAAACCCTCGTCGTCGGGACTCTCCGAGCACGCCGAACGGAACTGGGCGACGACCCGGGGGGCGATCTCCTCCCAGTGGCCCACGCGGGTGCGGTACAGCGGGTCGGTGAAGAAGGTGACCAGGCAGTTCTGCACGGTGTCGGGACCCATCCCGAGAACGATCGCCGCCGCGTCGTTGTACAGGACCGTGTTCCAGTACGCGTCCATGATGTGCGCGGGGAACGGCATCCACGCGTCGATCAGCCGCCGCAGTCCGTCGCACATGTCCCGGTCCTCCGGGGCCGTCTCCGGCGCCGGCGGGTTCAGCGCCGCCAGGACGTACAGATGACGCCGCTCCGCCGGGCTCAGCCGAAGCACCCGCGCCACCGAGTCGAGCACCTGCGGCGAGACCGTGATGTCCCGGCCCTGCTCCAGCCACTGGTACCAGGAGACCCCGACGCCGGCGAGCACCGCGACCTCCTCCCGGCGCAGCCCCGGCGTCCGGCGGCGCGCGCCACCGTCCGGAAGGCCGGCCTCCGCGGGGCTCACCCGGGCCCGACGGCTCATCAGGAACTCGCGCAGTTCGCCGAGTCGGTGCCGCTTCGCCGTGGCGCTCTCGAGAGCGGTGGCCACGTGTGCTTCCTCCCCCTGGATGCCTGGTGGTACGACCAACAGGATAAGTTCCCGCTCCCCAGCGTTGTTCCCGGACGCCGAAGGTGGCGTCATGGCAACGCTGACCTCTCCCCCCGCGGGCACCGACACCGGGGCCGCCACTCCGGCCGCTCCCCCGGCCCTCACCGGCCGCACCCGGCTCATCCTCTTCGTGCTGTGCGCCGCCCAGTTCATGGTGGCGCTCGACTTCTCAGTGCTGAACGTGGCACTGCCCGTCCTCGGCGCCGACCTCGGCCTCGGCCAGTCCGCCCTCCAGTGGGCGGTCACCGCCTTCGCACTGCCCTCCGGCGGCTTCCTGCTCCTCTTCGGCCGCGTCGGCGACCTCTACGGACGCAAGAAGCTGTTCCTCGCCGGACTCGCCCTCTTCGGCCTCGCCTCGCTGCTCGCCACCTTCGCCTGGAACCCGGCCGCCTTCCTCACCGGCCGCGCCCTCCAGGGCATCGGCGCCGCCGCGATCGTGCCCACCGGCATGTCCCTGCTGACCACGACCTTCCCCGAGGGGCCGCTGCGCGACAAGGCGCTCGGCATCTCCGGCACGCTGCTCTCGCTCGGCTTCACCGTCGGCATGGTCCTCGGCGGCGTCATGACGGACACCCTCGGCTGGCGCTCCACGATGGGCCTGCTCGCCCTCTTCGCCGTGATCGTGCTGCCGCTGGCCCCCGGCCTGCTCCCCGAGTCCCGCACCCCCGAGCGGCCCCGCCTGGACGTGCCCGGCGCGGTGACCGTCACCGGCGGTCTGCTCGCCCTGATCTACGCCCTGTCGACGGCGGCCGAGCGCGGCTTCGGCGGCACGGACGTGCTGGTCACCCTGGTCGCGGGGATCGTGCTGCTCGCGGTGTTCGTGCGGGTCGAGTCCCGGCACGCGGCCCCGCTGGTGTCGCTGCCGATGCTGCGGCGCGGCACGGTCGCCTTCGGCAACCTGGGCGGTCTGGTCACCTTCTCGATGATGTCGACCGTCGTCTTCGTCCTCACCCTGTACCTGCAGGAGACGCTGGACCTGTCGGCCTTCGCGACCGGACTGGTCTTCGGTGTGCAGGGCGTGGTGTCGGTCGTGGCCGGCATGCTCGCGCCGAAGGTGATCGGCCGGATCGGCGCCCGCGCCACCCTGGTCGGCTCGCTGGTCGGCCAGGGCGCGCTGACGGCCGCGCTGCTCGGTCTGGGCGAGGAGTCGGGCGTGGTCCTGGCGACCGTCGCCGTCTCGCTGGCCTCGATGTGCCACCTCGGCGCGATCATCTCGTACGGACTGACCGTCACCTCGGGCGTCCCGGACGAGGAGCAGGGCCTGGCGACCGGCCTGGTGACGACCACCCAGCAGGTCGGCCTCACGGTCGGCATCCCGCTGCTCGGCGTGCTCGCCACCACGGGCGGTGACCTGTACGGGGGCGTCCGGACGGTCCTCGTCCTGGACGCGGCGATCGTCCTGGGCACGGCGGTCCTGGTCGGCCTCGGTCTGAGGCGCCGGTCCTGACCCCCACACCGGCGGGAGTGCCACGGCGGGACGAGAGCCACGGCCGGGCGAGGACCGTGGCCTGTCGACGGCTACGGCCTGTCGAGACGGAGCCGTACGGCCTTCGGCAGACCCGCGACCACCAGGTCGTACGAGTCCTCGACGAGCTCCCGGACCATGCGGTCCGGGAGCTCTCCGACGGTCACCGTGTTCCAGTGCCGCTTGTTCATGTGATAGCCCGGGGCGATGGCCGGATGCTCCTCGCGGAGCCGTACGGCGTCGTCCGGATCGCACTTGAGGTTGACCCGCAGCGGCTCGGCTTCGAGCCACGAGAGCGCGAACAGCTTCCCGGCGACCTTGAAGACGGAGACGTCGGGCCCGAACGGGAACTCCTCCGTCGCGTCGTTGAAGTCCAGGCAGAAGGCGCGCAGCTCGTCGGGGGTCATGCCTGCTCCTCCTCCGCTTCCAGGGGTTCCACGAGAACGGTGACGATCTTGTTCCGGCGGCCGGCCGGGGACTCGGCCGTCAGCCGCAGCGAGCGCCCGTCCGGCAGCTCCACGACCGCCTTGGCGCCCGCGATCGGAACCCGGCCGAGCGCCTTCGCGAGCAGCCCGCCGACGGTCTCCACGTCCTCGTCGTCGTACTCGTCGGGCCCCAGCCCGTACAGCTCGCCGAGGTCTCCGATGTCGAGGCGCGCGGTGACCCGGTGGCTGCCCCCGCCGAGGTCCTGGACCGGCGGCAGCTCCCGGTCGTACTCGTCGGTGATCTCGCCGACGATCTCCTCCAGGATGTCCTCGATGGTGACGATCCCGGCCGTGCCGCCGTACTCGTCGATGACGACGGCGACGTGATTGCGCTCCTGCTGCATCTCGCGCAGCAGGTCACCGGCGTTCTTGGTGTCGGGCACGAAGGCGGCGGGCCGCATCGCCGTCGACACCACGTCCGCCTCGGAGTCCCGGTTGATGTGCGTCTTTCGGACCAGGTCCTTCAGATACACGATGCCGACGATGTCGTCCTCGTTCTCCCCGGTGACGGGGATACGGGAGAAGCCGGAGCGCAGCGCGAGGGTGAGGGCCTGACGGATCGTCTTGTACCGCTCGATGCAGATGAGATCGGTACGGGGCACCATCACCTCGCGGACGAGCGTGTCGCCCAGCTCGAAGACGGAGTGCACCATGCGGCGCTCCTCGTCCTCGATCAGCGACTCCTGCTCGGCGAGGTCCACCATGGCCCGCAGCTCGGCCTCGGAGGCGAAGGGGCCCTTGCGGAAGCCCTTGCCCGGGGTCAGCGCGTTGCCGATGAGGATCAGCAGCTGCGGGATCGGCCCCATGATCCGGGCCAGCGGCAGCAGGACGTACGCGGCGGCCGTCGCCGTGTTCAGCGGGTGCTGACGGCCGATGGTGCGCGGTGAGACGCCCACGGCCACGTACGACACGAGGACCATCACGACGATGGCGACGAGCAGCGCCTCCCAGGTCTCCGGGAAGGCTTCGAGGCAGGCGTACGTGACGAGGACGCCGGCCGCCATCTCGCAGGCGACGCGCACCAGCAGGGCCACGTTGAGATAGCGGGTGGGGTCGGAGGCGATCTGGGCGAGCTTCTCGGCCCCGCGCCGGCCGGACCGTACGGCCTCGGCGGCGCGGAAGCTGGAGACGCGCGCGAGACCGGCCTCGGCGCAGGCGGCGAGCCAGGCCACGACGACCAGGGCCACCGCGCCGAGGATCAGCGAAACGTCCATCGGGGTCAGGAGACGGTCGGCGCCGGGGACGGGCCGGTGAGGCCCTTCTCCTCGCGCCAGCCGTCGACGATCGCCGCCTGGAGGCCGAACATCTCGGCCTTCTCGTCGGGCTCCTCGTGGTCGTACCCGAGGAGGTGGAGCACGCCGTGGACGGTGAGCAGCTGGAGCTCCTCGTCCATGGAGTGCTCCGTCGGCGCGTCCTTGCCCTGCTGGGTGGCGACCTCGGGGCAGAGCACGATGTCACCGAGGAGCCCCTGCGGGGGCTCCTGGTCATCCTTCGCCGGCGGGCGGAGCTCGTCCATCGGGAAGGACATGACGTCCGTCGGACCCGGCAGGTCCATCCACTGGATGTGGAGCTGCTCCATCGCCTCCGCGTCCACGACGATCACCGAGAGCTCGGAGAGCGGGTGGATGCGCATGCGCGCGAGCGCGTAGCGGGCGATGTCGAGGATCGCCTGCTCGTCGACCTCGGTACCGGACTCGTTGTTGACGTCGATCGACATGTGTTCTGCGTTCTACTTCCCGTTACGGCCGCGCCGATGCTCGCCGCGGCTGTCGTCGCGGCTCTCGTTGCGGAGGTCGTACTGCTCGTACGCGTCGACGATACGGCCGACGAGCTTGTGCCGGACGACATCCTGCGACGTGAGCGTCGAGAAGTGGACGTCCTGGACCCCGTCCAGGATGTCGCGGACCTGTCGCAGACCGCTCTTCGTCCCGTTCGGCAGGTCGACCTGGGTGACGTCACCGGTGATGACGATCTTCGAGTCGAAGCCGAGGCGGGTGAGGAACATCTTCATCTGCTCGGGGTTCGTGTTCTGCGCCTCGTCCAGGATGATGAAGGCGTCGTTCAGCGTCCGGCCGCGCATGTACGCCAGGGGCGCGACCTCGATCGTCCCGCTCGCCATCAGCTTGGGGATCGAGTCGGGGTCGAGCATGTCGTGCAGGGCGTCGTAGAGCGGGCGCAGGTAGGGGTCGATCTTCTCGTAGAGCGTGCCGGGCAGGAAGCCGAGGCGCTCGCCGGCCTCGACGGCCGGGCGGGTCAGGATGATCCGGGTGACCTGCTTGGACTGCAGGGCCTGGACCGCCTTGGCCATGGCCAGGTAGGTCTTTCCCGTACCGGCGGGACCGATGCCGAAGACGATCGTGTGCTTGTCGATCGCGTCGACGTACCGCTTCTGGTTGAGGGTCTTGGGCCGGATCGTGCGACCGCGGTTGGAGAGGATGTTCTGCGTGAGCACCTCGGCGGGAGTCTCCTCGCCGCCCTCCGAACCGTTCTCGCTCGCCCTGAGCATGGCGATCGAGCGTTCCACCGCGTCCTCCGTCATCGGCTGACCGGTGCGGAGCACCAGCATCATCTCGTCGAACAGGCGCTGGATCAGCGCGACTTCCGCCGCATCGCCGACCGCGCTGACCTGGTTGCCCCGGACATGGATGTCGGCCTGCGGGAACGACCGCTCGATCACGCGGAGCAGTGAGTCACCCGAGCCGAGGATGGTCACCATCGGATGCTTGGCGGGGACGGTGAACTGAGCGCGGGCTTCGCCGGGCTCGCCGTTGTGGGATGAGGGCGTTTGAGTCATGGGCCGGCACTGTGGCCTGCACACACCTCCCGATGCAGGGCCGTCGCCGCTCGACCGCCTCTGGGCTACCAAGCCTACGACTCGGTGCCGACAAGCCCGTAGCGGTTTACGGAGGCGTCGCGAGCAGCGGGTTTCCGGCGGGGTCTACGTGTGTGCCGCTCGGAAACCGATCGTCGGCACCGCCCGGCGCAGCGGCCAGGGTCGGGCGGGGGCGGGGAGGAGCCGCTCCAGGAAGGCGTAGCGGTCGCGCAGGGCCTCGGGGTCCTGGCTCTCGTGGCCCTGGACGTGCTGCCACCAGGCGGCGATCTCGCCCCAGGTGGGGGCGGACAGGGAGCCGCCGAACTCCTGGACGGAGAGGGCGGCGGTGAGCCCGGCGAAGGCGAGACGGTCGGCGAGCGGCCAGTCGGCCAGGGTGCCGGTGACGAACCCGGCGACGAAGACGTCCCCGGCTCCGGTCGGGTCGAGGGCGGAGACCTGGATGGCGGGGACCTCGGCGGTCTCGCCGGTGCCGCCGTCGACGGCGTAGGCGCCTTCGGAACCGAGGGTGACGACGGCGTAGCGGACCTTGTCGGCGAGGGCGCGGGCGGCGGCCCGGGGGCAGTCGGTCCGGGTGTAGCGCATGGCCTCGGCGGCGTTCGGCAGGAAGGCCTCGCAGTGGGCGAGGTCGGTGAGGCCGGCGAGGTCCCAGCGGCCGGTGTCGTCCCAGCCGACGTCGGCGAAGACCTTGGCGCCGCCGCGGGCGGCCTGGGCGACCCAGTCCTCGTCGCGGCCGGGGACGAGGGAGGCGACGGCCGCGCGCGCGTGCGGCGGGTAGGCGGGCAGGGCGCCGTCCAGCGGCGGGGCCTCGTGGCCGTGGGAGACCATCGTGCGCTCACCCTCGTAGGCCATGGAGACCGTGACCGGGGAGTGCCAGCCGGGGACGGTGCGGGAGAGGGACAGATCGATGCCCTCGCCCTGTTCGAGCGCGTCCCAGCAGTACTCGCCGTAGTGGTCGTCGCCGAAGGCGGCGGCGAGGGAGGTGCGGAGCCCCAGCCGGGCCAGGGCGGTGGCCATGTTGGCGACGCCGCCGGGGCTGGAGCCCATGCCGCGGGCCCAGGACTCGGTGCCGCGGACGGGAGCGGAGTCGAGGCCGGTGAAGATGATGTCGAGGAAGACGGTGCCGGTCAGGAAGACGTCGCAGGCGGGGTCGGTGGGCTCGCGCAGGCACACCAAAGGGTCGACCCCGGCGTCCTGTTGCGGCTGGTCTCCCCTTGCTGTGGTCACGGCGGACTCCCCGGTCGTGGTGCGTGGACCGGCACCGTGGTGCCGATCTGAACAGTGTGCCCGATGGGGCTTGAGAGACGGGGGGACACCACACGACGGTCGCGCGGTACCCATCCCACTCGACCCCAAACCAATTGTGACCCGTATCACGGACCGAATCGGGGGATTCCGCCTTCTCCGCTCACTCGGATGCTTGATACACATGATGCCGCGACCCCGTGGCTCACCGGGCGCCGTCTCACTTCCCTGTTCAGTTCCTGGAACGCCCATGTCGTCGCGCCCGCGCGTCCCGGGGGCCCTCGTCGCCCTCGTCTCCCTCTTCACCGCCGGTTACCTCGCCCCGTACCTGCTGCCGACCGTCGTCGGCCGGCTCTCCGCCGGGCTCGGCCTCACTCCCGCACAGGCGGGCCTCGTGGGATCCGTCCTGCTCCTCGGCTCCTCCACCGCGGGCTTCACGCTCGCCGCCCGCGGGGACCGGATCGGCCCACGCCGGGCGGCCCGCGCGGGCCTGCTCGCGATGGCGGTGGGATACGGCTCCGCCGCCGCCACCGGCATCGTGCCCCTGGTGGTGGCGGGCGCGGTCCTCGGCGGCCTCGGTTCGGGTACGGCGACGGCGGTGGCGGCGGCCGGGATCGCCGGACAGCGGGACCCGCACCGGGCCTCGACACTCGGCCTGCTCTCCGTCTCGGCCACGGCGGGCGCGCTCTACCTCACCCTCCCGCACCTGTCCGGCGGCCACGCGCCGCCGCTGCTCGCGATCGCCTGCGCGGCAGCCCTGGTGTGGCCGCTCACGAGCAGGCTGCCGGGCGGGATCCGGGAGCCCCGCGAGTCCGCCCCGACGGGCCCCCTCCCCCACCGCACGGCGGGCGCGGTCCTGGCGGGCGGCATCCTCCTCTGGTCCCTCTCCCAGAACGCCCTGTGGGGCGTGAGCGGCCGCATCGGCCTCACCCAGGCCGGTCTCTCCGAGGTCACCGTCGGCGCGGTCTTCGCGGCGGCGCTCGGCGCGGGTCTCCTGGGGGTCACGGCGGCCGGCGCGCTCGGCTCCCGTCTGGGCCGGGCGGTGCCGATCGGCGTGGGCACGGTCGTCATCGGGGGCTGCGTACTGCTCAGCTCGGCTGCGGAGGACCTCGCGTCCTTCGCCACGGGCGAGATCCTGTGGAACGCCTGCTACCCGGTGGTCCTCTCCTACCTCCTGGGCCTGGCCGCCTCCCTCGACCCGCGGGGCCGCTGGGCGGTCCTGGTCGGCGCGGCGTCCTCCCTGGGCGTGGCCTGCGGCCCCCTGGCGGGAAGCCTGCTGTCGGAGGGCGCCGGGTACCCGGGCATGGGCATGGTCCTGTGCGCCCTGCTCGTCCTGGTCGCCGTCCCGATGACAGCGGTGGCCCGCCACGTCTCGGGCCGCCCCCTCGTCCCGGGCTCGGTGCG
>NZ_LIPQ01000260.1 GCF_001418135.1 Streptomyces aureus
CCGCCTCCCCGCCTCCTCCGCCCCCACCGGTCGCTCCGCCGAGCGTGGTGCCGCCCGCAGGCCTGGGCGGAGCCTCCCCCGCCGAAACCCCCGGCAGGCCGATCGCGACCGCGACGGCGGTTCCCGTCACCGCCATGGCCGCTCCGGCCACCACCTTCCCCAGGTGGCGGCGCGCTATTTCGTACACACTTCCCCCTCATTCCCCCTCCGGGTCTGCGGTCACCCGGTAGGACGGGGCGAAGTCCTAGGAGGTTGCGCCTCTTTCGGGCAGGATTCGGCCGAAGAACAGCTATAAAACCCGGACAGAAGAGGAAGAGTCGTATCCATGCAGGTCTGGCCGGGACAGGCGTACCCTCTGGGCGCCACCTATGACGGAGCGGGAACCAACTTCGCGGTCTTCTCGGAGGCCGCCCACAGAATCGAGCTGTGTCTGCTCCACGACGACGGCTCGGAGACGGCGGTGGAACTGCGTGAGACCGACGCGTTCGTGCGGCACGCCTATCTGCCGGGTGTGATGCCCGGTCAGCGGTACGGGTTCCGGGTGCACGGCCCGTACGCCCCGGAGCGCGGGCTCCGCTGCAACGCGGCGAAGCTGCTCCTCGACCCCTACGCACGCGCGGTGTCGGGGCAGGTCGAGTGGGGCGAGGCGGTGTACGGCTATCCCTTCGGGAAGCCGGACGCGCGCAACGACCTGGACTCGGGGCCGCACACGATGACCTCGGTCGTGGTGAACCCGTACTTCGACTGGGGCGACGACCGGCGGCCGCGCACCGAGTACCACCACACGGTGATCTACGAGGCCCATGTGAAGGGCCTGACGATGCTCCATCCGGATCTGCCGGAGGAGCTGCGCGGGACGTACGCGGGCCTGGCGCATCCGTCGGTGATCGGTCACCTCAAGGAACTGGGCGTCACGGCGCTCGAACTGATGCCCGTTCACCAGTTCGTGAACGACCACCGGCTGGTCGACGCGGGGCTCTCCAACTACTGGGGCTACAACACGATCGGCTTCTTCGCCCCGCACAACGCCTACGCGTCCTGGGGAGACCGGGGCCAGCAGGTCCTGGAGTTCAAGTCGGCGGTACGGGCGCTGCACCAGGCGGGCATCGAGGTCATCCTCGACGTCGTCTACAACCACACCGCCGAAGGGAACCACCTGGGTCCGACGCTCTCCATGCGCGGCCTGGACAACCCCTCCTACTACCGGCTCGCGGACGACCCCCGCTACTACATGGACACCACCGGCACGGGGAACTCGCTGCTCATGCGCTCCCCGCACGTGCTCCAGCTCATCATGGACAGCCTGCGGTACTGGGTGACCGAGATGCACGTGGACGGTTTCCGCTTCGACCTGGCGGCCACCCTCGCCCGCCAGTTCCACGAGGTGGACCGGCTGTCCTCGTTCTTCGACCTGGTGCAGCAGGACCCGGTGGTCAGCCAGGTGAAGCTGATCGCCGAGCCCTGGGACGTCGGCGAGGGCGGCTACCAGGTGGGCAACTTCCCGCCGCTGTGGACCGAGTGGAACGGCAAGTACCGGGACTGCGTGCGGGACCTGTGGCGGGGCGAGCCGCGCACTCTCGCCGAGTTCGCCTCCCGGCTGACCGGCTCCTCCGACCTCTACCAGGACGACGGGCGGCGGCCGCTCGCCTCGGTCAACTTCGTGACCTGCCACGACGGCTTCACCCTGCGGGACCTCGTGTCGTACAACGACAAGCACAACGAGGCGAACGGCGAGGGCAACCGGGACGGCGAGAGCTACAACCGCTCCTGGAACTGCGGCGCGGAGGGCGAGAGCGAGGACGTCGGGATCGCCGAGCTGCGCGCCCGCCAGACCCGTAACTTCCTTGCCACCCTCATGCTTTCGCAGGGGGTGCCGATGCTCAGTCACGGCGACGAGTTCGGGCGCACCCAGGGCGGCAACAACAACGCCTACTGCCAGGACAACGAGGTGTCCTGGGTGCGCTGGCCGAAGGAGAACAGCGAGGCGGAGGCCACGCTGCTCCGCTTCACCCGGGCGATGGTGCGGCTGCGCCGGGACCATCCGGTCTTCCGGCGCCGCCGCTTCTTCCACGGGCGGCCGGTGGAGGGCACCCACGACGAGCTCACCGACATCGCCTGGTTCACGCCCGAGGGCGAGGAGATGACGTCCCGCGACTGGCAGGCGGCGCACGCGCAGGCGCTGACCGTCTTCCTCAACGGCAACGCCATCTCGGAGCCGGGCACCCAGGGCGAGCGGATCGCCGACGACTCGTTCCTGCTGATGTTCAACGCCTCGTCGAAGGAGCTGGAGTTCGCGGTCCCCGACAGTCACGGGACCCGCTGGCGCACGGTGGTGGACACCTCCGACCCGGAGGGCATGCCACCGCAGGAGGGCCCGGAGCTCGCGGGTGGCGAGCGGGTGACCCTCGCGCCGCTCAGCCTGACCGTTCTGCGCCGGCCGGCCTGAGTTCCCGTACGGGACCGGGCGCCGCCGCCCGTACCGTCCAGGACAACAGCGCGCAGGCCACGGCCGCCCCCACCGCCACCGCGAAGGCGGCGGGGGCGCCGTGGCCTTCGGCGAGCCGGCCCGAGACGGCCAGGGCGAGGGCCTGACCGGCCACGACCCCGCTGGTGAGGAAGGCCATGGACTCGGCGAGCCGGGCGGCCGGCACGGTCCGCTCGGTGAGCCCGAAGACGGTGATCAGGTGGGGGGCGTAGGCGGCGCCGAGGACGACCACGACCGCGTACAGGGCGCCGAGGGAGCCGACGAACAGCAGCGGTACGGAGAGGACGACCAGCGCCGCGGTCGCCGCGCGCCAGCGGGTCGTCAGCCCGATCCGGTCGGGCACGGCCGCCATGGAGAGCCCGACGGCGGCGCTCATGACCCCCATCGCCGCGTAGACGAGACCGGCCTGGGCGGGCGCGCCGAGCTCCTCGGTGAGCGCGGTGATCCCGGCCTGCGAGGCGCCGAACATGGCGCCCTGGAGGACCATCGTGCCACGCAGCGCGTACGCGGATCCTGGCAGTCGCGTCCGTTCGGCGTCGCCCGTACGGGTGGACGCCGACGGCTCCGGAAGGGTGGTGCGCGCCGTCGGGTGGAGGGCGAAGGCCGTGCCGAAGACGGCGAGCAGGAGGGCCGCCAGGAGGAGTGCGGCCGCCGGGTGGGCGAGGGCGGCGGCGAGGCCGACGAACGCCGGGCCGAGGACGAAGGACACCTCGTCGAGGGTGCCCTCGAAGGAGAGCACCGTGCCGACGGTCCGGTCGTCGGCGCCGGAGCGGCGGGCGAGGGCCACCGAGCGGGTCCTGGCGAGGGGCCCGACCTGGGGGACGGTCGCCCCGGCGAGCCCGCCGAGGAGCATCAGCCAGCCCGTGGGGGCGTGGGCGAGCGCGGCGAGGACCAGGGCGGTGACGGCGACGGCGTTGGCGAGAGAGGCCGCGAGGACGACCCCGCGCTGGCCGTGCCGGTCGGCGAGCCGGCCGACGACGGGCCCGCCGACGGTCTGCCCGGCCGCGAGCGCCCCGCCCGCCAGGCCGGCCGTGGCGAGGGAGCCGCTCGTCTCGGCGACCAGGAGCAGGCTGCCCAGCTGGCACATGGCGGTGGGCAGCCGGCCGAGGAAGGAGACGACCGGCAGGGCGGGGCCGAGCAGGGAGAGGGTGTCGCGATACATCCGGAGCATCGGGCGAACGTAACGCGATGCACACGAACGGGTGCATGGGGCGATGACACAGAAGCCCTCTCGCGGGGTACGTACGTTCGCATGACCTCCCTCCCGTCCGTCCCGAGCCCCCTCCCGTCCGGTTCCGCCTCGTCCCTTCCCGCGCTTCCGACCGCCACCTACCGGCTCCAGCTCCAGCCGGAGTTCCCGTTCTCGGCGGCCGAGCGGGCCGTGCCGCACCTCGCGGGCCTCGGGGTCTCGCACCTCCATCTCTCCCCCGTCCTGGAGGCGGTCCCCGGCTCGACCCACGGGTACGACGTCACCGACCACCGGTCCGTGCGCGCCGAGCTCGGCGGCGAGGAGGGACTGCGGGCCCTCGCCGCGACCGCGCGGGCGCACGGGCTCGGCCTCGTCGTCGACCTGGTGCCCAACCACATGGCGGCCTCCGCCCGGCACAACCACGCGCTGCGCGCCGTGCTCCGCGACGGCCCCGACTCGCCGTACGCCCGCTGGTTCGACATCGACCGGTCCGCGGGGGACGGCCGGCTGCTGCTCCCGGTGCTGCCGGCGCGGCTCCCGGAGGTACGGGACCGGCTGCGGGTCGCGGACGGATCGCTGCACCTGGACGGCCAGGACTTTCCGCTGCGCCCCGGCACGGAGGGGCTGCCGCTCGACGAACTGCTCGACGCCCAGTGGTACCGGCTCGCCTGGTGGCGGCTCGCCCGCACCGAGCTCAACTACCGGCGGTTCTTCACGATCTCGGAGCTGATCGGGGTCCGGGTGGAGGACCCCGAGGTGTTCCGGGCGACCCACGCGAAGATCGTGGAGCTGGTCCGGGACGGGGTGGTCGGGGGTCTTCGGATCGACCACCCGGACGGACTCGCCGACCCCCAGGGCTACTTGGAGCAGCTCGCCGAGGCCACCGGCGGGCGCTGCTGGACGGTGGTCGAGAAGATCCTCACCGGCCCGGAGACCCTGCCCGCCGCCTGGCCGGTCGCCGGCACCACCGGGTACGACGCCCTGCGGCACGTCGACGGGGTGTTCACCGATCCGGTCGGCGCCCATGAACTGACCGATCTGTACCGGGAGTTCGTCTGCCGCGCTGGTGACAGGGGCGGCCGCTGGGAGGCGACCGAGCGGCGCGCCGCGTACGAGGTGGTCGGCCACGACCTGGCCGCCGAGACGGCCGTCCTGACCCGGATCGCGGAGCGGGTCTGCGCCGCCGACCCCGCCCTGCGGGACCACGCGCCCTGGGCGCTGCGCACCGCCGTCCGTGAGCTCCTCGTCCGGGTCCCGGTCTATCGCCCCTACCGGACCGGCGGCGAGGAGGTACTGACCCCGGAGGCTGCCCGCGGTGCGAAGGCGGCCTTCGCGGTGCCGGAGGAGGCCGCGGCGGTCGACGTCGTACGGGACCTGGCGCTCGGGACGCTCGGCGACGGGCCCGAGCACCGGGCGTTCCGGGCCCGGTTCGCGCAGACCTCGTCGGCCCTGCGGGCCAAGTCCGTGGAGGACACGGCCTTCTACCGGTACACCCCGCTGCTCTCGGCGAACGAGGTGGGCGGTGACGCGGGGCGCCCGGCGGTGCCGGTGGACGAGTTCCACGCGTACTGCCTGCGGATCGCACGGGACTGGCCGGGCACCGGCACCGTCCTGTCCACGCACGACACCAAGCGCAGTGCCGACGTCCGGGCCGCGATCGCGGTCCTCTCGCAGTGCCCTCAGGTGTGGGCGGATCTCCTCGGGGAGGTCGCGGGGGTGCCGGCGCCGGACCCGCACGTGGCCTGGACTGCCTGGCAGACCGCGTTCGGCTTCGGCGCCCCCGACCCGGACCGGCTCGGCCCGGCGATCCTCAAGTCCGTACGGGAGGCGGGGCTTCGGACCAGCTGGACGGAGCCCGACACGGAGTACGAGCGGGCGGTGGAGGAGTTCGCGGCGGCCGGCCCCGGCCGCATCCCGCTCCGGGCGGCCTCGGAGGCGGCCTTCGCCCTGGAGCCGCACATCCGGGCGCACGCGCTGGGCGCGCTGCTCACGCAGCTGACGATGCCGGGGGTGCCGGAGCTGTACCAGAACACGGAGCGGGAGTACCGGGCCCTGGTCGACCCGGACAACCGGGCCTTGTTCACGATCGGCGCGGACGACGACCACACGGCCCTGGTGCGGGCGGCGCTGCGGCTGCGGCGCGAGCGACCCGAGGCCTTCGGCGCCCGGGGTACGTACACCCCGCTGACGGCCGAGGGGCCGACGGCCGCCCACTGCCTCGCCTTCAGCCGCTCGGACGAGGTGATCACCGCCGTCACCCGGCTGCCGTTGCGTCTCTGGGAGGCGGGCGGCTGGCAGGACACGGAGCTGGTTCTGCCGGAGGGCCGCTGGGCCGATGTCCTGGACGGTGTGCGGGAGTTCATCGGCGGGCCGGCGTCAGAGCTGAAACTGGCGGAGCTGTTCGCGGAGCGGCCTGTGGCGCTGCTGGCGCGGCTGCGCGGCTGAGAACCGAGGGGCCCCGGGGCGAATCCCGGGGCCCGTCGGAGGTCAGGAGCGGGAGGCTCGCGAGACCTCGCACTTGGTGTACTCGGATCCGTCGCCGGAGCCGGGGTATGCGGCGGACAGCGCGACGCTCTCGGAGGCGCCCGCCGCGACCGCGATGGCGGTCGTGGTCGCGGTCACCGGGGAGGCGGTGCCGCCGACGTCACCCTTGAACGTCATGGTGACGCTGTAGTCGTAGTCGAGCGCATCGCTGTTGTTCACGGTGACGCGGGCGACGAGGTTCTTGGTCGCCGCGTCGTACTTGCACTCGTTGATGGTCACGTCGCGGGCCGCCTTGTCGGCGCTGCTGGAGCCGCCGGGGAGGGAGCCGCCGGAGCTGCCACCGGAGGTGCTGTCGTTGTCGCTGTTGTGGTTGCTGCTGCTCGAACCGCCCGAGCTGCTGCCGCAGCCGCCGCCGTTCGAGCCGCGGGCACCGGTCAGGGCGACGACCGCGATGCCGAAGACAGCGATCGCGCGGACATGACGCATCTTCACGTTTGAATCCCCGTTGGAAGTGGTAAAGAAAAAGGCGCTCTTTGACGAGCACACGTCACCCTAGCAGCGGGCGGACGGACGCCTTCCCCACCCGGGATCACCCACCGGGACGGATGATCAGGCTCCGCGGCGCCCAGGTGATGAGGCCGGTCCACACCGGCCGGAAGCCGTCGGCGAGACGGAGCCGGGGCATGGCCGCGAACAGGGCCCGCAGGGCGTACTCGGCCTCCAGGCCGGCCAGGACCACGGCCGGGCAGAAGCCGCTGCCGTAGGTGAGCTGGCCGGGGTCGTCGCGGAGCGGGTCGAAGCGGTCGGGCTCGCGGAAGCGCTCCGGGTCGCGGCCCGCCGAGCCGACGAGCAGGGCGACGGCCGCGCCCGCGGGGAGGACGCCGCCGCTGACGGGGACCTCGGCGGCGGTACGGCGCACGGCGATCTGCACGGGCGGGTCACGGCGCAGCGACTCCGCCCAGGCCCGCCCCACGAGGCCGGCGGGGGCGTCGCGCAGGGCGGCGATCTGGTCCGGGTCCGAGAGGACGTTGCCGAGGAAGGAGGCGAGGGCCTTCTCCCGTACGGCGATCTGCCCGCCGCACTCCCCGGCGAGGGCTCCGGCGGCCCGGCCGCGTACGAGCCGCATCATGTCGCGGTAGGGCACGCCGACGGCGGCGGCGACGGTTCCCGCGGGGAGCCAGTGGCAGAAGTCGGCGACCAGGTCGGCCTGGGGCCGCTCGGCGATCCTGCGGGCCAGGACGTACGCCGTCCGCTCGGTGACCGAGCGGAGGGCGGCCACGTCGACGTCGACGTGGGCCCTCGCGCACGGCGGGTCGCCGGGCCGGTGCCCGTGCGTGAGACGGCTGTCGGTGAGGGCGGTGGCCACGTCCGCGTACCGGCTGAGCACCCAGGCCCGCAGCAGCGGGTCGTAGGTGAGCGGGAACTCCTCGCGGAGGGTCCGGTGAATCCCGTGCGGGTCGTGCGAGGCACCGGGGTCGAGGGGGCTCGGCGCCACGACCCGGACCCCGGACGCGCCCCAGCCGGGTGTGGTCCGCACCCGCGCCGCCAGCGGCGCGAGACCACCCGGCACCACGGCGCCCACACCCTCACCCGCCCGGCCGGCGGCCGGCGGCGTCGTCGGCGCCATGGACGGCAGCCGGGTCCAGCGGTCCGCGGGCGGCACCTCCGGTCGGTCGCCCCCTATGCCTCGGCCCGGCTCGCGGTTCTGCTCGTGGCTCATCGCGCCCCCTGTCGATCGGCGGTGGGTGCCGCGGCCGGAGATCGTGGCGCGCGTCCCCACAGCCCATCACCGCCCGCGCCGCCCCGCCCGCCGCATACCGCCGAACGGGTGAACGCCGCCGTGACGGTCAGAAGGGGCGGCACGGCGCCACGAGGCCGGGAGCGATCTCCGGGGCTCAGACCGCGGGCCAGTCCTGGCCGGCGGTCACCTCCCGGCTGATGCGATGCCACTCGGCCTCCCCGCCGGGCAGCGGCCAGGCCCAGGTCGGTTGTCTCCCGGTGTTCAGCTCCTGGAGGAGACGGGCCAGCTGCGCGCCGGCGGTGGCGGCGCCGTCGGGGACGGTGGGACCGTGGACGGCGCGCAGTTCGGCGAAGCGTGCCAGTTCGTCCTCGTAGAAGCCCACGGCCTCATGGGTGCGTGCGGCCAGGTCGTCGCGTGGCACCGTGCGGTGCAGCTGCAGCAGCGGAGGTTCGACGGATTCGGCGATCGCCGCGGCGAGCCGCGCGTGACCGTCCAGGATCAGATGGCAGTCCAGACCGCTGACCCACCACAACAGGACGGGCGGGAGCGTCCCCTCCCGGGCCTGCTTGCGGTACGCCTTGACCCGGCTGTCGTCGGCGGCGGGCATCGGCCGCAGCGGAAGGACCTCCCACGAGTGGGAGTGGAGGAACCAGTCGATGTAGCCGTCCGGATGGCCGTCGACGAGCATCGAGCCCCAGTGCTCGGCGTGCGAGGAGTCGGCGTGGCGCCCGCGCAGGAGCGGACTGTCGCACGAGAGCAGCCATCGGCCCTCGTGCAACGGGCTGTCCGGCGAGTCGACGAGGTGCTGCGCGACGCGGTGCGCCCACCGTTCCGGGCTGCCCGCCAGGGCGCGCGCCGTGTCGGCGCGGAGCGGCGGGACGACGGAGCGGTACGCGTCGGTGCGCCAGAAGTCCACACCGTCGAGGTGCTCGTCGACGACGGCGAGCAGCACGGGCCGCGACCGCTGGGAGACCAGCAGCCGCTGCCCCGCGCTGAACACGCGCAGCCCCGGCTGACGGCTGTCCCGTACGTCGAGTGACAGGCCCACCCATGTGCCGTCGTCCCGGGTGACATCGTTCCGCTGCATGACGAGAGCCTAGAACGCCGGGTCGCCGGGCTGGGGGCGGCGCCTACCCGTGCGAGAGCCGGAACGACATCTGGCCGAAGCCGACCACGTCGCCCGATCTCACGACCACCGCTCCCGTGACCCGGCGTCCGTTGACCGTCGTGCCGTTCGTCGAGCCGAGGTCGCGGAGGACCCACATGCCGCTCTGCATCGACAGTTCGGCGTGCAGCCGGGAGGCCGTCTCGTGGCTGAGGCGGAGGCCGTTGACCGGGTCGCGGCCGATGCGCAGGGGGTGCGGGCCCGGCAGGGGCAGCAGGAGTTTCGGCAGACGCTCCGCGGACCAGGCGCGTCCCAGCTTGGCCGTGAACGCGGACATCCGCTCGACCGCGCCGACCACCCGGCGGGTCCAGGTGCCCTCGGTCCTCAGATCGGCGGTGAGCAGGGCGAGTTCGTCGGGGCGCCGGGCCTGGAGCGCGCGCTCCATCCGGTAGACGAACGTGTCGTGCGAGAGGCGGCCCTGAGCGGCGCCCTCACGGAGCAGCACCAGCGCGCGGTCCCGCTCGGCGTCGGTCAGCCGAGGGGTGTTCGCCGGAAGCTCGAAAGGGGTCGTCACATCTGTGATTGTCGGTCCGTCGGGCCCGCAGTGTCCAGAAGGGCCCCCAGGCGGGAAACTCCGTACCCCCTCGTCGATGATCACTGTTACGGTCTGCCGTCTCCACAGCACGGATCCCCAGGGGGAAACACGACGTGACCACGTCTTCTTCGAGCACCACCGGCGCGCCCGGCACCACCGGCACGCCGGGCACCACCAGCACGCCCGCCGGCACCGGCGCGCACGATCTCGTCATACGTCCGCTCGCCGGACCCGAGGAACTCGACCTGTTCCTCCGCCTCACCTACTCGCTCGACCACGAGCTCGCCGACGACCTCGCCACCGGCCGCCGCGTCCCCGCGTGGATGTGGGTCGCCCTCGACGGCGACCGGCTCCTCGGTCGGCTCTCCTGGTGGACCAACGCGGCCGGCGGCGCCCCGCAGGCGCTCGACTTCTTCGACCTCGCCCCGGAGCTGTCCGAGGCGGAGCGCGCCGAGATCGGTCTGCGGCTCCTGGAGACCGCCACGGCCGCCGTGATCCCGGCGGGCACGCAGCGCCCGGAGTTCGGCCGCTTCATGCCGGCGGACTGGCGTGAGGTGCCGGAGGCCCGGTCGCTCCTGGAGTCCGTCTTCGGCGCCCTGGTCGCCACCGGGGCCCGTCCGCTCGTCGAGCGGCTGCGCCTGGAGTGGCGGCCCGGCACCCCCGTGCCGGAGCCGAAGGGCCGTCTGGAGTTCCGCCCGGTGCGGGACCGCGAGGACCTCGTCGCGCTGATGACGCCGGTCATGGAGGGCACGCTCGACGCGCACGGGCAGGCCGATCTCGCCTCCGGCCTGTCGGCGCGCGAGGCCGCGGAGCTGCACTACGACGAGGAGTTCGCGCACTACTCCTCGCCGCGGGAGTGGTGGCAGGTGGCCCAGCTGCCGGAGACCGGCGAGCCGGTCGGCTTCGTCGTCCCCGCGCGGAACAACTACCACCACACGATCGCGTACATCGGCGTCCTGCCCGCCCACCGCGGCCACGGCTACATCGACGACATCCTGGCGGAGGGCACGCGCGTCCTGGCCGCCGCCGACGTCCCCCGCATCCGGGCGGCGACGGACCTGGGCAATGTGCCGATGGCGGCGTCGTTCGCCCGTGCGGGCTACCTCACCTTCGAGCGGGCGATCAACTACGTGTGGGACACACCGGGCGTGGCGGGGTCCTGACTGCCAGGATGGTCGCGGTAGTCAGTCGTGGAGTGGCTGGTCCGTCGACGAGGGGATTTCCGTGCTCTTCGAGGTGTGGGCGCCGAACGCCCGTGACCGGGTGACGCTGGAGCTGGACGGCTCCGCGCATCCCCTGGAGCGGG
Organism: Streptomyces aureus; assembly: GCF_001418135.1. Taxonomy (GTDB): domain Bacteria; phylum Actinomycetota; class Actinomycetes; order Streptomycetales; family Streptomycetaceae; genus Streptomyces; species Streptomyces aureus_A. The sequence continues at coordinate 10,906 of NZ_LIPQ01000260.1, forward strand.
ACGCCGAGCGGGAGGGCTGGTGGACGGGTGTCGTACCCGCCGAGGACGGCGACCGGTACGGCTTCTCGCTCGACGGAGGGCACCTGCTGCCCGACCCGCGCTCCCGCCGGCAGCCCGACGGACCCGACGGGCTGAGCGCGGTCGTCGACCACTCCGCGTACGTCTGGCGCAACGAGTCCCCGAGGCTGCGGCTCCGCGGTGGCGTCCTGTACGAGCTGCACCTCGGCACCTTCACCCAGGAGGGGACCCTGGACGCGGCGACCGCGCGCCTCGGGGAGCTCGCGGGCCTCGGCGTCACCCATGTGGAGCTGATGCCGCTGTGTCCGTTCCCCGGGGTGTGGGGCTGGGGGTACGACGGGGTGGCGCCGTGGGCGGTGCACGAGCCGTACGGCGGCCCCGAGGCGCTGAAGCGGTTCGTGGACGCGGCGCACGGCCTCGGCATGGGCGTGGTCCTGGACGTGGTGCACAACCACCTGGGGCCCGACGGCAACCATCTCCCGTTCTTCGGACCGTACTTCACGGAGACCCACCACACGCCCTGGGGCGCCGCGGTGAACCTGGACGCGCCCGGCTCGGACGAGGTCCGGGCGTACTTCCGGGGCAGCGCGCTCGCCTGGCTGCGGGACTACCGGATCGACGGGCTGCGGCTGGACGCCGTGCACGCGCTCGCCGACACCCGGGCGCTGACCTTCCTGGAGGAGCTGTCGGCGGCCGTCGACGAGCTGGCGAAGGAGCAGGGCCGCCCGCACTTCCTGATCGCCGAGTCGGATCTCGCCGACCCGCGGACGACCACCCCGCGCGCGCTCGGCGGCATCGGGATCCACGCCCAGTGGAACGATGACTTCCACCACTCCCTGCACACCGCCCTGACCGGCGAATCCCAGGGCTACTACGCGGACTTCGCGCGTGCCCCGATGGCCGCGCTCGCGAAGACGCTCACCCATGTCTTCTTCCACGACGGCACGTACTCGGCGTTCCGGGGCCGCCGTCACGGGCGCCCGGTGGACCGGGAGCGCACTCCCGCCCACCGCTTCCTCGGGTACGCGCAGACCCACGACCAGATCGGCAACCGGGCCCTGGGCGACCGCCTTTCGGCCTCCCTCTCCCCCGGTCTGCTCGCCTGCGCGGCGACCCTCGTCCTCACCGGCCCCTCGGTGCCGATGCTCTTCATGGGCGAGGAGTGGGGGGCGACCACGCCCTGGCAGTACTTCACCGACCACACCGACCCGGAGCTCGCGGAGGCCGTACGGCGGGGAAGGCGGCGGGAGTTCGCGGAGCACGGCTGGGACGAGAACGAGGTGCCCGACCCGCAGGAGCCCGCCACCCGTGACCGTTCGGTCCTCGACCGGGCCGAGCGGGAGCGGGATCCGCACAAGCGGCTGCTCGCCTGGTACCGCCAGCTCATCGCGCTGCGCCGCACCCTGCCCGACCTGACGGACCCGGACCTCGCGGGCGTGAAGGTGGCCTTCGACGAGGAGGCCCGCTGGCTGGTCTTCCGGCGCGGGGTCCTGCGGGTGGCGGTCAACCTGGGCGTGGAGCCGGCGGTGATCCCACTCGGCTCCAACGGCCGCGACCAGGTCCTGGCGTCGTGGGAGCCGGTCGGGACCCCGGCGGTGGACGGGGTCCTGCGGCTCCCCGGCGAGTCGGCGGTCGTCCTGACGGACGGCTGAGCCGCCGCCCCCGAGCGGCTACTCGACGATCGCCATCTCGTGCGGGGTGTTGTTGAAGCGGCGCCCCGCGCCCTCCTCCGTCGCCGTCACGATGTCCTCGATCCGGACGCCGAAGCGGCCCGGCAGATAGACGCCGGGTTCGATGGAGAAGCACATGCCCGGCACGATCGGGAGCTCCTCGCCCTCGATCATGTACGGCGGTTCGTGGGTGGTGACGCCGATGCCGTGGCCGGTGCGGTGGATGAAGTACTCGCCGTACCCGGCGTCCGTGATGACCTTGCGGGCCGCCCGGTCGACCTCCTGGCAGGCGACCCCGGGCCGTACCGCCTCGAAGCCGGCCTGCTGGGCCTCCCGTACGAGGTCGTGGACGCGCCGCTCCTCGTCGGTGGGTTCGCCGACGTGGACGGTACGGGTGGTGTCGGAGCCGTACCCGTGCTTGAGGCCGCCGAAGTCGAGGACCACCATGTCGCCGCGCTCGATGACCCGGTCGCCGGCCTCGTGGTGCGGGTTGGCGCCGTTGGGTCCGGAGCCGACGACGGTGAAGTCGACCTGCGAGTGCCCGAAGCGCAGCAGCAGCGCGGCCAGGTCGGCGGCGACGTCGGTCTCCCTGCGGCCGGCGAACCGGACCTCCAGGATCTCGCCGTACGCCCGGTCGGCGGCGGCCCCGGCGGCCGCGATCCGGGCCAGCTCGTGGGCGTCCTTGACGCCGCGGAGCATCGGCAGGGCCTCGGTGAGGGAGACGTACGAGGTCCCCGGGAGGGCCTTCTGGAGGCCGAGGAGGTGCATGGCCCAGGCGTTGTCGCTGACGCCGAACCTGCCGTCGACGTCGAGGAGCGGCGCGGTGACGGCGTACGGGTCCTTGCCGTCGGTCCAGTCCCGGAGGGCGAGCGCGGCGGCCCCGGCGGCCTTCTCGGCGTCGGGGGCCTCCAGGGTCGGGACGACGAGGACCGGTTCCTGTCCGGGGGCGATGACGAGGGCGGTGAGCCGCTCGGTGATCGCGGTGGGCTGGTAGCCGGTGAGGTAGACGAGGTCGGGGCCCGGGGCGACGATCACGCCCGCGAGTCCGGCGTCGGCGGCGGATTCGGCGGCGCGGGCCATCCGCGCCCGGTAGTCGTCCGCGGTGAACGGGACGGGGGTCTCGCCGCGCTCCTCGGCCGCTTCGGGGGCGGGGGTGCTCGACATGGGGTCTCCTTCTCGGCTCCGCTGCATCCTGGACGTACAGCATCCTGCCGGGCGGCGACCGGGCCCGCGACCGCTCAGCGCGGGTCCGGGCCCTGGGCGATCAGCCGTTCCAGGAGTTCCTGGAACTCGTCGCCGACGACGATCCGCAGATCCCCCCGCTCCTCGTCGTGCTCGCTGAGCTGGGTGAGCGTGCCGCCGCGCCACCAGAAGACGTACGGGCTGATGGCGCCCGGCGTGTCCTCGTACCCGGAGGCGGCGAAGGAGGCCATCGCGCCGAGGGCCGGGATGATCGAGGTGTCCCGGATGGGGTGGAAGGCGAGCTGGTGCCGGAACGGCATCGCGACCAGGGCGCCGTGCTCGCCGAGCGGCAGCCCGGTGACCCGCCGGGCCACGCCGTCCAGGTCGAGGACGCGGCTCGCGGTGTAGAAGGAGTCGCCGAGGATGATCTCGAAGCACATGCCGTCGGCGTCCCGGACGGTCTCGTGCTCCTCGACGGGCAGCCCGCGCAGGTTGCGCAGGGCCCGGTCGCGCAGCTGGGCGTGGTCGCCGAGCCGTTCGAGCGCGTCGTCGGTGAGCATCATGACGCTCTCGGGCAGGTCGAGGGCGAGGATCTCGTACAGGCCGGGGGCGACGGTCCGCGCGTACCCGAAGGCGGCGGCGTCGATGCCGTCACCGCTGACGACCCGGGGGTAGAGCTGGGAGCGGATCTGCTCGGGCGGCAGGGTGTCGAGCGCGGACGGGCCGTCCATGGCGCGGACGACCAGGCCGATGTGGCGGTTGATCATGCCGGGCCAGACGCGGGGGCCGCGCCGGTCCTGGTGGCAGACGGCGGCGAGGTTGCCGAGGCCGAAGCGCCGGCCCTTGTCGTCGATGACGTGGTCGGCGTAGACGCTGACCTCAAGGCCGAGCTCCGCGAAGGTCTCCCGGACGCGGCCGCGGAAGAGCGCGGCCTCACGCTGCGAGAAGTACGCGAACTCGGGGTCCCTCGGTGCGTCGTCGCCGTCCCGCCTGGGTCCTCGTCGCAGCCACCCCACGCCCGCCCGCCTTCCGTCGCCGTTGCGCACAGGGTAGCGACTGCCGGTGTCAGCTCTTGAGCCGTCGGGTGAACTCGGCCACCGGGCCGGTGGGTTCGGCCCGCGAGGCGGCCGGGAGGAGAAGTTCGGTGCGGTGGACGAGGCGGGGCGCGATCAGAGGGACGGCGGTGGCGCCGGAGACGTCCGCCGCGACCGGCGCGGGCAGCAGGGCGAGGCCGTGACCGGCGGCGGCCAGCGCGGCGAGGGTGCGGGTGTCGGTGCCCTCGTAGCGCAGGGCGGTACGGAAGCCCCGTCCGGCCGGCCCGCCGTGGGCGCCCCGCAGCCGGTCGAGGGGGAGGCCCGCGGCGGGCGCGTCGAGCCAGCGGGCGTCGACGAGGTCGTCGAGGCGGAGCCCGGAGCGCCCGGCGAGCGGATGGGTCGTGGGCAGGACGACGGCGAGCGGCTCCTCGGCGACGCCGGTCGCCGCGAGCGGGGCGACGTCGGGCAGCCGCAGCGGGTCGCTGGGGGCGGCGATGCCGTCGACGAGCCCGGCGTCGGCCTCGCCGGTCGCGACGGCGGCGGGCACCGCCTCGCGGGGCAGGGCCCGCAGGGTGACTCCGGTGGCGGGCAGTGCGGCGAGGGTACGGGCGTGCAGGGCGAGCGGGGAGGCGGCGACGCTCAGGGTGGCGCGGGGCGCGGCCGCGAACCGGTCGAGGTCGGCGCGGGCCGCGTCGAGCCGGAGCAGCAGCGCCCCGGCGTGTTCGAGGAGCCGCTCGCCGGCCGGGGTCGGGGCGACCGGGCGGCGGGTGAGCAGCGGCAGCGCGAGGTCGGCCTCCAGCGCGGCGATGTGCTGGGAGACGGCGGACTGGGTGTAGCCCAGCTCGCGGGCGGCCTCGGAGAAGGAGGCGAGCCGGGCGACGGTGACGTACGTACGCAGGAGGTGCGGGTCCATGGAGTGCGCGCCGGGCCCGTCAGGATCCGTCGGGGGCGGTGAGGAGCGCCTGCGCGTAGTGGGCGAGGGAGCGGTTGTATCGGGGCAGCAGGGGTGCGAGGGCGCCGAGGGCGAGGGCTGCGGCCTCGCGGTCGCGGCCGGTGTCCGCGAGGGCGAGGGCGAGGAAGGCGTCGACGGCGCCGGAGAGCGCGGTCTCGTCGGCGTCGAGGTCGGCGGCGGGGACGGCGCGCTCGGCGGTGAGGAGTTCGACGCTGCGGTCGGGGCGGCCGAGGTTGCGCAGGCTGCTGGCGAGCTGGATGACGGCCCGTCGGCGGCGCAGTCCGGTGAGGCCCTGGTCGAGGGCCCGCCGGTAGAGGCGCACGGCCTCCTCCGGCTCTCCGGTGGAGTCGTGGGCGGCGCCCCGTTCGAAGAGGGCGGCCGCGTCGTCCTCGGGTCGCTCGGCGGCGAGCTCGGCGACACGGGCGCGGAAGGCGGCGGGCTCGTACGTGTCGAGCCGCTCCCAGAGGGCGGCGACGCGGCGCTCCCAGTCGGACGGTTCCTGATCGGTGGTCATACGGCCACCCTATCCAGCCCGCTATAAGCGTTCCTGATGGACGATGCAGTGATCATCGTTGGACGTGAACGGGCGACGGCGCCAAGGATGGTCCCCATGAACAGCGTGAACCCCCTCCCTCACACCCCTCGGATCGCCCTGGTCGGCGACCGCTCCCCGCACGTCCGCTCCCACGTCCGGATCCCCGTCCTCCTCGACGCCCTCGCCGAGCGCGACGGCCTCGCCCTCGACGCGTACTGGATCCCGACCGGGGACGCGGAGACACCCGGCGCGGTGAAGGGCTTCGACGCGGTGTGGGTGCTCCCGGGGAGCCCGTACGCGAGCGAGGCGGGGGCGCTGGCCGCGATCCGCACGGCCCGCGAGGACGGCGTCCCGTTCCTCGGCACCTGCGGCGGGTTCCAGCACGCGCTCCTGGAGTACGCGCGGGACGTCTGCGGTCTGACCCGTGCGGCGCACGCGGAGAACGACCCGTCGGCCGACTCCGGCGACCTGCTGATCGCGCCCCTCGCCTGCTCGCTGGTGGGCCACGAGGGAGTCGTACGGGTCACTCCGGGCTCGCTCGCCGAGCAGGCCCTCGGTGCGGAGCGGACCACCGAGCGCTACCACTGCGACTACGGCCCCGACAGCCGCCACCTGGACACCCTGCGGGCGCACGGCATGCGGTTCACGGGCGCGGACGAGGAGGGCGGCGTCCGCATCGCCGAACTCCCCTCGCACCCCTTCTTCCTGGCGACCCTCTTCCAGCCGGAACTGGCCGGCGACGGCACCCGCCCGCACCCGCTGATCCGGGCTCTCGGAAGGGCGGCGGCGCGGCACGCGGCGGGCTGGGCGGTGTCCGCCCGGGCCCGGCATGATCGGCAGGACACCCCCTACTAGGTCATCGGCACCACGAGGTGGGCGCGGTCGCGGCCGCGGGCGACCAGGCGGGCGTTCGCCTCGTCGGAGTCCTGGACCCAGCGTTCGGCGCGGGCTCGGTCCTTGCCGAAGCGCACGTGACGCTCGACGAGCCGGGGGACTCGGTGCCGGGCGTCCAGGTCGAGGTACCAGGCCTCGTCGAGGAGCGGCAGGACACCGGCCCAGGCGCCCTCGTCGTACAGCAGGTAGTTGCCCTCGGTGACGACCAGCGGGATCTCTGGGCCGATGGGTATCGCCCCGGCGATCGGCTCCTCGAGGGCGCGGTCGAAGGCGGGGGCGTAGACCGTGGCGCCGGGGGCGGGGGCGCGCAGCCGGGCGAGGAGGGCGAGGTATCCGGCGGCGTCGAAGGTGTCGGGCGCGCCCTTCCTGCCGGCCCGGCCGAGGCGTTCCAGTTCGGCCTGGGCGAGGTGGAAGCCGTCCATGGGGACGAGGGCGGCGAGGCCCCCGAGACGGGCGACGAGCCGGGCGGCGAGTGTGGACTTCCCGGCGCCGGGCGGGCCGGCGAGCCCGAGGAGGCGGCGGGGCGGTCGGCCGCCGTCCCCGGGGCGCTCGGCGAGGTCCCGCGCCCGGGCGGCGAGGCGGTCGAACTGCAGCACGTCCATGCGGGGCATTCTCGCACCGGCCGCGGGCGCGGTCCGGCGTGCGCCCACAGTCGTGGGATCCCGTCCGACAGGGCCTGGTCCCCTGCCCCCGACCCTCGCCCGGCCCTCTCCGGACCCTCGTTCGGACCCTCCCACGGGCAAGGGTCGTGCCCGGCCCGACACGGGTTGACGCGGGTAGTTTCCTGCCGCTTCCACGTATTACGTTGAGGTAATGCCGTCCATCGCACTTGTGACCCTTGTCGTCCGTGACTACGACGAGGCCATCGCCTTCTACACCGACTCCCTCGGCTTCGACCTGGTCGAGGACACCGACCGGGGCGGCGGCAACCGCTGGGTCGTCGTCCGCCCGCGCGGTGCGGCCGGGGTCGGCGGCCTCGGGAACGCGGGCCTGCTCCTGGCCCGCGCCAAGAACGACGCCGAGGAGGCCTCCGTCGGCAACCAGACGGGCGGCCGGGTCGGCTTCTTCCTCCACACCGAGGACTTCGCCCGCGACCACGCGCGGATGACGGAGGCGGGCGTCAAGTTCCTGGAGGAGCCGCGGCACGAGCCCTACGGGTCGGTCGCCGTCTTCGAGGACCTGTACGGCAACCGCTGGGACCTCCTCCAGCCGGCGGACGCGGCCGAGTAGGCCTGGGGTCGGTCGGGGGGACCGGCCGTGCCGGCCTGGCCCCCGAGGCCGTGCAGGCGGTCCGGAGATCGGACGAAGCCCCTGCGCCGACTTGCCCACCAGGAAAGCCAAAGGTTACTTTCCTGGTAGGAAAGTAGTCGGAGGCGGGGAGGGCGATGGCCGTGAGCATGCCGGTGGATGCCGAACAGGCATGGAAGGATCTCCAGCGCATCCGAGTGCCGCAGGAGCGGGTGTACGACGAGTTCGAGCGCTCCGCGTCCGGCGGGCGCGGCATGACCTACGGCACGGCCGCGCTCATGTGGGTGTTCCTTGCCGGCGTCGGCATGGACCTGCCCCAGTGGGGCGTCGGACTGCTCATGGCCGCCTACGTCGGCCTGTTGAGCGTGCTGGTCGTGAGGAACAGCCGCAGGAGCCGGATGCGGCTGCACCACACTCGCTGCCCCGGGCGCATGTGGGCCGCGTTCGGTGCGGCGGCGGTGCTGGTCGGCGGGACGGTCGTGCTGTCGGACCACCTGACCGAGTCACTGGAGCCGATCCTCGCCGGCCTCGTCCAGGCCACGGCCGCGGTGGCGGTGTACCTGCTCTCCCTCGGTCCCGCCAACCGCTGGGCGGCCGAATCGGTGCGGAGCGGCGGCGGTCCGGCGGCCGACGAGGAGACGGGCCGATGAGCACCCCCGCCGGCTTCGACGAGCTGATCCACCCCGCCACCCGGCTGTCGGTGGTCGCGCTGCTCGCCGCCACCGAGTGGGCGGACTTCGCGTTCGTCCGCGACAGCCTCTCGCTCAGCGACTCCGCGCTCTCCAAGCAGCTGCACACCTTGGAGGGGGCCGGATACCTGGAGCTCCAGAAGGAGGGCGGCGGCCGCAACCGCCGTACGAAGGTGCGGCTGACGGAGCGCGGCCGTACCGCCTTCGAGGGTCATGTGGCGGCACTCCGGGCCATCGTCGACAGCGCCGCACCCGCGAGCGGGACGGCACAGCGGCAGCCCCACGCGGAGGCGGGCCGATGACGACGCTCGGGCGCACCGACGTCCAGCCCGTGATCCGGGTACGCGATCTGACCATGGCGTACGGCGATGTCGACGTCCTGCGCGGCATCGATCTGGACATCCACCGCGGCGAGGTCTTCGCGCTGCTCGGGCCCAACGGCGCGGGGAAGACCACCACCGTCGAGATCCTGGAGGGCTTCCGGCAGCGCTCCGGCGGGGAGGTGAGCGTCCTCGGTACGGATCCCGAGCGGGGCGGCGACGCGTGGCGAGCCCGGATCGGCCTGGTCCTGCAGTCCTGGCGCGACCACCGCCGCTGGCGGGTCGCCGAGCTGCTGACCCACTTCGCGGCCTACTACCCCGACCCGCGCGACCCGGCCGAACTGCTGACCCTGGTCGGCCTCACCGACCAGGGCGGCCGGCAGGTGGACCGGCTGTCCGGCGGCCAGCGCCGGCGCCTCGACGTCGCGCTCGGCATCGTCGGCCGGCCCGAACTCCTCTTCCTTGACGAGCCGACCACCGGCTTCGACCCTCAGGCGCGGCACGAGTTCCACGTCCTGGTCGAACAGCTGGCCCGCGACGAGGGCGTCACCGTCCTGCTCACCACCCACGACCTGGCGGAGGCCGAGCGGCTCGCCGACGGGATCGCCATGCTGGTCGGCGGCCGGATCCGGGCCTGTGGCACACCGGCGGAACTGGCCCGGCGAGCCGCCGCCCAGGCCGAGGTCCGCTGGACGGCCGACGACGGGACGCCCCGCCGCGAACGCACGGAGGAGCCCTCACGGCTGGTCTGGGAACTCCACCGGCACGCGGACGGCCCGATCGCCGACCTGGAGGTCCGCCGCCCGACGCTGGAGGACACCTACCTGCACATGGTGCACGGGGAGGCCGACGGCACGGACGGAGCCGCCGGCACTTACCGGGACGCGGACGAGAAGGCACCGGCCGCATGAGGGGGGCACACATGACGAACAGGACGAACAGCTGGCGTGCCGGGCTCCAGCGCGGCGGAATCGAGCTGCGGCACCTCCTGCGCAACGGCAAGGAGATGTCCGGCCACCTGACCAACGTGGTCGTCGCGTTGCTCGTCGCCGCATACGTCGGCGACGACGTGCCCGGGACCCGAACCCCGATGACTCATCTGGTGCTGGCGGGCTTCGCCGCCTACCTGCTGTTCCAGGTCGGGCTTATCAACCTCCCGCAGATCCTCGTGACCGAGCGGGAGGAGGGCACCCTGCTGCGGCTGCGCGCCACGCCCGGCGGGATACCGGCCTACCTCGTCGCCAAGTGCCTGCTGGTGGTCGTCCTGGCGGTCGGCACCCTGGCGCTGCTCCTGGGCGCCGGGGCGCTGCTCGCGGACGGTCCGTTGCCGCACGGGCCGGGCGACTGGCTGACGCTCCTGTGGGTCACCGCACTCGGGCTGCTCGCCGTCGTACCGCTCGGCGCGGCCATAGGCGCCGTACTGCCCAACCCCCGCGAGGCCCTGGCGTTGATCATGCTGCCGACGATGGGACTGCTGCTCACCTCGGGGACGGTGTTCCCGATCACCGCGCTGCCCGTGCCGGTCCAGCAGGTGGCCGCGGTCTTTCCGCTCAAGTGGATGGCGCAGGGCCTGCGTTCGGCGCTGCTCCCGGACTCGGCACGGACCGCCGAGGCGGCCGGCTCCTGGGAACTGCCCATGGTCGCCCTGGTCCTCACGGCCTGGACGGTCCTCGGGTTCCTCCTCGCGGTACCGCTCCTGCGCCGCGCCGCCCGCCGCGAGTCCGGCTCGCGGCTGACCGCCCGCCACCGCAAGGCGGCACAGAGCGGCGCGCCGGTCGCGTAGGAGGCCTCGCGATGGCCTAGCCCAGCAGGGCGATCAGCTGTCCGACCGCGTCCACGACGGGCTGGCCCACGGTGCCGGCGGCGGCGGCGAGCTGCGCCACCGACGCCAGGACGAGGCCGCGCTGCCGCAGGGCGGCGCGGTCGGGGGTGAGTTCGGGCAGTGCCTCGTCGACGGTCTGCGCCTGTTCCGGGGTGAGATGAGGCCGCAGGCCCTGGAGGAGGCGGGTGAGCTCGTCGACGGCGGCGCGGAGCCGGTCGTCCGGGGCGCCGCCGACGGTGCCGTAGTTGATGCCGACGTTGCCGTGGCCGTCGTTCATGTTGACCACGGGCCCGTAGTTGTTCGTCGTGTCGCCGCTCACAGGTTGATCCCCCTGTTGTTCCGGCCGCCGTTCATGTTGACGACCGGGCCGTAGTTGTTCGTGTTGCTGTTGAACTGCTGCACGACCGTGCTGAACTCGGCTGCCGGGTTGTCGATCGCGCGGGCGATCAGTCCGGCGATGTCCCGCAGTTCGTCCACGCTCGGCAGGGTCACGGCCACGGTGGAGCCGCTGGACATCTCGATGTCCAGCACCGGCTTCGGCTTCTCGAACAGCTCCCTGAGGAGGTAGACGCCCAGCACGATCAGGACGACGATGACGACCGGGTTGCTCTCCCCGGCACTGACCCTGCCGCTGCTCCCCGCGTTGACCACGGCGTAGACCATCACGGCCACGGCGAACCACTTGAGGAAGCGCAGGACGGCCGCGCCCCGGTCGGGTTGCCTCTTGTACGCCTCGACGCGGGTGATGTTGTGCAGCGGGAAGGCCGCCGCACCCACCCACAGCATCCGGCGGCTGACCCGGAGGCGCAGGACGCGTCCACGACGGAGATCCAGCGGTGGCGGCTCCGGCGGACCGGACGGCGGACCCGGCGGACGGGAGGGCGGACCCGAAGGCGGACCCGGCGGACCCGAAGGCGGACCCGGCGGACCCGAAGGCGGACCCGGCGGACCCGACGGCGGCGCGGGCGGCGGTCCCCCGGTGCTTCCTGTGACGGCCATACGTCCCCCGTGTTCTCGTCACTCCCACCCGCACCGTGCGGGAGCACCATTAAGCGCCCGGGGCGGGGCGCGAGGCAGACGAGATACGGCCAATTCGCCTTGTCTGGCCGGTAGTTGGCTACCGAGTGCGGGGCGAAGCGCATCGACCGCGGCACACGGGAGCCGGAAAAACCGCTGTCGCGCCGCCTCTCCCCCTCCCTACACTCACGTCTCGCGGCGCATCGACCGATGCGCCTTCAGACGTCCGACCGAGGGGAGACGACCGTGCGTTGCCGTAACGCCGCCGCCGTGTCGTCCGCCCGTGCCCGGTACGACGTGATCCTCGCCTCTCCCTCCGGCCGGTGGCGGCTGCGCGCCCGCCATCGCCGACCCGTGACGCTCCCCCCGTCCCCCTGACGGCCCGCGTACGGGAATCGCGCTGCCCTGTCTTCATCCAGCAGCAGCGAAAGGCACGACACCGTGCGTACCCACCTCGTCGACCGCGTCCGCAACCTCGGCATCCTCGCCCACGTCGACGCCGGCAAGACCACCGTCACCGAGCGGTTCCTGTACCTCACCGGCGCCACCCACAAGCGCGGCGAGGTCCACGACGGCACCACCGTCACCGACTTCGACCCCCAGGAGCGCGACCGCGGCATCACGATCTTCGCCGCGGCCGTCAGCTGCGACTGGGCCGGACACCGGATCAACCTCATCGACACCCCGGGGCACGTCGACTTCTCCGACGAGGTCGAGCGCTCACTGCGCGTCCTCGACGGCGCCGTCGCCGTCTTCGACGCCGTCGCGGGCGTCGAACCGCAGAGCGAGACGGTGTGGCGGCAGGCGGACCGGCACGGCGTCCCGCGCATCGCGTTCGTCAACAAGCTGGACCGCGCCGGCGCGGAACTCGACAGCGCCGTGGAGTCGATCCGTACCCGGCTCGGCACCGTCCCGCTGCCCGTCCAGCTCCCCATCGGGCGCGAGGACGGCTTCACCGGCGTCGTGGACCTGGTCGGCATGCGGGCGTACGTGTGGGCCGACGGCGCCGACACGTACACCGACCGGCCGGTCCCCGACGAGCTCCAGGACGAGGCCCGGCACCGCAGGCGACGCCTTGAGGAGACCGTGGCGGAGCTCCATCCGGGCGCCCTTGAGGAGTTCTGCGCCGAGGGCGCGCTCTCGGCGCGGACCCTCACGGGCGCGCTCCGCGACCTCACCCTCACCGGCGAGGCCGTGGTCGTGCTCTGCGGTTCGGCGTACCGCAACCGGGGTGTCGAGCCGCTGCTCGACGCCGTCGTCGCGTACCTCCCGGCGCCGTCGGACATGCCTCCGGTACGCGGGGAGGCGCCGGCGGACCCGGAGGCGCCGTTCACCGCGCTCGCGTTCAAGGTGAGCGCGACGGCCACCGGCCGGATGACCTATGTCCGCGTCTACGCGGGCACGATCGGAAAGGGGGACACCGTGCTCGACGCCGTCAGCGGCCGCACCGAGCGGATCGCCCGCATCCTGCGGGTCCAGGCCGATCGCGCGACCGAGGTCGACGTGGCGCGCGCCGGGGACATCGTCGCCGTCGTGGGCCCGAAGGGCGCCCGCGCCGGGGCGACGCTGTGCGCCCGGGACGCTCCGATCGTCCTCGAACCGCCGACGACCGCCGACCCGGTGGTCTCGGTCGCGGTCGAGGCCCGCCGGAGCACGGACACCGGCCGCCTGGCGACGGCCCTCGCCCGGCTCTCCGAGGAGGACCCGTCGCTCGTCGTGCGGTCCGACCCGGAGACGGGCCAGACCGTCCTGTCGGGTCTGGGCGAACTGCACCTGGAGGTCGCGGTGGAGAAGCTGCGGCGCGACCGGGGCCTTGAGGTCACGGTCGGCCGCCCGCAGGTCGCGTACCGGGAGACGGTGGCGAAGGGCGTCACCGGGCTGCTCCACCGTCACGTCAAACAGGACGGCGGCGCGGGCCAGTTCGCCCATGTCGTCATCGACGTCCAACCGCTCGCGGACACCGGGGAGGCGGAGTTCGCGTTCGCGTCGACCGTCACGGGCGGCCGGGTCCCGCAGGAGTACGTCCGCGCGGTCGAGGCCGGCTGCCGGGACGCGCTCGTCGAGGGTCCCCTCGGCGGCCACCCGGTGACGGGTGTCCGGGTCACGCTCACGGACGGCGCCACGCATCCGAAGGACTCCTCGGAGATGGCGTTCCGCACGGCGGGCAGGTTCGCGCTGCGCGAGGCGCTCCGCGCGAGCGTGATGACCCTCCTGGAGCCGGTGGCCGACGTGACGGTCACCGTCCCCGCGGAGTCCGTCGGTTCGGTCCTCGGCGACCTCGCGGCGCGCCGCGGCCGCGTGACGGACCAGACCACCCGCTCCGGTACGGCGGTGGTGGAGGCGACGGTGCCGCTGGCCGAGCTCTTCGGCTACGCGTCCCGCCTGCGCGGCCGCACGCAGGGCCGTGGCACCTTCACGACCCGCCCGGCCGGTTACGCCCCCGCGCCCCGGGGTCAGGGCGACTGAGTGAAGGGTGTCCGGTCCGTGGTGACCCCACGGACCGGACACCCGCTCACACGCCGCTCTTCGTCGCCCCGGCCTCGGGAACCGCAGCGTGGTCGCCCTCCGCGCGCCCCTGCCGCCTCAGGTGGACCGTCGACCACACCAGCATCAGGAGGAAGAGCACCGCACCGGCGCCGAACACGACGGTGCCCACGGCCGGCGCACCGCCGCCGACATCGTCCTGCGAGGCGACCACCTGCGGATCGCCCTCCCGGTACCGGACGGTCAGACGTTCACCGGCCACGTTCTTCCCGTGACTGCTCCCCACCGGAAGGTCGGCCACCACGGTCCGCCCCTCGGCCTCGAACCTGACCTTGCATCCCCCCAGGAAGCATCCCGAGCCGGCCGCGACCAGCGTCGCGTCGGCCTGTCGGCTGTCCTGGAGGGAGCGCAGGTGCTGGGCAGCCGGATGCATCACGAGGCCCGACAGACCCGCCAGCAGCAGTGTGAGCACCAGCGCGAACACGACCGCCGCCCGCGGTCCCAGGACTCCCTTGCCCGCCTTCGTCCCGGCGTCCAAGTCGCCCACCCCCTTTGGTTGTTCCGTCCCGATCAAGGTACGTCAGGAGCCGAGGTCGAGTTCGGCCCGTACGGTCTTCCCGACCGGTACACGGTCGAGCACCGACCACCGGGAGGCGAGCGCGTCGACGAGGAGCAGACCGCGGCCGCCCTCGTCGAGGGGCCCCGGGGTCGTGGCGGCGGGACGGCGCTCGCCCCGGGTGTCGGTGACGTCGATGCGCAGCAGCAGTCCGGGCGTACAGGTGAGCACCAGCTCGAAGTCTCGCCCGGGGACGCGGCCGTGGGTGACGGCGTTGGCGGCCAGTTCGGCGACGAGGAGCGCGGCGGCGTCGGAGGCCTCGGAGCCGTACGGGATGTTCCAGCGGTCGAACTGATGGAGGGCGAGCCGCCGGGCGAGGCGGGCGCCGCGCGGGGTCGAGCTGAAGCGCTGGGTGAACACACGTACGGTGACGGTGGCTCCGCGGGTCATGGGGGAGGTCATGGGGCCAATGTGACGCCGGACGGGGCGGGTTGCCAGGTCAGAAACCCGTACGCTCCGACAGCGTACGGGTTCACGCTCTGGACGGTACCGGTAACTACCCGTGAGCATGGGTGCGTTCAACGCGAGCGCATGGGTGCGGGAGGTGGCCGGGGTGACGGATGAGGTTCCGGGCGAAGAGGCGGACGCGGGTCCGAGTGGAGGCGAACCGGAGACGTCGGACAGCCTGAAGGCCTTCGGGGAGGTGGTCAAGGCCTTCCGCAAGCGGGCGGGTCTCACGCAGGAGCGCTTCGCGCCGATGGTGGGGTACTCGGTGCCGACGGTCGCCTCGATCGAGCAGGGCCGGCGTCTACCGCCGGTCGCCTTCGTGGACCGGGCGGAGGAGGTGCTCGACGCGTTCGGGGCGATCAGGGGCGCGGCGAAGCATGTGGCGCGGAAGCCGGGGCTTGCGAAGTGGTTCCGGCAGTGGGCCAAGCTGGAGCTGCAGGCGGCGACGCTCTACACCTACGAGAACCGGCTGGTGCCTGGGCTGCTGCAGACGCCGGCGTATGCGAAGACGCTGTTCGAGAAGCAGATCCCGGCATTGGGGGACGAGGAGATCGAGTCGAAGCTCGTCGCCCGTGTGGAGCGGAAGACGCTGCTCACCGACCGCCCTCACACGATCTACAGCTTCATCGTGGAGGAGCACGTACTGCGCCGTCAGGTGGGTGGCCCCGAAATCATGCACGAGCAGATCGCACACATCCTCGACATCAGCGCGCGACGCAACATCGACCTCCAGATCATGCCGCAGACAAGGGGGCATCACGCGGGTCTCGACGGTCCGGTGCAGCTCTTGGAGACTGCGGAAAACAAGTGGTACGCCTACTGCGAGGGCCAGCGCGCCGCACACCTCATCCCCGATCCCAAAGAGGTCAGCATCCTCCAGAAGCGGTATGCCAGGATGCGGGCACAGGCTCTGTCCTTCGAGGAGTCCGTGAGTCTGTTGCGGGAGATGCGAGGAGCACCATGAGCACCACAGACCTGGTCTGGTTCAAGAGCAGCTACAGCAGTGGCGGTGATGGCGACTGCGTCGAGGTGGCCACCTGCCCCTCCACCGTCCACGTCCGCGACTCCAAGAACCCGGACGGCCCCCAGTTCGCCGTCGCGCCCGCCGCCTGGGCGGGGTTCCTCGCCCAGCTGGTCTGAACCACGTCTGACAGGATGCGTGTACCTGCCCCCCACCGCACGCGGACGGGCCGGTACACGCACGACGCGAGGAGCGACACCCATGACCACGCCCCCCGGCGGGTACCTCTCCGGCCTCTTCTCCCTCGACGGGCGCACGGCCCTCGTCACGGGAGGCAGCTCCGGCATCGGCCGTGCCATCGCCGGGGCCCTGGCCCGTGCCGGGGCGCGTGTGGTCGTGGTGGCGCGCAAGGAGGCCGAACTCGTCGCGACCGTCGACGAGCTGACCGCCGACGGCTGCCGGGCGGCCTGGGTGAGCGCCGACCTGGGCACGCGCGCGGGGATCAAGGCCGGGGCCGAGGAGGCGGCGACGGTGTTCGGCGAGCCCGACATCCTCGTCAACTCCGCCGGCATCAATCTCCGTCCCCCGCTGAACGACCTCTCCGACGAGGTCTGGGACACCACCATGACGGTGAACCTTGAGGCCCCCTTCCTCCTCGGCCGGCGTTTCGGTCCCGGCATGGCCGAGCGCGGCTTCGGCCGGATCATCCACATCACCTCCCAGCAGGCGCACCGCGCGTTCGTGCAGAGCGGCGCGTACGGGGTGTCCAAGGGCGCCCTGGAGTCCCTGGCCCGTTCGCAGGCCGAGGCCTGGTCCCCGTACGGCGTGACCGCCAACACCCTGGTCCCGGGCTTCGTGATGACCCCGCTCAACGAGCGGCTCTCCTCCGACCCGGAGAAGGTGGCCGCGCTGGCGGCGCGCACGATGGTCGGCCGCAACGGTGTCGCCGAGGACTTCGCGGGCGCGGCCGTGTTCCTGGCGAGCACCTCCTCCGCGTACGTCACGGGCCAGTCCCTCTTCGTGGACGGCGGCTTCTCCATCCACTGAGCGGTGTGCGCGGCGCGCCCTGCCGGTACGCGTCAGCGATCGGCGTCGGCCATGGTTCCGGACCAGTCGGCGAGGGCCTGGGCGCAGGCGTCCAGGGCCTTCGCCGTGGGGCCGAAGGAGGCGGACAGACCGGCCGACAGGATCAGGGCGGGGCCTTCGGCCGGACTTCCCACCGTCACGACGCACTCCACCGTGGCCGGCGGCCCCTCCGTACCGGCGGGGACGGGAAGCGTCAGGACCAGCTCGCAGCCGCCCGCGCGTACGCCGGCCGCGTCGAGGCGGCCGTTCATCGCCTCCGTCAGTGGTTCCGCGTTGCTCTCCAACGACCCCCGGCCCAGCGGGAATTCCTCGTCGACCGCCACGACGCCGATTCCCCGCAGGGTCGTCGCCCGCAGGTGCAGCCCCCGGGCGCTGAACACGCCCGTGCTGTGCAGGACGAAGACGGCGACGAGCGCGGCCCGTACGGCCGCGTCGAGATCGGCGGGGCTGCCGGGCAGCGGGAAGCGCCACCGGGGAGCGCGGAGCCGTACCGGCGCGATGCCGGCGGCGAGCGCCGAGAGACCGTCGTGGACGGTTTCACCGAGGAGCCAGGGCCCGCCGGGGCCCAGCATGAGGAGCCGGCCGTGGTCGTCGACCGCGAGCGGCGCGTCCGTGTCCGTACGGCCGAAGGGGAAGAGCCGTGCGCCGAGGGAGTCGGCGAGCCTGTTCAGAGCAGGGACGTCGAGGCGGGCTTCGCGGGGGTCGACGACGCTGCCGATGGCCGCGACCTCCGCCCCGCCGTCGGCGGCGGGATGGACGTGCAGGCCGTGGAACTCGCGCACGGCCCGTTCGGCGGCCGGGAACAGTTCCGCGCCGACCGTCACCGTGATGAGGACCGCCAGCATGGCGGCGTCCCCGGCGTCACGGCCGGGCCGCCACCCCGCCTCCGTCAGGACGTCCGTCATGCCTGATCACGGAGGATCGCGATGCCCAGCCGGTCGAGGAGCGCCGAGCAGGAACGGCAGACGTCGGCCTCGGTGCCGTGCTCGGGGTCGCCGTGCGGGCGGATCTTGCGGGCGACGAGCGCGGCTCCCGCGAAGTGCGCCGCGGCCTCCTCCAGCGTGACCGTCCGGCCGTCGTCCCGCTGCCGGTCGAGGCCGAAGAGCTCGTCGGAGACGAGGGCGGACTCGGCGCAGTAGCCGATGAAGGGCTCGCGCAGGGCGGGCGGGAGCGCGTCGAAGAACTCCTGGACGGCGGGGTGGAGGTGCGGCTCGCCGTCACCGGTGAGGTTGGTGTGGCTGGTGATCGTGCCGTGGATGAGCAGCGAGGCCGCCGTGCCGGGAATCAGGTCAGACATAGAAATCCTCCGCGTCCTTCATGGGGCTGTGGAAGAGGGAGATCATGGCCTCGTACTTGTCTGCGCCCATGTAGTAGTTGCCGGTGTGGTGCATGAAGAAGAACCGGCCTTGCTCGTCCACGACCATCACCTCGCCCTCCGAGGAGTCCCACCCCACCGGGAAGAGCCTCACGCCCAGGCGGCGGCTCAGCTCCGCGATGTCCTCGGAAGTGCCGTCCCAGACGATGACCGGCGTGAAGTGCAGGTAGTCCTCACGTCGCGCGTCGAGGGTCAGCCGAAGCCCCGCGTGCTCGGCGAGGAAGTCCGTGGCGGCTGCGAACGGCTCCATCGGAAACCCGTCGTTCCGGCTCTCCTCGGTGATCTCCGCCACGATCGCAGGGACCCGGTCCGCGACGTCACGGCCCGGGTACCAGCCGTACTCGGCGAACCAGGCGTCGACGTCCGCGGGGGCATTGAGGTGGGGCACAGGGGGCTCCTAACCGGTGTGGGCGGTGATACCGGCCATGTCCAGGGCGATCTCGCACGAACGACACGGCGGCTTGTACTCGTTGTGCTGGAAGTTACCCCGCCTGTCCGGGCCGATCTGAACGGTGTACATCTGCGCGCCGTCCATCGCCCGGCGTACGTGGTCGAGCGTGCTGATGGACGTGCCGGACGGGTCGAGTTGGCGCAGCCGGTCCGAGAGGAGCAGGGCCTCCGCACACTGCCCGTGGCCTCCGCCCACGTTCCGGCCTTCGCCTTCGATCCTGGCCCGAACCTGATCGTAGATGTCCTGCGCGGCCGGATGCAGGTCGGGCTTGTCCTGGCCCTCCCATTTGGTCCCGCTGGAGTGGCTGGTGACGACACCGTCGTGGAGCAGCCCGCCGGAGCACGCGCCGTTGTTGAGGAGGTGCTCACCGGTGGGGAAACGCGTCCGGACCATGTCGATCTGATGCTTGGGGTCGTCCGGGTTGTTCGGGTCGGCTTTCCTCGCGCGGTCGGCGAGGTCGCGGGCCTCCTGGACGAGCGCCTCACGCTGTTGCTCCGGGGTGAGGTGGCTGACGTCGAGCGGGTCCGTCCGGTGATGCTTCATGTTGCCGGCGGAGCTGCCGTGCCAGGGCGGGGCCGGAGTCATGCGGTTGCCGCCGGGGTCGTTGCCGGAGCCGCCGTTCCCACCGCCACCGCCACCACC
>NZ_LIPQ01000261.1 GCF_001418135.1 Streptomyces aureus
CCGCCCCCCCCCCCCCCCCCGCAGACCAGCGGCCCTACGGCAGTCCAGGAACATGCGCGCACCGCTGCCGTCCGCTACCCCGGACTCCGGCCGACCGCCATCTCCGCCACTCTCCCCGCCCCAGGCGCCGCACGTGCCTGGACAGTCTCTGGGGGCCATGCCAGGATCCCCGCATGATCCTCACCCGAAAGGCCC
The DNA here is from genome assembly GCF_001418135.1 of Streptomyces aureus. Lineage (GTDB taxonomy): Bacteria > Actinomycetota > Actinomycetes > Streptomycetales > Streptomycetaceae > Streptomyces > Streptomyces aureus_A. The sequence goes on from NZ_LIPQ01000261.1 coordinate 196, forward strand.
ATGCCGCGTAAGCGGCCCGGCGCGCTGCGCGCGCAGAACACAACAGCCAGTCAGGCGCGCCGAGCAGTTGCTCTCTGGATGCACTCTCCCTCCTCCGCCCCCCGGCCGGCTCGTATCGGCGGGCTTTCCAGCCGGACGGCTTCCGCCATCCGCCGGGAAGAGTTCCGCCGTCTGGACAAAGGCCTCCTCCCTGGTGACACCCAGGTGGCACTGCAGTGCTACCGGTCCTTTCTGGCCCGCCCGGGCCGCTACCTGTACCTGACCGCAACCGTATGCGGCTGCCACGAGTGCGGCCTGAAGGAAGACGTGGCCATGGCGCGGGACCTCCTGGAGCTGGTCCTCGCCAACATTCCTCCGCGCGCACGCCGTGAACTGGCAGCACTGGTAGGGCAGTTGGACGACAAGTTGTATCGCAGAACCCTGCCCGACCCCCTCGCCCTCCGTCGGTCACGGTGCCCAGGAGAAGGGTGGTGGCATTGGCGGCTCTATGACGAGTCCAGCCACCTCTAGCAACCGAGCTGCCCTGGAACGCGGGCCTCGCCGCTTGTCCCCTCGCGAGTCGGCGGGGAGCATGACCACGTGCAACACCGAGAGAAACTAGACGAACTGCTCCTGCGCGCCGGGCTCACCTTCGTCGAGGACGTGTGCCCGGCCAGTCTGTTCCCGCCGGAGGCCGGCTGGCGGATCGCGCGGGGGATCGGGGCGCCGGGCGGCGTGGTCAGGGACGCACCGCACGGCGTGGGCCGGGTCGCCGCGCCGGAGGGCGCGGTCCGGGACGCGGCACTGGACAGCCCCGTCCGGGAAGCCCTCGACGCCGCGTGGTGGCGCCGACTGGCAGACTCCGACGGCGAGTTCCTGGTAGCCGTCCTCGGACATCGGATCGGCGGCAACGACTCCTGTTGGACCAGGGTCCGTTACGCCGGCACCGGTGTCCCGGGGCTGACCGGCGACCCCGGGTTCGTGGCCCTCTCCCTCGACGGACAGGTGCTGCTGGCGGAGGTGCCCGGCGCGGACGGGCCTCGGGTGACAGCCCTCGACCGACTGCCGGAGCGGCTGGAGGAAGCCGCCGCGGCCGCCGGGCAGGAGACGGAGGCCGAGCGCGCCGAAGTGTGGGCAGCGGTCCCCGGCCGGCCGGCATGGCCGTTGCACTGGGCGGAGGGAATCGGGTCCAATCCGGCCGCGTCGGACGACCTGCTGATCCGACTGCTGGACGTGGAAGCGGGCTTCCTGCACGGCTGCGACCGGCATGCCGTGCTCGACGCCGCCGTGGCGCATCCCGACCCGCAGGTGCGCTCGACGCCCGCGGACACCTTCCGGCCCAAGCTCACGCCCGACCAGTGGATACGCCTGGTCCGTGCGGAGCCGTCGCCGAGCCGGCGCGTGCTCCGGGCCGAGCGTGCCTGCGCCCGGGGCGTCGAACTCCCCGGGGACCTGTACGACGACCTTCTCGCCGGCCCGTCCCGCGCTGAGGCCGCCGAACTCCCGGGGCTCCCCGCACACCACCTCCCCGGCCTCGCGGCCGACGCCGACCCCAGGGTGCGGGCGACTGCCTGCGCCCGGTGGGAAGACCTCGCCGCGCCGCTCAGGGCGCGACTGCTGGCCGACGGCGACGACGCAGTGCGTTCGGCGGCGCTGCTCGCCCACCACATCGCCGTCCCCATGCCTCCCGAGGTCTTTGCCGCGCTGCCCCAGCCCCGGCGCGCGCTCGAACAGTGCCGTCTCGCGCCCGAGCTGGAGGCGGAGCTGGTCCGGGACGGGGACGCGGAGGTACGCCGAGCCCTGGCCGCCAACCCGGCGCTCACTGCCCACAGCGTCGCCGTCCTGTCGGAGGACCCGCACGACGACGTCCGCTCGGTGGTGGCACTGCGGCCGGACCTCGACGAGGGGCAGCGTGCCGCGGTGCGCCACCACTTCGACCCGACGTCGATGTCGCACACTCTGACCTGGGTCGAGGGCCTGCACGGTGACGCCGACGCGATGCGACGCCTCGCCGTGTCGTCCCATCCGCTCATCCGCCGAAGCGTGGCCCGTGCCCGGCGTCTTCCACCGGACGTCGTGGAGCGTCTGGCCCGGGACGAGGACCGGACGGTCCGCCTGTTCCTCGCCGAATCGTGCGATGACGCACCGGCAGAGATGCTGCTGGAGGTCTGGCGGTGGTGGGACGGCAGCTTCAGTCACCCCGACCGCCCCCGCAGCCACCCCAACTTCCCCCGTACGGGCCTGCTGCGCTACGCCGGCGATCCCGCTGGGCGGATGCGCCGCCTGGCCCTGGACGATCCGGAGTCCACGCCTGCCGACGTCGCACGCCTCGCCCGCGACCCGGAAGCCGAGGTGCGCCGCCGCGCGGCCGAGGACGCCCGCCTCTCACCGGCCGACGCGGTGCGGCTCCTGAACGACCCATCGGCCCTCGTCCGCGGGACCGCGATGCGCAATCCGCGGCTGCCGGCCCGCGTCCTCGCCGGGCTGCTGCACGACCGCGACACGGCGTGCGCGGCGGTCACCAATCCGGCGATCCCGGTCCCTGTCCTGCACCGCATCCTGTCCGCGGCCGCGGCAGCAGTGGCAGCCTGCGGCTGAACGCCGCCACCCCGCCGGGCGGCCGCGGTGCTCTGACGCTGGACTCCGGCACCCCCCGCCCAGGCGGATCGAGTCGGCGCCGCTCTCCATGCGGAGGAGCGAGGCCGCGCCGGGTCGTCCCCCGGGTGTGGGTGACGACCCACACCCGGGACCGGACACGGGGCCTCAGTCTCGGGCGTTGAGCTCCGCGACGATCGAGGCCGGCGTGTGGCCGCTGCCGTCGGATATCCGGTGGAAGTCGACCGAGACGAAGTTCGGGTCGCGGCCGTCGGCCGCCGGGCGGCACTGCTGGTCGACGCGGTCCCGCAGTTTGGCCCCGTTGTCGAGAGCGGTGTTGATGACGGTGGGTACGTTCCGATGGTGGCTCATGGTGAAAAGCCTTCGGAAGCCCGGCTCCTGACGGTCCAGCGGTACGTCGGACCACCGGCTGACGCAGGAGACGTCGTTGCCGAGGTCGCCGAGGCTCCAGAAGTTGCTGACGGTCCAGGCCTTGTCGTACATGACGCCCAGGTGCTCGCGGTCAGGCTCGTCGCTGAAGATCAGCAGGCGCTTCCCGGAGCCGACGAGGTCGGTCATCTTCGGCCACCCCTGCTGGCGTACGTTCCACGCGTCGGGCCGGAAGAGCAGCTGGTCGAGGCCGCGCACCCGGCCGAGCGAGTTCCCAAGCTGCTGGGCGCTGACGTAGTCCTCCAGGAAGATGGTCACCACCTCCTGGGGATTCGCTGCGAGGAAGTCCACCACGGTCTGCATGCTGCTCTGGAAGGACTGCCGGGGCAGCGCGTACGTGACCCCGGCGAAGGTCTTGCACTCGCCATGACAGAGGTACACGTCGCTCGGGTAGCAGTCGCTGCCGAAGCTGACGACGCAGAGCCACGTGCTGCGCTCGTACCAGTGGGTGTCCAGGCTCAGGCCGCGCACGCCGTTCTCGAGCTGGTGACGTAGGGACTCGGACTGGGCCACCGAACTCCATCGGGAGTCCTCGTAGTTGGTGAACGCGTTGTGGGTGCCGAGGAAGGAGACCTGGTCGAGTCGCCGGTCGCCCCAGCGTGCCTGGGCCTGGGTCACGGCGGAGCCGTTCGCCGCCGCGGAGGCGGCCGCGATGGATCGGGCGGGCGGGGAGGGCGCGGCGCTGGCCAGGGCTGATGTCCCGAGAAGGCTCAGGAGAAGAAGGAGGACGAGGGAGAACCGGACGTGGCTCCTCAAGGACGCGGTCCCGACCGGGTGAGGTCCGAACCGCGGGGCCGCGCCGAGACGGGCCCGAGATGACATGTTCATGGTCGGCATGGAAGGGAGCGTAGCGCGCACGCATTCGATTCAGCCCCTGCTTGGGCAGTGCTCGATTCACGCCTTGCCTCTGACCCACGGGTCAAGGCTTAGCGTCCGGCCATGAACCCGACTCATCACCTTGTACGCCTGCTCCGTCGCCCCGCGGGATTGCCGACCTCGGCCGAGCACCCTGGTGCAGGCCCCCGTGCCGAAGCCCGCGAACGGCCAAGTGCTCGTCCGCAACACCCACTTCCTCGTCTTTCCGGGCTTGCGCACGCTCATCGGAGGCGAGACCCGTGATGTACCGCTGCCGCCGCTGAACCCCGGCGACACCCTGTTCGGGCCCGCGATCGGCGAGGTGGTCGACGGCCCCCTGAAGAAGGGCCGTCTGGTTCTGCACCTGCAGGGCTGGCGGGAGTACGCGACGCCCGCCGCCGACGAGTGCAGGCCGTTGGACGGCATCCTGCCCGACCCGGTGGCCCACCTGGCCCAGGGCTCCGCAGCCTACGGTGCGCTGACCCGCCTGGCAGAGGTGCGAGAGGGGGACACCGTGTTCGTGACGGGCGCCGCCGGCGCTGTGGGCACCCTGGCGGGCCAGATCGCCCGGCTGTTGGGCGCCGCCCGAGTGATCGGCAGCACCGGCTCACCGGACAAGGCCCGGCGGCTGGAGCGGGAACTCGGTTACGACGCCACTGTGCTGCGCGAAGCGGCACCGATCGGCACACAGCTTGCCGAGGCGGCGCCGGACGGCATCGACATCGTCCTGGACACCGTGGGCGGGGAACAGCTGACGGCCGCCGTCCATGCCGCGAATCGGGGCGCCCGGTTCGCCCTGGTGGGCGCGTTGGACGGTCAGCTGTCCCCGGACCGGGCGGGCGGGAGCGCGCCGGCCGTGCTCGACACGTATCGGTTGCTGACGAGGGGCATCAGGATCGCCGGCTACAACGGTGTGGATCATCCGGTTGTCGAGGCGGAGTGGGAGGCCCGCTTCGGGGACTGGCTGCGCGCGGGCGACATCCGGTTCCCGTACACCGTGGTCCGTGGAATGGATCGTGCCCCGGAGGCGTTGCCGCGACTGATCGCCGGGCGCTCCTTCGGTGCGGCGATCGTGGAGCTGTAGGACGCAGGGGGCGGGCATGCGGATCGGTGAGGCGGCGGCGGCAGCGGGCACCACGCCACGCGCTCTGCGCTTGTACGAGGCACGGGGCTTGCTCCCGCCCCCGCAACGCAGCGCGTCCGGCCAACGCGAGTACGGCCCCGCCGATGTCGCACGCGTCCGCGTCATCCGCAACCTGCTGGCTCTGGGCCTCACCCTGGAGGATCTCCGCCGTCGCGCCCACCGGCTGGACCTCCTTGTCCAGGACCCGGCGGGGTCCTGTGACGGCCGCCCAGGCGAGTTCAGCGGTGTCGTGGCCGATCGCCTGGCCACCCTGGACGCCGAGATCGCACGCCTCACGCACCTGCGGCAGAGCCTCGCCGCAGCGGCAGGTGGGCCGGCGGAAGAGATCGCGTAGCGGCGGCCGTGGCGGGTGGGGCTCCGGCCTACCCGCCGTGCGCACCCCCGGCCCGCTGGTCCCGGAGATCTTCGAGGCGTTCGATGTCGTCGTGGACCGACTCCCGCTCCTCGGGCGTGAGGTGAAGCGCGGCGGCCGCGTCGAGGGCAGTGGTCGCGGTTGCGGCGTCACCGAGGCGCTCGGAGATTTCCGCTCGCAGCACCAAGAGGCGAAAGTGTTCCACGGGTGTGGGCTGCTCGCCCTTCAGACGGAGCGCGCGGTCGATGATCTTCGCGGCCCCCGCCGGGTCGTCCTTCGAGTCCGCGAAGAGGCACGCCATGTGGAGGGCCCTGGCGAAGGTTTCCTTGGGGGCGGGGCGGTGATGTTGGTCCTCGCTCGTCTGCTGCCCGATTCGGATGCAGTTGCCGCCCGGGTCGGTCATGAGGAATTGCCGCACGCCGTACGACATGTCTTTGAGCGGCCCGATACGCGGGAGTCCACGAGACGGGATTCTCCCGAAGGCCGCCTTGAGGCCGGTTCGGAAGGCCTCGTGCAGCCCGTTCACGTCGTCGGTCAGGACGTAGCACGTGCTGACCGACTCGGTCGGCTCGTACTGCTTCATTCCGAAGAAGTGCAGCTCGATGCCGCCTCGTTGGACCACCGCGTAGGGGTTGGGACTCCGCTGCTGAAAGGTCACCTCGAATCCGAGAGCGGTGTAGAAGTCGAGAACGGGCTGGATGGTCCTGCAGGGCAGGATCGGCATGGTCTTCTCACTCATCCCCCCACTCTAGTCAAACTTGACTAGAGTGGGAAGGGTGTCTCGGACGGCTTGCGACGACCCGCCACCGCCCCCGACGTGAGTGTGCGATCGCGCCGCGGGCTGACGCATCGATGCCCGGTTCGCCGGCGTGCCCCCGTACACGTCGGTCAGCTGCGCCGAGCGGGCCCACACCCAAGGGCGTCCTTCTGAGTCGCTGTCCGCGCCGGAGTCAGCTCGTGGGGGGCTGCCAGGCGGCCTCGGCCGCTCCGGCGGTGGGGTGGGTGGGGAAGACGTGTTCCAGGCCGACGACGCGGAAGATCCGCTGGAGGTGGTCGGGGACCGCGGCCAGCGCGATGCTCGCGTCGGCGGCGCGGGCGTGGTTACGGGCGGCGAGGAGTACGGTGATGCCGCTGGAGTCGCAGAACGTGAGCCCCGCGAGGTCGAGGACGAGCTGTTGGCCCGCCTCAAGGCCGGCTCCGGGCAGTGCCGCGCGGACCTCGGGCGCGGTGCGGTGGTCCAGCTCCCCGGTCAGTTCGATGACCGCTCCCTTGGCGGTGGTCCGGGTGCGGAGGGTCAGGTGCCTGATCATCGAGGCTCGTCGGCGGTGGGCCGGGGCACGTGGACGGCCAGGACGGCGGTGTCGTCGTCCACGCCGCTGCCGAAGGTGTCGAGCAGGTCGCGGACGGCGCCGATGACGGCCGACGCGGTGGTGGGGGCGAGGGCCCGGCCGAAGGCGAGGAGGGCGTCGTCGCCGTAGCGACCCTCGCTTCCGGCGTTGGTGTGGGCCTCGGTCAGGCCGTCGGTGTGCAGGAGCAGGGTGTCGCCGACGGCGAGGTGGACGGTGGTGGTGGCGATGTCGGCGTCCGGCAGGACGCCGATCAGTTGCCCGCCGGGCGTGGGCAGGTAGTCCGCGGTGCCGTCCGCGCGCATCAGCAGCGCCGGTGGGTGGCCGCCGCTGGCCAGGGTGATGCGGAAACCACCGCGGTCGGCGTCGGGGGTGAGCAGGCCGAAGATGACCGTGCAGAAGCGCGGGTCGGTGCCGTTGTACTCGTGGTTGAGGACCGTGTTCAGGTTGGTGAGGACGGCGGCCGGGTCGGGGTCGTAGACGGCCGCGGCGCGCAGGGTGTAGCGGGCCAGCGAGGTGACGGCCGCGGCGGCGGCACCCTTGCCGCAGACGTCGCCCAGGAACAGGCCCCAGGTGCCGGCGGCCAGGGGGAAGAGGTCGTAGAAGTCGCCGCCGACCTCTTCGACGGAGGCGATGTGGTAGTACGCGGCCACGTCCAGGCCGGGCACGTTTGCCAGTGCCGGGGGCAGCAGGGTCTTCTGCAGGGTGCTGTTCAGGAGTTTCAGGCGGTCGCGCTCCTGGTCCGCTTCCTGCCGGGCCCGCAGCAGCTCGACCTCGTAGGCGCGGCGGTCGCGCGCGTCGAGGATGGTCGTGCGGATCAGCAGCGGCTGCCCGTCGCTGCCCGTCTTGACTCTGGAGGTGACCATGACCGGCAGCCGGGATCCGTCTGCTGTCTTGAGTTCCAAGGCGATTGCGCTGATCTCACCCTGCATCCGCAGGAGCGGCGCGAAGTGGGTCTCGTGGTACAGCCGCCCGCCGACGGTCAGCAGCTCCGAGAAGCGCTTGCGTCCCACCAGCTTGCCGCGCTCGTATCCGAGCCAGTCCAGCAGCGTGCTGTTGACCTTGACGATCTGCCCGTCCATCAGGGTGGTCAGATATCCACAGGGCGCGTGCTCGTAGAGCTCCTCGGCGCTGTCCTCCAGCAGGGCGGAGAACAGCGCCTCCTCATCCGCCGGACGCCGGTCCTCGCCCCGGTCTCCGCTCTCCGCCGCGCCGCCTGCCTCGCGCATCTATCCGGCGGTTCCCACGAACGCGGTGATCGCCGCGGCGGTCTCCTCCGGGGCGGAGAGCTGGGGGCAGTGGCCCGTCGCGTTCAGCGTGACGAGCCGGCTTCCCGGAATCTGCGCGTGGACGAACGCGCCCACCTCCGGCGGAGCGATCGGGTCGCTCGAACACTGGGCGACCAGGGTGGGCACAGCCACCGACGCGAGATCGGCGCGGTTGTCGGACAGGAACGTCACGCGGGCGAACACCCGGGCGATCTCCGGGTCGGTACGGCAGAAACTGTTGGTCAGCTCCGCACCCAGCTCCGGCCGGTCCGGATTACCCATGATCACCGGGGCCATGGCGCCCGACCAGCCCAGATAGTTCGCGTCCAGCGACTCCAGCAGCTCGTCGATGTCCTCGGCGCTGAACCCGCCCCGGTATCCCGTGTCCGGATCGTCGACGAAACAGGGCGAGGGCGCAAGCAGCACCAGACCGGCGAACGCCTCGGGCTCCCGAGTGGCGGCCAGCACACCCATCATCCCGCTCACCGAATGCCCCACGAAAGTCACCGGGCCCAGCGCGATCTCCCGGCACAGCTCCAGTACGTCGTCGACGTACCCGTCCAGCGACGAGTACCGCTCCCGGCTCCACGCCGACTGCGCCGAGTTCCCCGAGCCCACATGATCGAAGAGGACCACGGTGAACTCGCGCTCCAACGCGGGCACCACCAGGCGCCACATGTTCTGGTCGCACCCGAAGCCATGCGCCAGTACCACCACAGGCCCACCGGTACGCCCGGTCACCGTCACGTGGTTCCTGCTCCGCACGTCCATGCAGCACATCCTCGCAGACCGGTTTCCCGGCCGCCCGCGCCGTGGAGCCCGCACGAAGGTGCCGAGAGCCGAAGCGCGGGTGGTCAGGGAGGCTCCCGCGGTCGAGCGCGCGGGCGCGGAGCGACGACGCGAGGCGCACGTGCTCGCCGGCGGGCTAGGTTCCGGTCGAGTGGCCGGAGCCGGACCCGGAGCCGGAGCCGGAGCCGACTCCGGACCCGGAGCCCGATCCGGAGTCGGAACCGGTGAGGAGAAGGGCCGGCAGGTCCGCGAAGGAGTCGAGGACGTGGTCGGGGGTCCCGGAGGCGGCGCGGTGTGCCTCAGGGGTGTACTTGCCCGTCCTCACCAGGGCGCCGGTGATGCCTGACCGCTGGGCTGCCAGCACGTCCGACTCGATGTCGTCGCCGATCATCAGCGCCTCGGGTGCGTCCACGCCCAGGTGGGCGAGGGCGCTTCCGAAGAACGCCTGCGCAGGCTTCCCTGTCACCTCCGCCTCTGTGCGGGAGGCCTTCTCAAGGCCGTCGAGGAAGGCTCCGGTGTCGAGGTCGAGGCCGCCCTCGGTACGCCAATACAGGTTGCGGTGCATGGACACGAGCCGGGCACCGCGCTGCAGTTGCCGGAAGACGCGGTTCAGAGACTCGTAGCCGAACTCGGGGCCCGCGCCGCCGAGCACGACCACGTCCGCGTCCCCGTCCTCGACCAGCGTGACTCCGGGCAGGTCGTCGCGGACGTCGCCGCTGTTCAGCAGGAGGCAGCGGGCGCCGGGGAAGTGCTCGCGCAGGTAGGCCGCCGTCGCGGCCGGGGCGGTCAGGATGTCCTCGGCACCGACGGGGAAGCCCAGGGCGGCCAGGCGTTCGGCGATGGCGGCACGTGTCCGGGAGGTGTTGTTGGTGACCAGGGCGAGGCGGAGGCCGGAGGCACGCAGGTGTTCCATGGCCGCGACCGTTCCAGGCAGTGGCTTCCAGGACACGGTGAGGACGCCGTCGATGTCGATCAGGACCGCACGGATTCGCTCCATGGAGCCGACGGTAGCCCCGGCGGCACCGGTGGACGGGCGGCGCGCCCAGGTGTCCTGGAGCCGCGCGGGTGACAGCGTGTCGCCCGGACCGCCGTCGGGCGCGCGGTCATGGCCACTCGGGCCGGCCTCGTCCGGGAGGTCCCGCCGCCGGCCTGGGAGACCGGAGTACGACGACTCGTCGAAAACGATCGCGCTCCGGAGCGACCGGGGAGCTGATCTCGCGGGGGAGGAGCCACGCGCTTCACGAGCCCGAGCACCGTCACCACTGGTACATGTACTGGTCCCACGTGCCGTGCCAGCCGGTGCCGTAATACGTGCAGGTGTCGGAGTCGAAAAGCACCACGTGACCGCCCCAGTACACGCTCTCGTCGAGCTGGAAGACAGCCCACCATCCGGTGTCCGGTGTCGGCGTGTTGCTCGTGCGCACCGCTTTGGACTTGAACCAGGACCACATGTTCCGCGCTCGGATGGGCCGACGGGCGTACGTGTAGCACCGGGCCTTGATGTGCGGGTTGGTGGCCGAGAGTTCCGTGTACCCGGCGCGGATGAACGCGTCCGAGAGGAAATGGGCGCAGTTGTTGGCGAAGGCGTCGCCCGCGACGCAACTGTGCGTCCAGTGACTCCCCACGGTGGAGAGGGCCGGGGCAAGCACCTGAGGCCTTGCCTGGGCCACCTGTGCTGTCGGTCCCTCGCTCGCTGCCGCGTAGCGGGGCGCGCCCGGCACGTGTATGGCCGGTGGAGGAGCGAGGTACTCCATCGCTTCGGCGTTCGCGAGTCCGGCCGGCCCGTTCGCCGGCGTCGGGTCTCCGGGCATTCTGGGGCTCGTCGGCGGTGCGACGTTCTCCATCGCGACCATGAAGGCGTCCTGCGGTTCACCGGCGCGCATCCGGCCGAGGCGGAACGCCGTGGCACCCTCCCGCACATACACCCTGATCCGGTCCTCGCCGAGGGGTTCCCGGTCCATGATGTCGGACTTGGCGAAGGAATAGACACAGTCGCCCGACTCGACGATCAGGATGTTGCCGGGGATGTTTCCGTCATCTCGGCTGTAGCCCTCGAAGAGGACGGTGGAATCGCGTTTCGAGGCCCGTTCCATGAGCGAACTGAGGTCGTTCTGTTGACCTTTCATGATGTTCTCGGCCATGTCGTTCGCCTCCTGTGCGCGGGCGTGCGGCCGTCGACATCCCTCCTTCAGCCTGCACCCCGGGCGCAGGTCGGCGCCACTTGTGGCGTAGTGCGCAGCGCGCCAAAGGTGGTTGAGGGGTGAACAATTGAAGGTGGCTGCGCCCATGAGAGGGCCCGCAAACGCACGTACGTCGCGGAACCGCAGATGACGACGGACCGGCCGGGTGTCAGGAAGACGGGCGCGGCTGTGGGCGGGTCGTCCCGGGGAGGCAGGTGACGGCCGGGTTGTACGTGGTGAACTGGCCCTTGGGGTTCTTCTTCCACAGCCAGAGGTGCAGGGCGTAGTGAACGGGCTGGCCGGGGAAGTTGCCCCGGTTGGGGCCCTTGAACGGCACCCCGAACAGGCTCGGCCGGTCGTCGTCCGTCTTCGGGTTCTGGTCGCGGTCGTGGACCAGCCACTCCACGCCGACGAGACGCTTGCCGCCCATGTCGTCGTCCTCGTAGAAGAGGGCGGTGGGCTTCGCCGGGTCCGTCGAGTTGTCGAAGGCGTGGTTGAAATGCGGGTAGCCGAGCGCGCCCGTGCCACCCGCCCGGTCGAACACGCAGTACTGATCGGGCTTGTAGCCGGCCCGCACACCGTTCGCGTGCTGCTGGTACGGAGCGGTCACGCGATAGGTGACCGCCATGTCCGCCGCCGCCCTGCCGGGCTCGGACCCGGCGGCAACGGCGGGAGCCACGGCGAACGCGGTGGCGCCGGCCAGGACCATGGCGAGCGTGCGGGCCATACTCGGACTCCTCAACGACGGCGGCGCTCGGATGCCCCACTAGCCCTTCCCCCACCCACCTCACCCGTCCCACAGACGGTCCGAACGGAGGACAGCCGACCGGACGATCCCGGGCCCGGAGCGGCTGTGGGCGGTCGCGTGCCGGTGATCCTGCCGGCTCCAGCCGACGGCACGAGTGCGGTTCGAGTGACCAATGTTTCGATTCCGGGCAATCATGGGCTCGTGGCTGGTGACAACAGGCAGCGTCCGGGCAGTTCGCAGGGGCAGGGGGCGCTCTTCCGGGCTGAGGTCGAGCGCGTGCTGGCTGAAGCGGAACGGCTGGAGCGCGCTGCCCATCATCGCGTCCGTTACTGGTCTCTCATGGATGTCGCGCTCGGTTTCCCCGCTGCGGTGCTTGCCGGGCTTTCCGGCGCTGCTGGGCTGTCATCGCCGGATGCCCGTGTTCCGGCGGCACTGCTGGCACTCGTCGCCGCGGGATTCGCAGCAGGGGCGGGCTTCCTCCGCAGTGACGTGAGACGTGCCGAGAACCGGCGCAGCCGACTGGCGTGGGCCGAGGTCGAAGCGGGAGCGCGATGGCTCCTCGTTCACGAGGAGCAGATGAGCAACGAGGCTGGGTCAGAAGCTCTCCGCAGCCTGCTCGCCTGCCGGACCAAGGCCATCGCGACCCACGCCGGAGATGCCGGGGGCGGCACGCGATCGTGATGGACACCTTTTAAGGGCTGTCCCGCACCTGGGCGGGCGGAGCGAGCTGCGTCGTGCCGGCAGGGCCCTTGTGCTCTGAGAGTTCGTCCAGAGCCTTCAGCCACAGCTCGGGGAGGTCGGCGGCCGCCGTGTGGGACTGGTCGTGGACGACCGTGACGCGGGCGGTTGTCGTGGTCCGGGTGAGGGAGAAGTAGCCCAGCATGCCGGGGCTGTTCAGGCCGAAGATGCCGGCGGCGAGCGGGGGAGCGCCCAGGACGCGGTAGGTGCCGTTGATGTTGATGTGGCTGGTGGCCAGGCGGAAACCGGGGCGCTGCATCGAGCGGTGGAGGAGTCGGGGAGGTACGCGCAGGAGGGTCTTCCAGCCGCCCTCCCGCAGTCCGGAAGCCTTGTGGGCGAGGGTCTGCCCGGCCACGGCCTCCAGACGCGCGCCGGGGCCGGTCGCGGTGCACGGCAACCGCAGCATCGCCGGCAGAGCGGCGTTTCCTGGAGTGAGCTGCGCCTCCTCCGTACGGACCGACATGGGCATCACCACCCGCAGGTCCTGCGCCCGGCCCGCCTGCCGCAGCTGCAAGGACGCGAGCGCGCCGGTCACCGCGGTGAGGTACACGTCGTTCGCACCCACTCCCCACCGCGAAGCCACCGCCCGCAGGCGGCCGTCCGGGACGTCCGCGTACGCCATGGCCGCCAGCCCGCTCCCCGCCGCGTCGCACCCGACGGGAACCGTCTCGCGCTCGGGGAACCTCCCGAACGGCGACGAACGCAGCCACGCCCGCGAGGTACGTCGCGACACGGGCGGCCGATAGGGGTACGGCCCTACGACCGGTGCGTCCGCCAGAAGCGCGGCCACCAGATGGGCCGCACCGACGCCGTCCGTGACGGCGTGGTCGATGCGGAAGCACACCCGCTGCACCTGATCGACCCGACACGTCAGCATCCGCAGGTCCCAGCCGGGCGCCGGACGGGCGGGCAGAGCCCCGCGCAGCAGCGCGTCGGTCGCCTCGCCGAGCCGGCCGTCCACCTGCTCCGCGCCCACGTGCAGCCCGGCCTCGGGCGGTGCGGTCCGCGTCCAGGAGCGCGCTCCCGCGACCGCCGTGACATTGAGCGCTTCCAGCCCGGGCGCCCGGTCGGCCACGCGTGCGCGCAGGTCGTCGAGCGTGAACGACCCTGCGGGAAAGTCCAGGACGTGGACCACCGTCACCCGCGCGGGGCCGCGGTCCGGGAACAGCGCGAACGCGCGGTCCAGGACGTTCATCCTCCCCGTACGGACCACCGTCCCCGCACAGGACCCGTTCTCACTCTCCGAAACCCTCCGGACCCGCATGAGGCACCTCGTATTCGATCGTCCGAAGCCCGCGCGTATGCGAACGAGGCACGCACACGAAGGGACACGGCATCCGGAACGCCCCAACCCTCGTCCCTCACCCGTCGCCCGACGGCCGGCCGATCCTCCGGGGTCCCGGCGTCTCGCGTCGAGGCGATGGTCCTCACCCCGGGGATGCCGGTGTGCCCCGGAACCTGCTGGGAGATGTGCCCGGGGAGGCCGGCCCGCCCCTGCCCCAGCACCTTCGAGCGGGGCGCCGTAGACTCGCGCGCCATGGAAAAGATGTTCGAGCTGGGGGCCGTCAGTTGCCCGTCCGGCACCCTGGTGCTCATCGACGGCGGTTACCTGGGGCTGTGGAGCGGGGACCGGTCGCCGGCGGACATCGATCCGGCTTCCTTGGGAATCGAGGACCCTGCGGTGGCCGCCGACGTCACGGGCGCCATCGACTTCGTGGTCACCGGGCCGCACGCTTCCGATGCCGTTCGGAGCTTCGACCGGCAGCCAGGCTCCAGGCTCCATGACATCCCGGCCTCGAAGGCCGCCGAGTTGGAGGCGGCATTCGAGGAACACTGCCGGGCTGGCGGCCTTGACGCCCGGCTGGAGGCGTTGCCGGTCCGGGAAGCACATGCCCACAGGGCCCGCCGGACAGCCGAAGAGGGCGGTGGCGGCTTCGGGGTGTTCGGGGTGCCTGTCGTTGCCGTAGGGGGCGTACCCCGAGATCGGCAGCTGCCCGTGCTGGCCACACGGGCCGACCACGGCGACGGTGTCGGGGAACGCTGGTCCGAGATCTCGATCCGGATGAACGAGGGCCAGGTGGTGTCATCGGTTTCGTTGGGTGACATCGGGGTGGACTGGGCACGTGTGCTTTTCGGCGATGTCGACGCCCTGAGTGTCTGGCAGCACGACGAGCCGATTGACGGCTTGGCCGACGTGGCGTTCTGGGGTGCCGCGGCGGACGCAGCGGCCGCGGCGTTCGACGCACCCGAACTGGGCGAGCCCGGTGAGGACGGTGTTCGCGGGTGGACCGGCCTGCCCGTCTCGGAGGCGATGGACAGGGCACACGCTCTGCTGAGATGGAAGGACGAGACCGGACGCCGCATGGCGGTGGACTTCCGCCCGCACTCCCATCACTGGCAGATCATGCGCCAGGTACGTGCCTCGCACGTCGAGGCCGGATCCGTGGAACTCGGTGATGCCCGAGTGCTGTGCGCCATGACGAGCTGGGGCGACGGCTTCTTCCCCGTCATCGCCGATCTGGATTCCTCCGGTGGTCTCCTCGCGGTACGCGTGTGCTTCTCCGACGTGCACTGAACAGCCGGCCCAGAGCGCGCGGGACGGGTACAAAGCCGCCGTACCGCGGTGAGCGCCGTCCTGCGTGCGCCGACATCCGGGAGGACTGCGGCGGCTGGACCGACGAGGACACCGACCGCTGCCTGCGGCGCGTGAAGTCGTCGCGTCAGGCGAGTACTTGTGTGGGTGCGGGCAGGTGGGGGGTGATGTTGCGCCGGGCGCGGTCGACGTATTCCTCCTTCTCACCGACGGGAGCGACGTAGTGCAGCGCGTCCTCGGCGGCGGCGTCGCCTCGGAGACGGGTGATGATCCAGGCGGCGAGGTACTGCGAGGCGAGGCAGCCACCGGCGGTGGCGATGTTGTCTCTGGCGTAGAAGGGCTGGTTGAGCACCTCGACGCCGGCGGCGACGACCCAGGGCTTGGTGGTCAGGTCGGTGCAGGCGGGGATGTTGTCGAGCAGGCCGAGCTTGGTCAGCACGAGCGCGCCGGAGCATTGAGCCGCGATGAGTTGGCGCGACGGGTCCAGGCCGCGCAGGACCTTCATGATCGCCGGGTCTTCGACGACTTCGCGGGTGGCGATGCCACTGCCGACGATGACGGCGTCAGCGGCGCACGCCTCCTCGAGGGTGGACATCTGCTCGATGACGACACCGTTCATCGACGTCACCTTGGGGCTGGGGGTGGCGATGGTGACGCGCCAGTCGTCGGTCCTGACGCGGTTGAGGACACCGAGCGCGATCAGGGAGTCGAGCTCGTTGTAGCCGTCGAAGGTGAGGATGGCGATGTGCACGGCGGATGTCCTTCCGGCTGGGCGGGGTTTGAAGGTAAGGACCCACGGACAGTACAGTCAAAGAATTGTCATGGATACAATTCGGCGCATGGCAGCCCCGCGCTACAAGCAGCTGGTCGACGCGTTCGCATCCGACATCCGGACGGGGCGGCTGGCCGCGGGAGCGCGGTTGCCGACACACCGCGCTCTCGCCGCCCGCGAGGGCATCGCCCTGGTGACCGCGACGCGGGTGTACGCGGAGCTGGAGGCGATGGCTCTGGTGAGCCGGGAACAGGGCCGCGGCACCTTCGTACGTGACATTTCGGTACCCGCAGGCCATGGCATCGATCAGCAGGCCGTCGCCCCGGAAGCGGTCGACCTCAGCTTCAACTATCCGTCGCTGCCCGGTCAGGCCGACCTCCTCCGGCAGGCCCTGCGGGAGGTGGCCACCTCCGGCGATCTCGACTCGCTGCTGCGCTACCAGCCGCATCGAGGGCGTCCCCAGGACAGAGCCTCGATCGCGCGGTACCTGAGGCGTCGAGGAATCACCACGGACGCGGATCGGATCCTCATCACCGGCGGGGCCCAGCACGGCCTGGCCGTCACCGTCATGGCCACGCTCAACGCCGGCGACGTCGTCGCTGTCGACGCACTGACCTATCCGGGCTTCAAGGTGCTCGCGGACGCCTTTCGTCTCGACCTGGAGCCCCTGCCCGCAACCGCCGACGGACCGGACCTCGATGCCCTGGAGAGGCTGTGCGCGACCCGCCCTGTGCGCGCGGTCTACACCATGCCCACCTTGCACAACCCTCTGGGCTGGGTCATGCCGGCAGCGGACCGCACCCGTCTGATCACGATCGCTCGACGGTACGGTTCGCTCATCGTCGAAGACGCCTCGTACGCCTTCCTGGTCGAGGACCCGCCACCGCCGCTGGCCGCGACCGCGCCGGACATCACCGTCCACGTCTCGGGATTCTCCAAGAGCATCGCCACCGGCCTGCGGGTCGGCTTCGTCGTCGCCCCGCCCGGCACGCTGCCGTCGCTCGAACGCGCGATCCGGGCGACCACCTGGAACACCCCGGCCCTCACCACGGCCATCGCCTGCCGCTGGCTCGACGACGGCACGGCGGACCACTTGGAAGCGCAGAAGCGAGGCGATGCCAAGGCCCGCCAAGTACTCGCCGGACAAGAGCTGGCAGGCCTGCCACTGGTCAGCCACCCCTCGTCCTACTTCACATGGCTACCGCTGCCCGACGACGCACGCGCCGATCGTCTGACCGCCACCCTCGCACGTCAGCACATCTCGGTATCCACGGCCGAGCCGTACACCACCTCGACGCACACTCCACAGGCGCTCCGCCTCGCTCTGGGCTCGACCGATCCGGACCGTCTGCGGTCGACGCTGCGCACGGTGCGACAGGTCGTCCTCGAGGACGCCTGCACCTGATCTCCTGTGTATGGTCTGCGAGGCCTACGGAACCGGGTAACGTCCTTGTCATGTTCTTCCAGACGCCGATTCACGAGTGAGAGCGTGACGGGCCCCCGCTGTGCCCCGACGCAGCCGCACCCGTCCCCCCGCCGATGAATCCGCAGATCACTTCAACACCACCACCGGGAGAACCCGTGACCGACAGCAAGAACATCAACAACCCCGTGGGCCAGGGGGGCGGCCAGCGCAAGAAGCTGTCCCGTGCCGAACGGCAGAACAACGGTCCCCACCGCAACTTCGACCGCCAGAGCGCAGCCGACAAGAAGGCGGAACTGGTGCGCAAGATGCGCGAGAAGACGCACGGAACTGAGGCCGCCGTGCAGGGGAGCGACGACACCACGCAGAGCTGACGCACCGGCGCCGCAGGGCGGCACCGCACAGGGGCAGGGCCCGGACCGTAACGCGCGGTCCGGGCCCTGCTTTCGTTTCGGGGCTCTGCTGCCGCACCGGGCGCGGCGGGCCCCGCCCGGATCTCGGCCGACCGGTCGCCCGAGCGGCGGGCCGTTGCCGGGGGCCATTGCCGCGTGCCTACAGACCGAAGCGCAGCGCCCGCCGAGGCCGGCTGACCGCGACAGACTCAGGGTCGGAAACCCGCCTCCGCTCAGCCGACGGGCCCTCGGTCCGTGGGCCCGGGACGCTTCCGTCATGGGCACGAGCCGTCCACCTCCTCGGCCAGATGCCGGCCGAGGCCGGAGCCGGCCGGCCAGCTTCCGAGAGCGCTTCGGGGCTTCACCCGTACGGGACTGGCTTGCCCCCGCATACATCGGCGCTCGGAGCTCCCGGGCCACAGGGCGTCAGGCGCGGTCGGCGCCGGCGGATGTGGGGGCCGGCTCCTGCTCGCGCAGGGCCCAGGGGGAACCGTACGCGGTGAGCAGGTCGAGGAAGGGGCGCGGCGGCAGGGCTTCGGGACCCAGGACACCGGGGCCGGACCAGGCGCCGGTGGCGAGCAGTTCGAGGGCCACCACCGGGTTGACGGCGGTCTGCCAGACGACGGCCTGGGAGCCGTACTCGCGCATGGACCACTGGTTGTCGACCACGTGGTAGAGGTACACCTCGCGGGGCAGGCCGTCCTTCGTGCCCTTGACCCAGGTCCCGGCGCAGGTCTTTCCGGTCATCCTCTCCCCGAGTGCCGCCGGGTCCGGCAGGCAGGCGGCGACCACGTCGCGGGGCGAGACGCGGGCGGGGCTGCCGTCCTCGCCCCGTACGGTGACGGGGGTCGTGGAGTCCAGGCCCAGGGCGTGCAGGGTCCTGAGCTTGCCGATGAAGTCCTCGCCGAGGCCGTACTTGAAGGTGACCCGGCGGGCTCCGACCCAGCGCGGGATCAGGAGGACCTCCTCGTGCTCGACGTTGACGCACTCGACGGGGCCGATGCCCTCGGGGAAGTCGAAGACCTCCGGCTCGCTGAACGGGGCGGTGGTGAACCAGCCGCGCTCTCGCTCGTACACCACGGGAGGGTTCAAGCATTCCTCGATCGTCGTCCAGATGTTGAAGGACGGCGCGAAGTCGTAGCCCTCGACGGACAGGTCGGCGCCGTCGCGGATGCCGATCTCCTCGATGTCGTCGAAGAGTTCGTCGGCCGCGTAGCGGGCGAAGACGTCCGAGAGCCCGGGCTCGACGCCCATGCCGACGAGCGCGATGCGGCCCGACTTCTCCCACTCGGCGGCCCGCTCGAACTGCTCGTCGCCGAGCTTCACCCCGCAGATGCCGTGCGGGTCGTCGGGGTGCGGGCGGGAGAGGGACATGGCCATGTCGAGGTAGTGGCTGCCCGCCGCCAGGGCGGCGTTGAACAGGGGCATCACGAAGCGCGGATCGGTGGCGTTCATCAGGACGTCGCATCCGCGCTCGGTGAGCAGCCGGGTGACCGCCGCCTCGTCGGAGGCGTCGACGCGACAGGCGCTGAACCGTGTCTCCTCGCCGCCCAGGGCCGCGACCGCGGCCTCGGCCCGGGCCAGGTCGTAGTCGGCGACGACGAAGCGGTCGAAGAAGCCGCGGCGGGCGGCGATCTTGGTGATCGCGCTCCCGACACCGCCGGCGCCCACAAGCAGAACACGCATGGCACAGTCCTTTCTCGGTGAGGCGGGTGCCTCAGGGGGCTGATGGAACCCGGCGACCCGAGTTAAGGTCAATGATGTTGGCATAAGGCGACGGACCTGGACGGCGACACGGAAGAGCGGGGCGATGGCGAAGGAAGTGGTCCCTGAGGAGGCCCGCAGGCGGCGGCGCCCCACTCGGCAGGGGACGGTGCTCTCCGAGCGGCTGATAGTCGAGACGGCGCTGCGGATGGTGCGCGAGCACGGGAGCGCGGGCCTGTCCGCCCGGCGGCTCGGTGCCGCGCTGGGGGCGGACCCCAGCACCCTGTACCGGTACTTCGACGGCATGGACGGGCTCACACGTGCCATCGGCGAGGAGCTGATCGGCCGGGCGTTGGCCGGCTGGGTCGCGACGGGGGAGTGGCGGGCGGACCTGCGCTCACTGGGCCTGCGCATCCACGGCGCCTACCTCGCCCATCCGCAGGCCGCGCTGCTGACCGCGAGCCGGGTGACCGGCCGGCCGCGGGAGATCGCCGCCGACGAGGCGATCCTCGGGAGCCTTCGCGGCGCGGGGTTCGCGGATGCGGACGCGGTGCGGATCTACCACGCCTACATCGATCAGTGCCTGGCCTTCGCGGCGCTCGACGCGGGCGCCCTCGCGCTGACGGAGAAGGCGCGCGAGGCGGACGAGGAGATGTGGGAGTCGACGTACGCCCGGCTGCCGGCCGACGCGTACCCGAACATCGCGGCCACCGCCGGGCTGCTGGCCGAGCGTATGCCCCACAGCGCCTACCCGGTCGCGCTGGACATGCTGCTGGAGAGCGCCGAACGCCAGCTGGCGGCCGGGGGCGCCGTCGGCTGAGCGGGCGGCGCTTGTGCGTCCGCGGCCGGCCGTCCTCGTCGGCGTGGTCAAGCTCCGGGTGTTTGAACCAGCAGCACGGCCGCGGCACGGCCACGGTGGGTCCGAAGGGGGACGACTCGGTACACCGAAGGCCGTTCCGGCCGGAACCCGCCGGGCCATGCCCCGATCACCAGGGGAAGGTGCCCGGGAGGGCGGCGCCCCGGGCGTGCCCGGACCCCGGCGGCCACTCACACCCACGGGAGGTGGGCCACGGCGTCCTTCCGTCGGGCGCACTCCGGCGAAAGCACCGGGCCGGAGCGGCTCACCACCAGTAGGCGGGGTACCTCGGTGCCGCCCGCCGGACTCGGGACGCGGCGTACGCGGTCAGGACGAGCAGGATCGTGGACCCGAAGAGCAGGGGGACGAACCTGCCCGGCGCGGGTGTCTGGAGGACGATGACGACGGCGGTGGCGCAGGCAGGCGAGTGCGGGGTCCGGGCCAATGTCGTCAGAGCGAGGGTGACACCGGCGGCGAGGGCGGCGGCCCATGCGCTGCCGTGCGCCGCGACGGCCACCGCGTATCCGGCGGCGGCACCGAGCAGATGGCCGACGACCACGCTTCGCGGCTGTGCCAGCGGCAGCGCGGGGGCGCAGTGGACCAGTGCGGCGCTGGCGGCGAGCGGGGGTATGAGCACCGGCTCGTGGAGGGCGGCGCCGATCCCGACGAGCGCGAGGAGGGCCGCTGTGGCGGCGCTGACGTTGTGGGCGGCGGCCGCGGGCGTGGGTCGTGCCGGGGCACGACCGGCCATCCAGGCCAGGCGCGGGCGCCGGCTGCGGGGGACGGCGGCGGAGCCGGTCACGGCGGGGGCGGGGTCGGGATGCGGAGCGGTGTCAGTACTCAAGGGGTGCAGGGTTTCCGGGGCAGGCGGCCAGGGGCCGGACGAGACGGAGCGGGGGCGGTCGGTCGCACGGGACCCTTTGGTCGACAGTCGGCCCGGTCTCGCGTCCGACCCTGGTGCGGCGGCGCGGCCTCGTACCACTCTAACCAGCGGGTTCTCGGCTCGTCGGCCGGGGGCGTAGCCGGGCCTGGGGCGTAAAATAGGCGAAATGAGCCCACTCCGATACGAGCTGGTGTTCTCCGACGACACGGATTCGGCCCACGACGTCGTGATCGTCGAGCCCACCTCTTCCAAGGGGCCCGGCGGTCATCCGGTCTACGCGGATCCCACCGGCATCATCCGGGCGGAGATCAGCGACCAGGACGAGGTGCGGATCCTCGCCTCAGGCGGGCACCAGGCGCCGGCCCAGCACGTCCTGGCCCGCCGTCTCACCGACGCCGATCCGAAGGATCCCGCCGGCCCCTCCACCTCCACGGCCTGACCGGTACGCCACCCGGCCGATCTGCCGGCGAACACCCTCCGTGTTCGGTTGGGTGCTGCCAAGCCCGGGCGTGGCCGTACGACACCCGCCTCATCCGGCGCGGTCTGCCGACGACGTGTGGCGTCGAGACCGTCGAGACGGTGGAGACCGTGGAGGAGGCGACAGGCGCGAGTACAGCCTGGACGCTCGCCGCTCCGAACCGTATCGACGGTGTCCGGACATCCGAAGGCGGCCGGTCCCGGGTCGTCGACACCGTCGCGGAACGCAAGACCCGCAGTTCGGCACCCGGAAACGATCGGTGGGCCTTCTCCCGCCACAGCGCGAGATTGGCGGGAGGACCACGGCCGGAGAGCCGATAAGGATGGTGCTGGTCTCGCGCCTGTTTCTAGGTCCGCAGTTGTCCTACTTGAGCCCCAGGGGCGTCGTATCGCGAGGGACCGTAGGAGAGGACGAGACAGATGAGGCACACCGCGCCCGAGGGGTACACCAGCGTTGCACCGTGGGTGGTCACCGATGACACCGGTGCGCTGCTCGACTTCATCACTGCCGCGTTCGGTGGCGAGGAGATCGCACGGGTGCCGGTCGAGGACGGCACCATCGGCCATGGTGAGATCCGTGTCGGCGACACGGTGGTGCTGGCCTTCGACCGACGGCCCGACTGGCCGGTGATGCCCTCGCTGTTGCGGGTCTACGTCCCGGACGCGGACGCCGCCATGGCCACTGCTGTTGCGCACGGGGCTCAGGTGGTCACCGAGGTCGCCGACAGTGCGTGGGGCGATCGCGGTGGCCGGGTGCGGGACCCGTTCGGCAACATCTGGTGGGTGGTGAGTCGGGTCGAGGACGTCGAACCGGACCGGGCCTGGGAGCGCATGTTCGAGCCGACGTACGCGGAGGCGATGCGCATGGCCCAGGAGACGCTGGACGCCGCATTGAGCGGCCGGGATGCAGGGGTGGCGAGCGCCCCGCGGCGTCCGGCCCCCTGAGCCTTTCCGGGCTCGTGGTACTGACTGCGAGCTGGACTTCCTGTGTGACCGCGAAGCCGACAGCTTTGTTCGTGGGTTCCAGCTGCGTTCCGAACTGACAGCATGTGCTGTCATGGCAGATGACAGCACCACCAGTGCGTATCAGGCGGGCCAGACGGGCCTCGTCGTCCGGATCCCGGAGGCGGAGCCGGCCGTCCGCGGGTGGCGTGAACGGCTCGACCCCTCGGCCCGGGCCGGGGTCCCAGCCCACGTCACCGTGCTCTTCCCGTTTCTCGACGAGGGCCGAATGGATGCGTTCGTCCACTCCGCACTCGCGGACGTGCTGGGCAGCCACCCGGCCTTTGACCTGCGGTTCGAGAGATGCGGACGGTTCCCGGGAGTGCTGTATCTCGCCCCCGAGCCCGACACGCAGTTGCGGCAGCTCACTCAGGCGATCGCTGATCGTTGGCCTGAAGCTCCGCCGTACGGCGGCCGATTCGCCGAGATCGTTCCGCACCTGACCATCGCTCAAGGTCAGGAAGAGTCCGTCCTGGAGGAGATCGAGGCCGACCTCGCCGTCAGGCTCCCGTTCACGTCTCACGTCTCGTCGGTTGACCTCATCGTTCACGACGGCACGAAGTGGCAGGAACGAGCCTCGTTCCCACTCGGAGAAGGAGGCAGGGCTGCCGGGTCGCTGCGGTAAATACGCACCACGGCGTCGAGGGCGCCGGCCGAGGGAGGGCGGTAGCGTCGGATTCTGCGCGCTGGACGGTGCGCGGGAGCTGACCGCGGCCGCGGCGAGGTCCTCGGCCGGAGCGGTGGACGGGGGTTGGCCGGAGGCGGCGGACGACGCTGGAGGAGTGTGGCCCAGGTTTTCCACTTGCCTCCACTTGCCCGCTACCTCCGCGGGCGGTCAGGACCTCAGCCCTGGGGCACCGCGACGTACGCCTCCCTCGGCGTGGTGGTCGGCGTGTAGCGGGACGCGGCGGGCGCGGTCGGGATCAGATCCCGGTGGATCACCTTGGCCACGGCCTGGATGGTGTTCACGCCATAGGTCATCGTGCTGTTGCCGTCGGTGAGCACGGAGATGGTGTAGTCGTGGCCGGCGCCCTGGAACGTACCGATGCTGTGCACGCGCCAGCCGCGCGTGGAGCGCTGCAGCCAGCCGTTCTTGACGTGCACGGCCACCGAGGAGGGCGCGCCGGCGGGGGTTCCCCACCTCTGCGAGGTGATGACGCGTCCCATGAGCTTGAGTATGTAGGCGCGGGAGTTGTCACTCAGGACGGTGTTCCTGGCGGTGATCAGAGAGAGCAGCCGCTGTTCGTCGGTGACGTTGATCCGGGTGAGCCCCCAGTAGCCGCCGGACCCCGGCACTGTCCGCGTCATGCCGGCAGCCGTCAGGAAGCCCTTCACCTTGGTGATGCCGAGCTGGTTCCACAGGGATGTGGTGGCGGCGTTGTCGGACTTGGTGATCATGGCGGTGGCGAGGTTGGACTCGCGTGAGGTCAGGTACCGGTTGGTCTTCTTGGCGTCCCAGAGGAGCGTGGCGAGGACGGTCACCTTCACGACGCTGGCCGAGTCGTACGAGGTCGTGGCGCGCAGGGTGCAGGTGGTGTTCGTGGAGCGGTCGCGTAGGCCGACGGCGACGGTACCGGCGCGCGTGGCGAGGGCGGCGGTGATGTCCCTCTGAAGCTTGGCGGCGAGTCCGGCCTTGCCGGACGTGCAGCTGACCTGCGGCGCGGTAGCGGCGGCAGCGGGCGCCGCTACCGCGACGACGGGGACGAGCATCCCGGCGGCAGCCAGGGCCGGAAGCACGCGGGCGCGCAGGGTTATGTGGTGAGTCATGTGGGTCCCCCTGGAACGAAGCGAACACGCCTACGGCGCTCTCGCCTTACATGACTCTTGAACGTGCGGATGGTTGTACGAATCAGGGGGAACCGAAAATCGGGCGCCTCGTGGACATGGCGCGGCCCCGGAAAGACCAGGCCTGGTCCTGGGACACAGCGGCAGGGCAGCCACTTCAAGCGCCCGAACGGCCGACGAAGGTACTGGAGACAACCGGATACGACGAAGCCGCGCCCCCTCCCGCATCCCCCCGCGCCCCGCGGGGATGGTCTGTCGGCCTGTGGGACGAGCCGGACGACCTGCCGGCACCCGCAGTCGTCCGACCCTCGCAACCAGGCCATGGCACGCCGCCGCCGGGGGCCGTATCCGTGTGGCTGAAAGGGAGGCGTAAGGGAGGGCGCGGGGCGGCGTGCAGCGCGGCACGGTCGATCAGCCGAAGGCCTTGACCGCCTGGTAGTAGGTCCACGCCGTGCTGTTGCATGCCGTCTTCGTGGCACCGCTGTAGTTGAGGCACACGCGCTTGAGGTCCTCGTACAGGGCACTGTCCAGACGGGACTTGTTGGCGCTGAAGGTGCCGGCGGCCTTGTAGTTGCGGTAGCCGAAGTCGTGTCGGGCGCACGACTGCGAGAAGGGGAAGCCAAGCGGGTTGTCCGGCGAGGTGGAGCAGTAGTCGGTGGACCAGTCGAAGGCGTAGGCGGACCATGCACCCTGATTGGCTCGGGCGGCGGCCCAGAGGTTGTAGCTCGACGCGCTGGTCTGGGTCCAGCTGGAGAGCACCTGGGGTTTGTCGGCAGGGGCAGCCGTGGCGACGGTTGCGGTGGCGACGGTGGCGACGGTGGTGAGCAGGGCGAGGGCCGAGGCGGACAGGCCGACGGACAGTCTTTGGTGCATCCCACACCTCCATGAGACTGCGGCCCACCTGACGTGCCGCAGGTACATGACAAGATGATTGACGGAGCAACAGCGTTTGTACAGACCTTGGTGTGTTGGCCTTCGCACGGAGTTATCGGCGGAAGCGGCCGTGGGAACCGCACGGTACCTTCCGCAGCAACCCGCCGAGCCCTGGGGCTCCACGCTGCCGCGCGGGTTCCCTGCCCAGCCGCGCCTGGCACGGAATCCGCAGCGATCGATAGTGTCGGCCCATGACCAGTCCTGGAGACGTGCCGCCGGAGATCCTGAACAGGTTGCGGTCGATCTGCCGGCAGCTGCCCGAGTCGTACGAGGAACCGGCCTGGGTCGGCGTGCGCTGGCGGATCCGCAAGCGGACGTTCGCCCACGTCTACACGCCGGACGTGGATCGCTCCCCGGCCTACGCCTCGTACGTAACCGCAGATCAGGAACCGGTCGTGATCACTTTTCGGGTACCCGTCGACGACCTGCTCGGCCTGACTGCCACAGGGTTCCCGTTCCGCCGCGCAGACTGGGGCCACAACGTCGTCGTTGCCGTTCTCGGTGACCACACGGACTGGACCGAGCTTGCCGAACTGATCACCGACAGCTACCGCGAGATGGCTCCGAAGTTCCTCGCCGCCCGGCTCCCCCTTCCGCCGCCGCTCAGCTGACCGGTGGTGCTTCGGAAGTGGGAGCGGGGAGGCCTGGTGCCGGCTACCGACGCGGCCACGACGAAGCCGGCCCCCCCGCTGGCGTTGCGCCCAGCGCATGGCCACGGACCCGCGGGGCATACGGGAGGCATGCCTGTTCCCAAGACCAGTGTCCTCATCCTCGACTCCACCGATCCGGAACCCCTCGCACACTTCTACGCGACCCTGCTCGGTGCCACCGTCCAACCCGCGAGAGACGACCACGACCTGCTCCTCATCTCCGGTCACGCCGGAGTGGCACTCGGGATTCGCCGTGACCTCGGGCAGGCGCCGCCGAGTTGGCCGCGGCCCGAGGACTCCCAGCAGGCTCATCTGCAGATCTTCGTGGCCCCTGACGCCCTCGATGAGGCGGAGCGCGAGGCGGTGTCGCTCGGAGCCAGGCCCATCGCCGCCGAGCGCGACGGGACTCGGACCGACCGGCGTACGGACGTGCGCCGCTACACCGACCCCGGTGGTCACGCCTTCGTCCTGGCCACGATGTCCCCTGGCGATGCGGGCCCGCCCCTGCAGCGCTCCTGAGCTCTTGGACGGCGCCCGCCGTTCCAGGCCGCTGCCCGGATCGGGTCCGGGACCCGCTCCGCCGAGCGGCGGCGGACCGATCCGCCGACGTGCGGTGCGCGGCTTCCGCGTGCCCACGGGGGAGGGCGGCGAGAGCTGTCGAACTCACGCATGGCGCAGCTGACCACGTGCTCCTCTACCACGCTGCCATGCTCATCTGGGCCCGGGTGTAGGCGCGTCGGGCAGCGTAATTCAGGGAGGCACGTCCTCGGCCCGGCGTGGCAGCATGCGGCAATGGCCTTTCGACACCCTCACGGCGACTACGCGATCACCGCGATGTACTCCGTGCCCGATGACGCCTGGTATCTGGAACTGGATCTCGTGGCCGAGCAACGGACTCTCGTGACGGCAGTCGTCCCCGACGAGGACCCGGCACGGGAGCCGACGGTGTGCTTCAACCCGAACGCAGAACACACTGACGTCCCGTACGAGGTCGTGCGCTGGTTCATGCACCAGGTCGATGAAGAGATCCGTAGCTCCCGTGCCTGGATGCGGCTGAGACCGGAGCTCGTCGAGATCATCTACCAACTCCGCCAGGAGCACATGGGAGTCATCGACGACGACGACGTTCCCCAGGTCATCGCGAACGTGCGCACCAAGGTCCCTGAGGAAGACCTCGCCGCCGTTCTGGAGGCCACCTTCGGGCGGAATCCTGACGGCACCACCATGAATGACCCGTAGACGCCCCGGCCCGTGGACGGTCGAGGAGGCAGAACCTAGCGGGCGCTCAGGCAGAAGCGGCCTGCCGCGGCGCGCCCGCCTGTCGCAACAGGAACGGCACCCCCAATCCGTCTCGGCCCGGGCGGACTCCTGGCTCCAGAGCAGTTCGTGCAGCGCCTCCTTCGCCTCCCTGCGTACCTCGGAGTGGGGGTGGTGGACAAACCGCTCGACCACAGGCAGGGCGGCCTGGTCGTGAGTGCAGCTGAGGACACTCAGGACGACACAACGGTAGCCACGCCAAGACCCGCTGCCTCGGCGCCCGCGGCCGGAGCCGGGCCCGATGCGCTGTGGCGTCGGGCCGTACCCGGTAGGAAGTCACGGCAGTGCTGCCGCGGCTCTGCCCTGGCGGCGCTCTGCGGCGCGGGTCGACTCCGGGGCTGTCACCCTGTCTCCGCGGTGTTCACCGTTGCCAGGCGCCGGCTGTACTGAATCACGTCGTACCTGTGGTCCCCGGTGACCACAACCTCGGGGCGCGTGGGTGTGGCGGGGAAGAAGTCGTCGGCGTCCACCGATGTGCGAGCGGCCACGTACGCCTGCCCCTGAGGGAACGTGTACATGTCGAACCGCGTCTGTTCCGACGCAGGCACTCCCTGGGGGTACTCGTCTTCCCGAGGATAGGCCGTTGTGTAAATGGAGACCGACTTCGCCCCGCTCGCGGGACGGACGATCCGCGCGTTCGGGGCGGGGCGGGTGTTCACGCCCGCCGGGTTGTGGATCCATCCCTTTCGCCCACCGAACCAGATGGCCGTCCAGTCCCCTCGCAGGTCGGCGACCACGAATTCCTGCCCCCACATCGCCGTGGATCCCCAGTCGTCGATGCGGTCGCTTCCCGCCGACCCGTCCGGGCGCAGGGCGAGGTCGGAGACGAGCGGAGCGTCGGCGCGGGGCTCCGTGCGTACGTAGAGGAAGTTCGAGGGCTGTGTCCGGGACCGGCACGTCGGGGCGCACACCGTCACCGTCTGCGCGTTCTTGCCGTATGCCGGGGCGATCGCGACCGCCTGTCCGATTCCGATGTTCGCGCCAGTCCTCTCTCCCTCGGCCTCGCGTTCCTGGCGGTGATCGGCGTCGAGGAGAGCCATGAACTTCTCCCAGTCCCAGTAGGGGCCGGGGTCCCAGTGTGCGTCCGGCGCGCGGGCCGGCCTGGGCGGAAGGACGTTGTCGTGCCCGATGATGTGCCGGCGGTCCAACGGGACGTCGAAGCGCTGTGCCAGGTACCCCACCAGCGTGGCAGTCGCCTTGTACTGGGCCGGAGTGAACCAGGTGGGACCCTGGGCAGCGTAGCCCTCCAGTTCGATACCGACGCCGTGCAGGTTGAACCAGTAGTTTCCGGCGTGGAAAGCGATGTCCTTGGTGGCGACCATCTGCGTCGCCGCACTGCCGTCGGCCTTCATCACGTAATGCGCGGAAGCCCCGCTGACGGGATCCTGGAACCAGCTGATTCCCCCGTCGTACGACCCTTCGAGGTCATGAATGACGATGAAGTTGACGTCCATGCCGTTCGAGTTCCGCGTGGACACCTGGTAGTTCGAGGCAGCAGCGGGAACGAACCGGCAGTTCAGCTCGCTGGGGCACTCCGGCACGGCCGCCGCAGCCGACGTCCGCAGCCCCAGGGACGCGAGCTGTGACCTCGTCGGAAGGACGGACGGCGTCTTCGTCAAGGAAACCCTCTGGCCGTCCTTACGCACCCTCTGCTTGCCGGTGCGGATCACATCGAACACGCCATCGGCGAACCGTCCGGCCGAGGCGGTGTCGGCGGCCTGGCTGTAGTGCGCCACAGCCCCGTACCAGGCACCCGGGTCGGACGGCATCGCACGGGTGATCTGCCGTTGGTACGAGGCGAGCAGTGCAGCGCCGCCTCGGAGGTTCTGCAGTTCGTCCCGCTTGAGAATCGAGGGCGCGACGCCGATCATCGCGGCGGCGGCCTGCAACGTGTGCTCGGACGGGTCGTCGGTGCCGGTTGCGTCCACCGGCCCTTCGCCTGGGCGATGGTCGTACGTTCTCCCGGACGTCGTGTCCGTCAGGTGCATCGGACCGTAGCCACCCTTGGTGCTCGGGCGGCCGGCATTGGCCTCCCACCACGAGGACTCGTAGCTGACGCCGAGAAGTACTTCCTTCGGCACTCCGAATTCTGCTGCCGCTTGCTCGGCCGCCCGCTCGAAGCCGCCGGGTGCCGCATCGGAGGGCCGGGCATTCCCAGCTGTGGCGCATCCCCAGATGAGGGCTAGCGCCACTCCCGCAGCGCCGAAACCCCGGTGCCGCCTGTGTCTTCTGGTCACACCATGTCCATTTCGCCGTGGCGGTCGTGGTTCGGTCCAGGGCCGATGCTGCGGCCGTCACAATCCTTTGGACGGGGGCCGCCCGGTCCCACCGACACGCCCAACGGGCACAGCCCCGTCACCGCACCGGAGCAGCGATCCCCCGTGTGGGTACCAGGGTGCCGTCTGCGATCGACACGGTGTCCTCCGTGAACCGCTCGCGGGGCGGGAGCGCGCGCAACGGCCCGGATCCGACGGCTGTTGGACAGGCGGCGTACGGGTTGGCGAACAGGCCCTCCCGCTTGTAGAACCGCAGCGTGTGCACACTCAGCCCACTGCGTGGTGCCCCAGCGCCGATGCTCAGCTCCATGCGCGCCCTTTCCTCGCACGACTGTTGATCCAGACACGACTCCAAGGACTGTCCCGCATCGATCGGCTGGTGCACCCGGCCTCAACGGCGCGCAGCCAGGGCGGCATGATGTTCTCCGTGATGAACAGTGCAGACCTGCACCCTGCCCGGATCGCGGGTTACGACGGTGGTCCCCTCACGTACCAGGTCGGGCTTCTGGACGAGCCGCTCTTCTGGCTGGGGCACCTCTCCTCGTGTATCCAGAGCGAGGAGGCCGAGGAACTGCTGTTCGGGGCGGACTACGAAGCGGCCGGCGACTTCCAGCGGCAGCTGTGGGAGCGGGCCGAGTGGCCGGCGTTCACGGTTCCGCTCGGTGCTGATCACCGTCTTCATGTGGTCTACCGGACTGTCGTGGACGACACCGGAATCGACTACCTCCTCCACCACCCCGACTGGGGCCAGGCCGAGGTCCTTGCCCGGGATGACGGGCACTTCATGGGTCCGGGCCTGTCCTGGCCCGAACTCGTGGCAGCTGCGGACAACATGCTGCCCGGCGGCAGCACCACGGATCCCCACTCCCGTCTGCTGCTCCTGCTGCCTGCGTTCGGCGACGATGCGGTACCCGACGACGCTGTCGGCCGCCTGGCGGGTGCGCTGCGCGCCCGCACGAGCGTGGGGGACCCCGAGGCCCTCGCCTCTGCTCTCCTGGAGGATCAAGGAGCCCCCGGCCCCGCGTGCTGGACGGCAGCCGGGCACGGTTTCTCCGTGAACGATGGTCAGTACTCCTTCCGCAACCCCACCAACCTCTTCGCCTTGTCAGCCGATCGCTTGGCTCAGGTGGCCACCGCGCTGGCGCCTTAACCCCCACAACAATTTCCAGCGGCGAGGGGTCGCCGTGCCCATGGTGGACGGCACCCTGGGTCCCCACTCGCGACCACACTGCGGCCGATCAGCCGAAGAACTACAGGTACTCGACCAACCACCAGGTCGTCATCGATGCCGACACCCCCCTCGTCATCGCGGCGGCCCGGCCGGCGCCAGGCAACGTGGCCGATGCCCCTGTCTGGCGCGATTCGGACCTGACCGGACACAAGCTTCTGCAACACCCTTCAGGTGGACGGGGTTGCCGGCGTGCGCGGCGGAGCACGTGGTCAAGAGCGGTCAGGAATCGAGAAGCCCTGGCGACGCCCGGCCTCTAGCGTGATGGTCATGGCAACCACCGCTTCCACCGCAGCCCCCATGTCCCTCGTGTCCGTCACGCTTGAGGTGGCCGACCTGGATCCCGCTCGTCGCTTCTACAGCGCTTTCGGCGTGGACACGTACGTACGCCTGCGGGCGTCTGAGGCGCACTCCACCGGGTTCCGTGGCTTCACCCTGGCGCTGACGGTGTCCGGTCCGGCCACCGTCGACAGCTTCGTCGGGGCCGCTGTTCAGGCCGGCGCCAGGGTGCTGAAGCCCGCCGTGAAGTCGCTGTGGGGCTACGGCGGCGTCGTTGAGGCCCCGGACGGGACGATCTGGAAGATCGCGACCTCGGCGAAGAAGGACACCGGCCCCGCCACCCGTGAGATCGACGAGGTCGTGCTGCTGATCGGAGTCGAGGACGTGAAGGCCACCAGGGAGTTCTACGTCGGCCGGGGTCTGGCCGTCGCGAAGAGCTTCGGCGGCAAGTACGCCGAGTTCGCCCCCGGTCACTCCAGCCCGGTCAAGCTGGCGCTGTACAAGCGCCGTGCCCTCGCCAAGGACCTCGGCGTCCCCGTCGACGGCACCGGCTCGCACCGCATCGTCCTGGGCGGCACCGCCGGCGCCTTCACCGACCTGGACGGGTTCGCCTGGGAGCCTGCCACCGCCCTCGCCCCCGCGCTGTCCTGACTCCCGGCCCCTGTCGTAACGGCCGACTGGCCGGCGAACACGTGCCAGCGCGACAAGAACAGGAGAAAGACCATGAAGTTTCGCACCTTCGTTGAGCCGCCGGAGCCCATGCGGGGTCTGGAGGTTCCGCCCGAGGTGGTGGCGGCGCTCGGCGGGGGTGCGCGGCCGCCGGTGACGATCACGCTGAACGGACATTCCTGGAAGAGCCGGGTCGCTCTCCTGCGGGGCCGTCACCTGCTGGGTCTCAGCAACGCCAACCGGCAGGCCGCGGGCGTCGCGATCGGCGAGGAGGTCGAGGTCGCGCTGGAGCTCGACACCGAGCCCCGCGTCGTCGTCGAGCCCCCGGACTTCGCGCGAGCCCTGGACGACGACCCCGTCGCCCGCGCCGCATACGACAGCCTTCCCTTGGGCCGTAAGCGTGAGCATGTGCGGGCCGTCGAGAGCGCGAAGAGGCCTGAGACGCGCCGGCGGCGCATCGAGAAGGCCGTCGCCACCCTGCGGGACTGACGCCCGAAGGAACCGCCACCCTGCGGGACTGAGCCCCGAAGGCACCGCCACTCTGCGGGACTGCCCCCCGAAGGCCATCGCCACCCTGCGGGCTGACTCCCCGAAAGCGAAGACTCCGACGGCCGGCACCACAGATCGCCGTGTGGAGGCCCGACCCTGCCCGCATCCCTTGAAAGGACACGCATGTCGAAGCGACTGATGACCGGTCTGTACTGGTTTATGGCTTTGGAGTTCGCGCTTGGCGCTGTGACCAAGTTCTGGCCGGGCGACACGGTGTTCAGCGCGGCGTACTCCGTGAAGTTCGTCGACTGGGGTTACCCGGCCTGGATGCGCTTCGTGGTCGGTGCCCTGGAAGGTGTCGCCGCCGTCCTACTCGTGATCCCCGACCGGCGAGCACGTTTCCTGGGTGCCACGACGCTGATGTTCGTGCTCACCGGCGCGGCGACCACTCACATCGTCAACCACGATCCGGCGGTGGAGAGCTGGGCCGCTCCCGCCCACCTGGTGATCATGGGCATCCTCGCGCTGGTCAACTGGCCTGCCGACTGGCGAGACCTCCTGCGGACTCCTGCCGCGCCGACGGCCCGGACACCACGTGTGTCCCACGACATGGCAAGGGCGCGGGACCTCGAGAATCCCTGACCTGCAGGGAGCGTGCGGCGGACTCGACGCCCTGCCGCTTGACCCGGCGCCACCAGTCGTCGGCGGACTCCTCCCCGCGCCCGCAGGCATGGCTGGTGCGCGATCCGGCAGGTGTGCGGCACGGCTCCGGGGCCTGTTCCCTCCGTATACGGGGCTGGTACGGGCGTCGGCATGGGGTGCTACGCGGTGGTACGCGTGTGTCGCGTTCCCGTGTCTGCGGGGATGGCCTGGTCGGTCCGCGCAGCCGTCCCGTAAGGGCAGCGGATCGCGGGCATGCCGCGGAGCGGGACCGTCAGCGGTGGGGACCCGGCGTGCCCGGATAGGGCGCCGTCGGGGGCCGTCGGCTGGGCAG
The DNA here is from genome assembly GCF_001418135.1 of Streptomyces aureus. Taxonomy (GTDB): domain Bacteria; phylum Actinomycetota; class Actinomycetes; order Streptomycetales; family Streptomycetaceae; genus Streptomyces; species Streptomyces aureus_A. The sequence goes on from NZ_LIPQ01000261.1 coordinate 33,362, forward strand.
CCACACGCTGGACGGCCCCGCTGCCGAAGGGGCTGCGGCCTGCGCGGCCGCGGCCTCGCCCCGAAGCAGGTGGTCGCCGCTCCGGGCTGCCGCACCTAGGCCACGCTCGTCGCGTTCGACCTGGTGAGCGGCGGCGAGCTGTGGCGGAAGGGCGTCGGCGACGCGGTCGACGGGCTGGACGCGACGGCCGGCCGGGTGACGTTGGCGTGGCCTCACTGTAGGTACGGCGACTCTCTGTACGTCCTGGACGCGGGCACGGGCGAGGAGCAGGACGAGCGGGACTTCCGGGGGCATGTGGTGCGGGGCCCGTACAAGCCCGTCGTGGACGTGCTCACGTATCAGAGAATGGTGCGTGGTCCGCGACGCCGGGGAGGTGGGCCCCTTCGCCGTGTACGGACGCTGGTGAGGATCCCTGAGTCAATGGAGTCCTTGGCTGCTGACCACCAGTGACGACGGCTTCACCCGGTGGGCCGGAGAGTTCCACGCCCCCGACCCGGACGCCGCCGCAGACCTCGCCTGCACCGCCGCGCCGCACCTGGCCTGCGGGAGCAGCGGGCATCTTTCTGGCGTCGGTACTTCCGGGACCACAGTGCCACCGACAGCCACGCGCGTCTTCCCTCAGGCGTGAGTTCGTGCCCCATGCCGGTGCGGTTCACTGGCCCTGACGCCGACGACAGTGATCGCACTGACGAAGCAGGTCCTCATGGTTGCACCCTCGCCGTCGAGAAGCTCGAACCAGGCGATCCCCGCCGGGAAATCACTGTCGTCCTCGTCCGAGGTCAGCGCGTACCTCAGCCCCTCGCTGCCCCGCCCCGATGCGTGTGACGCACCCCGAGGAGAGCCCTGCTCCTACCGACGTGTGGGGGAGGCCCGCGGGTTGAAGGTGACCGAAGTCGGTTCAGCTGGAACTCGCGGGTCGGTCCATCAGCTGGACGAATCCGCGGGTTCGCCGGGGACCGTGAGGTGGGTTGCGAGGCGGCGGGCTTCGGCCGTGACCTCGGCGTCGATCTCGTCCACGGTCCTGTCGCCGTATTCGAGGATGGCGTACTCGTCGTCGAGTTCAGCGAGGCGCTCGGTCAGGGGCAGCGCATGTCCGTGCCGCTGGTGAATCCGGAAGGTGAACTCCCAAGGAGTGAGCTCTCCGGCGAGCACGCGGCGTGCGAGGGCTCGGGCGGCGGCTTCCCCACCGGCCTCGCTGCCGACCGGATATGAGGTGAGGCCCAGTTCGTCGAGTGCTGCGGGAAGCAGGTCGTGGACGTCGTAGTCCGCCTCGGCGCGCGTGCACGCGGCCAGGATCCGAAGGCCGGGGGTGTCGAGTCCCGCGACGAGTGCATCGCAGGCGGCATCGACGACCTCGCTCGCGCGGATTTCCCCCATGCTCCACAGGGCGGCATGGTCCTGTAGAGCGAGTGCTGCTGCTTCGGTCGGCGTCACTCGTCCATTCTTCCTTCACGGCGCGTCCAGGGCGAGCAGATTTCATCGAAGGTGCTGTTCAGCAGCCTGTTCCAGCAGAACCGGGGGCCACGACGCGGGGGAATGCCCTCGCATGCTCGGGCAATGGCCTTGTGGAAGCGGCATGCCGTCGGCTCGGCGGCATCTGGGGCCCGTTCTGACGTTACGGCCGGTTCGGCCTCTGCCTCCGCGGGAGGGGGAGCCTCTGGGGGCCTTGGCGGCCCCGCCCCCTGGTGGTGCGCCGGGGGTGGCTGTTCGGTCGGGTGATGCGGGAGCCGTCCTCGGGGCCGGGAGG